>JAJKJU010000241.1 GCA_021153565.1 Rhizobacter sp.
CAAACTCTCATGACCTCAACTTCTCGAACCGCCCGGTGCGGGCCCGCATGCCGGGTGGTGTGGGAGGGGCCCGATCAGCGATGATCGGCCCCTATCCCGATGGCGCCCTTCCACTTGATGTTCAAGGAGAAGGCGGTGCGCATGCTTTTAGGATTTGGCCCGAAACAATTTCCCGTTTTGGGGGCGCAGGGCGGGCGCGCTGCGGCGTTGCTTCACGTGTGTGGCTCGCCACACGGCGCTCGGAGTGCCTTGCATCGCATCCCGCCCAGCGCCCCCCAAAACGGGAACTTATTCCGGGCCAAATCCTTACTGAATGCCGGCTTGTTGCTCATGGCGGTCCGCCGCTGCGCGCAGGTCGGCGGCAAAGCTTGGCTGGGAGCTGTATTGGTTGGCCATGCTGCGCAGGCGGGCAGCGGCTTCTGCCGGGCTCTCCGCACTGGGGCGCATCCAGGATGCAAGCGCGGCAACTGCGCTGGCGACGCTGCGGCCAATGGGTTGCGCAAAGCGGGGAGCGACGGTGCGAAGGGAGAACTGAAGAGTGACGGTATTGCTCATGATCGATTCCTCGAATTACGGGAAAACCCTATGAGCGCAGTTTAGGGTTAACCCTGAATGCATGGCAATGACGGATTTGGCAAGTAGCCATGCTTTTTGTGCATAGATCTAAACTCCCCCGGGCCCCGGGATCTCCGCGCAGCATGTCGGAACTTGACGGCGCTCACGACTTCACGCATGCTGCCGCTAAAGTGGTCTAGACCACTTCATCTTATCCAAGAATTTTCGAGAAGACTCCCGCGAGGACTCGCATGCATTCCAATGACCTGAACCAGATCGCCAGCACCGCCATAGACGCCCGAAGTGCGCCCGGCCGTGTCGTACGCGCACCGCAGGGCACGACGCTCAATTGCAAGTCGTGGCTCACCGAAGCGGCATTCCGCATGATCCAGAACAACCTCGATCCCGGCGTTGCCGAGCGCCCCGAGGACCTGGTCGTTTACGGTGGCATCGGCCGCGCCGCCCGCGACTGGGCGTCGTTCGACAAAATCCTCGAGTGCCTGAGGGTTCTTGAAAGCGATGAGTCGCTGTTGATTCAATCGGGCAAACCGGTGGGCGTGTTCAAAACCCACCCCGACGCACCGCGCGTGCTGCTTGCCAACTCGAACCTCGTGCCAAAGTGGGCCACCTGGGAGCATTTCAACGAACTCGATCGCCGCGGCCTGTTCATGTACGGCCAGATGACCGCCGGTTCGTGGATCTACATCGGCACGCAAGGCATCGTGCAGGGCACCTACGAGACCTTCGCCGAAGCCGGACGTCAGCACTATGGCGGCGATCTGGCGGGGCGCTGGATTCTCACCGCGGGCCTCGGCGGCATGGGTGGCGCGCAGCCGCTGGCTGCCACATTCGCGGGAGCGGTGTCGCTCAACATCGAGTGCCAGCAGTCGAGCATCGACTTCCGCTTGCGCACGCGCTATCTCGACAAGCAGGCCAAGGATCTCGAAGACGCACTCGCATTGATCGCGCATCACACGAGCCGTCGCGAAGCGATCTCTATCGGCCTGCTGGGCAATGCCGCAGAGATTCTTCCCGAGCTCGTCCGCCGCGCGAAAGCCGGTGGGGCCAAACCCGACATCGTGACCGACCAGACCTCGGCCCACGATCTCATCAATGGCTACCTGCCTTTGGGATGGAGCGTGGAGCAATGGCGCGCAGCCCAGCGCGATACGTCGCAGCATGAGCGGCTTCAGCAGGCGGCTGCGCAATCGTGCGCCGTGCATGTGCAGGCCATGCTCGACTTCCATGGAATGGGCGTGCCGACGGTCGACTACGGCAACAACATCCGCCAAGTTGCTTTTGACCAGGGCGTGAAGAACGCGTTTGCCTTTCCCGGGTTCGTGCCCGCCTATATCCGCCCGCTGTTTTGCGAAGGCAAAGGGCCGTTCCGGTGGGTCGCGCTGTCGGGCGATCCGTCGGACATTCGCAAGACTGACGCCAAGCTCAAGGAGCTCTTCCCGAACAATCACCACGTGCATCGCTGGCTCGACATGGCGGCGGAGCGCATCGCGTTCCAAGGGTTGCCTTCGCGTATCTGCTGGCTCGGGCTTGGCGAGCGGCACCTCGCGGGTCTCGCCTTCAACGAGATGGTGAAGAGCGGTGAACTGAAGGCGCCGATCGTGATCGGTCGCGATCACCTCGACACCGGCTCGGTGGCGAGCCCCAACCGCGAGACCGAGGCGATGAAGGACGGCACGGACGCGGTGTCCGACTGGCCGCTGCTGAACGCGCTGCTCAACGTGGCGGGCGGTGCGACATGGGTGTCCATCCACCACGGTGGCGGCGTCGGCATGGGGTACTCGCAGCACTCGGGCATGGTCATCGTCGCCGACGGCACGGATGAAGCGGCCAAGCGTCTGGCGCGAGTGCTCGTGAACGACAGCGGATCGGGCGTGATGCGGCACGCCGATGCGGGGTACGACCTCGCCGTCAAGACGGCGCATGTGCAGGGGCTGAACCTGCCGATGATCGGTCGTTGATGCCCGTGTCGCCAACGATCATTGACTTGCGCGAGACGACTGTCCAGCCCTGGAAGAACGGCGCGGGCCTCACGCGCGAGATTGCTGTGGGGCCGGTCGATGCAAACTTCGCCGACTTCGACTGGCGCATCAGCGTGGCAGAGATCGCCCGCGATGCGCCCTTTTCGGCTTTCCCCGGTATCGATCGGTGCATCGTGCTGTTGCAAGGACGCGGCATGCAGCTAAGGTCCGAAGATGGCGCCATCGACATGAGGCTGAACACGCCCTTCGAGCCGTTCCGCTTTGCAGGCGAGGTGCCCATGGGGGCCGCACTGATCGACGGTGGCTGTATCGACTTCAACGTCATGGTTCGCAGATCGAAATGGCGCGCCGATGTCACTGAGGACTTGGGCGCAGGCAACATCGAGCTCGCTCCGGCGTCGTTCGTGTACTGCGCGCGGGGCGAGGTGACGATCGACGCTGACGCAATGCCGACAACAATCCTCCGAGAAGGCCAGGGTGCACTTTGGCGTTGCGGAGCACCGTCACGCAAGGCCTGCGCGCAAACCGCCGACACGCGACTTCTCCTTGTGCAATTGCATGAGCTCTGCCGGGATGCAGCATGAGCACAACGCAACGCATTGACACGGCCCGAGCGCTACTTGCGCCGCACGCCTTGCTCCCACAGGGCTGGGCGAATGATGTCTTGCTGGTGTGGGATACGGCCGGAAGCTTGATCAGCGTGACGCCGAATGCCGCCGGCATCGCGGGAATTCCACGTGCGCCCGGTTGCGTCGTGCCTGGCATGCCAAACCTGCATTCACACGCCTTCCAGCGCGCCTTCGCCGGCCTTACCGAATACCGCCGCGAAGTGGGTGCGTCGGCCGACGACAGCTTCTGGACGTGGCGCGAGCACATGTACCGCTTTGCTTGCGCACTCAGTCCGCAGTCTCTCGAAGACATCGCCACGCACCTCTACATCGAGATGCTGCGAGCCGGCTACACGTCGGTGTGCGAGTTCCACTACGTGCACCATGACACGCACGGTCGGCCCTACGCGGAGCCTGCGCAAATGGCGCTCGGCATCGTCGCCGCAGCCAAGCGCGCGGGCATCGGGCTCACGCTGCTGCCCGTGCTCTATCAAGCCAGCGGGTTCGGTGCCAGGCCGCCGGTGCTGGGGCAGCGCCGGTTCATCAACGATGTCGACGATTTACTGCGCATCGTCGAGCGTGTGCATGCGAGCGATGCGACGGTCGGCGTCGCACCGCACTCGCTGCGCGCCGTGCCGCCCCAGGCGTTGAACGAAGTGGTCCAGGGCCTGCATGCCATGGACCCGCGCGCCCCGGTTCACATTCACATCGCCGAACAGCAGCGCGAGGTCGACGATTGCATTGCCTGGAGTCGCGCGCGGCCGGTGCAATGGTTGCTCGATCACGCCGACGTCGACGAGCGTTGGTGCCTGGTACATGCGACGCATGTTGACGAAGCGGAGTTGACCGCCATGGCAAAAAGCGGCGCGGTCGCGGGGCTGTGTCCGAGCACAGAAGCCAATCTCGGCGACGGCGTGTTTCCCGCGTCGCGCTACCTCGAGGCCGGCGGCGCCTGGGGCATCGGCTCGGACAGCCACGCCACCGTTGATGCGGCAGAGGAATTGCGCCTGCTCGAATACACCCAACGGCTGGCCAGCCAGAAGCGCAATGTTCTTGCATCTTCCACGCGACCCGTCGTGGCAGAGCGTCTTTGGCTCGACGCAGTCGCCGGTGGCGCGCGTGCGAGCGCGCGGCCGATCGCCGGATTCGCGCCCGGCCAGCGTGCAGATTTCGCGGTCTTGTCCCACGAGGTCGCGAACGGCCTGACGGCCTCGCAAGCACTATCGAGTCACATCTTCGCGAGCCATCCTGACACCGCACCGCGCGAAGTGTGGGTTGGCGGAAAGTGCCGCGTGCGCGACGGCCAGCATGCCTTGCAAGCCGACTCGCGCCGGGCATTCCTTGCAGCTCGCAAGCAACTGCTGGACGAGGCATGACCGCATGAACGCACCTGTCGACCTTCTGATCACGGACGTGCGCATCGTCTCGTGCACCGACGATGCCTGCCCCGTCTCGCCGTCCAGCTTCGTCGCCGTCAAGGCGGGTCGTGTGGAGGCTGTCGGCCCGATGGATCGGCTCCCAGCCACGCTGGCCGCTGCGTCCGAGTGCGACGGCCAAGGCGCGCTTCTCACGCCCGGCCTCGTCGATTGCCATACCCACTTGGTCTACGCAGGCGACCGCGCACGCGAGTTCGAACTGCGATTGCAGGGCGCGAGCTACGAAGAGATTGCGCGAGCCGGCGGCGGGATTCGGTCCACGGTCCGGCTCACTCGCGAGGCCGACCCAACGAGCCTTTTCGAACAATCTGCCAAGCGCCTGCAAAGTCTCATGCGCCACGGCGTCACGACGGTCGAGATCAAGTCAGGCTACGGGCTGTCGCTCGAACATGAGTTGAAGTGTCTGCAGGTCGCCCGCCACTTCGGCGAGCGTTTCCCCATCAACGTTCGCACGAGCCTGCTGGCCGCTCACGCATTGCCGCCCGAGTTCGAAGGGCGCGCCGAAGAATACGTCGACGAGATCGTGCACCGCATCATTCCCGAGGCGGCACGATCAGGCCTCGCCGATGCCGTGGATGCCTTTTGCGAGACCATCGGCTTCAGCCCTGCGCAGACGCGACGCGTGTTCGAGGCGGCGCGAGCGCACAAGCTGCCGGTCAAGCTCCACGCAGAGCAGTTGTCCAACCAGCAAGGTGCGGCCCTCGCGGCGGAATTCGGCGGACTCTCTGCGGACCATCTTGAACACATCGACGAAGCCGGTGTTCAAGCGATGGCGCGCGCCGGGACGGTGGCCGTGATGCTGCCAGGCGCCTTCTACTTCCTGCGCGACACGCGCGTGCCGCCCATCGACCTCTTCCGCAAGCACCGTGTGCCCATGGCGATCGCGACGGACTGCAACCCCGGCACCAGCCCGACCACGCATCTGCCCTTGATGATGAACATGGCCTGTACGCTGTTCCGCATGACCCCGTCCGAGGCACTGCTCGGCGTCACCCGCCATGCGGCGCAAGCACTGGGCTTGCAGGCAACTCACGGAAGCATCGAAGTCGGCAGGCAGGCCGACTTGTGCCTCTGGAACATCGACCACCCGGCCGAACTGTCGTATGCGATCGGCGCGACCCCTCTACGCCGCCGCTTTCACAACGGCATCGAGCATGCGATGTAGAAATGGCTGCACGCGTGTCGCCAAGTCGGGCCGATAGGCAAACGGTGCGGTCTCGTCCATGTACGTTGGCAGGCACATCTCCATCTGGAGCGCGTGAACGCCGTCTTCCGGACGGCCGTGGTACCGGGTGATGTAGCCGCCCTTGAATCGCCCATTCGTCACGTGGGTGAAGACGCTTTGCGCATCGAGCACAGATTCGGCTGCCGCTTGCACGTCGGGTGCGCAGGAGCTTCCGTCGGCGGTGCCGAGGTTGAGATCGGGCAACCGGCCTTCGAAAAATCGCGGCAGCACACTCGCAATCGAATGCGCGTCCCACAGTACCGCATGGCCGTGCGCTGCGCGAAGCCGCGCCAGCTCCGATGCCAGCGCCTCGTGGTACGGGCGCCAGTACAGATCGCGCCGCTCGGCGATCTCTGCTTCGTCAGGCTCTTCGCCCGGCAGGTAAATCGCCTCCTTGCGAAAGGTGTCGATCGGCACAAGCCCCGTCGTGTCCTGCCCAGGGTACAGGTTGATGTCCTCGGGCGGTCGATTCAGGTCGATCACGTAGCGCGAATAACGCGGCACCAGCGTACTCGCACCCATTTCGCGCACGAAGGCATAGAGTTGCGGCAAGTGCCAGTCGGTATCTGCAAGAAGCAGTGCGGCCGGCGTCATGTGCCGCGCCATACTGGACGGAATGTCGGTTCCCACATGAGGGAACGAAACGAGCAGCGGTATGGTGCCGGGTGTCAGTACACAGGCTTCGAATGCCATGATGGAAGTGGTCTAGACAGCTTGGACCTCGAGTGTAGACCGGTGGCATACGAATAGCTTGCATCGTCACTTCCGGGTCGAATCAAGACGGAACTCAAAATCGATCTGCCGTATCCGAGGCATTACGCGGTGAAGTTGACGCCACGCCTATCGCAATTGAAGGCGCAGGACCGAAGACATCCGAGCGGGAGCCTGAAATGTTTGATGTGGGTATTGACGTTTCGTGACAGTTCGGCTCTTCGTTCAAAAATTTGAATGCCTCCGACAAGCCGGATGAAATGCCCACACACGCCGTACACCTAAAGTGCGTCCGTCGTGCCCGTCAGACTCGTATGTCGCCAAGACCACTAAAGTTTCAACAACCCGCCATGACCGACTCCACACCATCGCGCTACACCGGCACTGCCATCGTGCTGCATTGGCTCCTCGGGCTCGGACTGGTGACCTCTTTCGCCCTGGGTCTGTACATGGCTGACCTGCCGCTTTCTCCGCAGCGGCTCAAGCTTTACAACTGGCACAAATGGGCGGGCGTGACCATCCTCGCTTTCTCGTTCGTGAGGCTCGCCTGGCGCCTCATGCACAAGCCGCCGGCCGATCTGCCGATGTCGCCCGTGCAACGCGGCGCGGCCCATGCGGCGCACAACGTGTTGTACGTGCTGTTCTTTGCCGTGCCCTTGGTCGGCTGGGCCTACAGCTCAGCGGCGGGTTTCCCGATCGTGGCCTTCGGCGTGCTTCCCCTCCCGGATTTCGTGCCGGTCGACAAGGCCTTGGCCCAAGCCATCAAGCCTTGGCACGAGCGGCTTGCATGGCTGATGGCCATCGTCGTCCTCGCCCACGTCGCTGCGGCGCTCAAGCATCACTTCATCGACCGCGACAACATCCTGTCGCGCATGTGGCTCCAGAAGCAATGAAGAGAGAACAGACCGAATGAAAACCTCCACCAAGACCTATTTCGCGACCGTCGCATTGGCCCTGCTCGCATCGACCGCAATGCCAGCCTGCGCGCAGCAAAAGCTTCTGCCCGCGCAAAGCGAGATCAGCTTCACCAGCAAGCAGATGGGCGTGCCCGTCGACGGCAAGTTCAAGAAGTTCGACGCGCAAGTGGCCTTCGATCCGAAGAAGCCCGACGCCGCCAAGATCGCGCTGACCATCGATCTCGCGAGCGCCTCGCTCGGCGCGGCCGAGACAGAAGCCGAGCTCGCCAAGCCCGACTGGTTTTCGATCAAGCAGTTTCCTCAGGCGACCTTTGAGTCGACCAGCGTGAAGGCGCTGGGCGGTGGCAAGTTCGATGTGGCAGGCAAGCTCAACATCAAGGGTTCCAGTCGCGATGTCATCGTGCCGGTGGCGCTTGCGCAGGCCGGCACCAACACCACGGCCTCCGGCGCATTCACCATCAAGCGGCTCGACTTTCGCATCGGCGACGGCGACTGGAAAGACACGTCCATGGTCGCAAACGATGTGCAAGTGAAATTCAAGTTGTCCCTCACGGGCGTTCCCACGCTCTGATTCTTTCCACCTCCACCATCCTTACCAAGCCATGAAGAAAGCCCTCCTCGCCCTTGCCGTCCTTTCCCTGGCCGGCATCGCCCAGGCAGAAACCGCGACCTATGCGATCGATCCGACGCACACTTTCGTGACCTTCGAAGCCAAGCACTTCAACACCTCGACGCTGCGCGGCCGCTTCGACAAAAAGGAAGGCACGGTTGCCTTCGACCGCGCGGCCAAGGTCGGCAAGGCCGAGATCACGCTCGACACCTCGTCGATCAGCACGGGTGTTCCCGCGCTCGACACTCACCTGAAGGGCAAGGACTTCTTCGATGCCGCCCAAGCGCCGAGCGTCAAGTTCGTGAGCGACAAATTCAACTTCGAAGGTGACAAAGTCTCCGGCGTCGCAGGCCAATTGACGATGCTCGGCAAGACCGTGCCGGTCACGCTCAAAGCCACCAACTTCAACTGCTACAACAACCCTCTGCTCAAGCGCGAGGTATGCGGCGGAGACTTCGAAACCACGATTGCGCGCACCCAGTGGGGCATGGACTACGGCCTGCAATACGGGCTGCCCGACAACATTCGCCTGCTGATCCAGGTGGAAGCGGTCAAGCAGTAAGTAATTCGACGGAGGTGCTGCGATGAATGTCCTTCGATCGGTTCTTTTCGCAGCCTCCTGCATGCCCGCCTTCTCGGCGAATGCGGAGCCGGTGACTTACACGATCGATGCGTCCCACACCAAGGTGTATTGGGAAACGCGGCACTTCGGCACCTCCACACATCGCGGCCGCTTCGACACGGTCGAGGGCAGCATCGTCCTGGACCGCGACAAGGCCAACGGCGAGGTGTCCGTCAGCATCGCCACCGGCTCGGTGTCAAGCGGCGTGCCAGCACTTGACAACGTGCTGCGCGGCGGCCGCTTTCTCTCGACCGATGCCTATCCAACAGCCTACTTCATCGCGAAGCAGTTGCACTTCGACGGCGATCACCTGAACTCCCTGCGCGGCGAGTTCACGCTGCGCGGCGTATCCAAACCCTTGTCGCTGAACGCCTCCAACTTCGCCTGCCGCGTTGACGCAATGCGCAATCGCGAGGTGTGCGGCGGCGACTTCGAGGCCGACATCTTGCGCAGCGACTACGGCAGCACCTTTGGCCTGCCCTTCGTCGGGGACAAGGTGCGACTGCTGATTTCCATCGAGGGCGTACGCCAGTAGCGAGGCAGAGGCTGAGAGTATTTCGGTCACGCCCGCTCATCACGCCAAAGCCCCATGCTCGTCGTTGCAAATGCTCGCCATGGCCAAGCCATGGCTGCGCTTTGCGCGGACTTTCACTTGGGCGTAGGGAATTCCCCGCTCCGCGAATAAGGGGCCCTCATCTGCGGCATTCCCTTTTTTCTTCGAAGTCGAACAATGGTCCTCATGCGCAGCCACCCACACATCTTTGCTTGGGACGAAGAGCCTGCCGAAGAGCGCCCCAGTGAGTTCACGCACACCACGGGCTACTCCGTGCTCTCCGGCTACCACGTGCCGAGCGAACTCAATGCCCGTGTCGCACGCCGTCGCAGCGGCTCAGGCTTCGGCTTCAAGGGCCTCGTGATCGCCATCGTGGTGTTTCTGGGGCTGAGCGCAGTGGCAATCCACGAACTCGCAAAATTGCTCCGCTCCTGATCTGCATTCCTTGACGCCAACGGGACGCTTGTGCGTCGCCTTCGCACTTCATCCGCTCCTATTCAACGAACAAGGTCGTGGGTACTTCCAGCAGCGAGCGGATCGCCTGCACGAACTTCGCGGCATCAATGCCATCGACCACTCGGTGATCGAAGGACGAGGACAGGTTCATCAACTGTCGTGGAACGATGGTGCCGTTGCGGTATACCGGCCGTTCAACGATGCGGTTCACGCCCACGATCGCAACTTCGGGATGGTTGATGACCGGCGTTGACGCGATGCCGCCCAAGGCTCCGAGGCTTGTGATCGTGAGGGTCGACCCCGTCAGCTCGTCGCGCGTGACCTTGCCGGCGCGCGCTGCGTCGGCGAGCCGCGAGACTTCGGATGCGCAGGACCACAGGTCGCGAGTTTCCGCATGCCTGAGAACCGGCACCATCAATCCCGCCGCCGTCTGCGTCGCGACGCCGATGTGCACGGCGCCGTGGCGCGTCACGATCCCGGCCTCATCATCGAAGCGCGCGTTGATCTGCGGGCAATCGCGCAAGGCGATCACCGCGGCGCGGACGAGGAAGGGCAGCAGGGTGAGCTTGCCGCGCTGGGCACCGAACCTGATGTTCAGTTGTGAGCGCAGGATTTCGACATCGGTGACGTCGACCTCCTCGACATAGGTGAAGTGCGGGATGCGTCGCTTGGACTCCTGCATCTTCTGCGCGATCTTGCGCCGCACACCGATCACCGGGATTTGCTGTTCGTCGTTCCGTTCGGCGTAGTTCGGGGTCGTGGTGATGGTGACGACGCCTTCATCCTGCCGCTCTCCTGCCAGTGCCCGAGACGGGGTTGAAGAGCCGTGTTTGGCGACGTGAGCTTCAAGATCGCCGTGCATGATGCGGCCGCCGAGGCCTGTGGCCTTGACGGACTGAAGGTCGATGCCAAGTTCCCACGCGCGGCGGCGCACCGAGGGAGTGGCGATGGGGCGGTCGCTTCGTTGAATCTCCGATACGTGCATCACAGGCTCCTCCAAGGAGCCTCCGGTCGAAACGCGTCTCGTCTGAGACGGCGCAGCACTCGCGGCCTCGGGCCGGACTCCCTCGCCCCTCTGGGGAGACTGGGGGGAGGGTTGGGGTGAGGGGCGAGCCGCAGACATGGCACCCACCTTCGTCGCCCGTTCCACCGCGCCAGCCTCAGCGGTCTCTGCCACCTCGATGCGAATCAACTCCGAGCCCACCGCAAGTACCTGCCCCACGTCGCCGCCCAACGCCAACACAGTCCCTTTCACCGGCGACGGAACCTCCACATTCGCCTTGTCCGTCATGACATCTGCAAGTACTTGGTCTTCATCGACTACATCGCCCGGCTTCACATGCCACGCGACGAGTTCGACTTCTGCAATGCCTTCGCCGATGTCCGGCATCTTGATGGTGTGAATGCCCATCATGCCTCCATCGCGCGCTTCAAGGCTTGGCCGACTCGCTCGGGACCGGGAAAGTACGCCCACTCCAACGCATGCGGATACGGCGTGTCCCACCCCGCTACGCGCTCGATCGGGGCTTCCAGGTGATAGAAGCAATGCTCCTGCACCAGTGACACCAACTCCGCCCCGAAGCCGCTCGTGCGCGTCGCCTCGTGCACGACCACGCATCGGCCAGTCTTCTTCACCGACTCGACCACGGTCGTCAAGTCCAGTGGCCAAAGCGTGCGCAGGTCGATGATCTCGGCATCGATGCCAGTTTCGCTGGCCGCTGCCTCCGACACAAACACCATCGTTCCGTACGTCAGCACCGTCATATCCTTTCCCGGCCGAAACACCGACGCCGAGTCCAGTGGCACCGTGTAGTACCCCTCGGGCACTTCGCCCAGCGGATGCTTGGACCACGGCACGATCGGTCTGTCGTGATGCCCGTCGAAAGGTCCGTTGTACAGCCGCTTCGGTTCCAGAAAGACCACGGGATCGTCGTTCTCGATCGAGGCGATCAGCAGCCCCTTCGCATCGATCGGGTTCGATGGCATCACCGTTCGAATGCCGCAGACATGCGTGAACAGCGCCTCCGGGCTCTGGCTGTGCGTCTGTCCACCGTAGATGCCGCCGCCGCAGGGCATGCGGATGGTGAGAGGCGCGGTGAAGTCGCCTGCGGAGCGATAGCGCAGCCGCGCCGCTTCGGACACGATCTGATCGGACGCAGGATAGAAGTAGTCCGCGAACTGGATCTCGACCACCGGACGCAGCCCGTACGCCGCCATGCCGACGGCGGCGCCCACGATGCCCCCTTCGGAGATGGGCGCATCGAAGACACGCGATTTGCCGAACTTGGCCTGCAGCCCTTCGGTGCAGCGAAATACGCCGCCGAAGTAGCCTACGTCCTGGCCGAAAACCACGACGTTCGCATCGCGTTCGAGCATGACGTCCATTGCTGAACGAAGCGCCTGAATCATCGTCATCGGCGACTTCTTCACGTCGCTGATGTCCTGCTCGATCGCGCTCGTTTTGGCCTTCTTGAGCATGTTCATGCCCCCGCCTGTTGGGCTTGTCGATATTGATCCTGCAAGTGCGCAGGCATTTCCTTGAAGACGTCCTCGAACATTGTCGAGAGCGGCGGGATTTGCCCGTCCAGCAAGCTGCCGTAGCGTTCTGCCTCCTTTTGAGCGGCCAGCACCTGCGCTTCGAGTTCGGCCTGCGCGTCCTCGTGCTCCTTCTGCGTCCACGCGCCGATGCCGATGAGGTGGTTCTTGAGCCGCATGATCGGGTCGCCAAGGGGGAAGCGCACCCAGTCGTCGGCGGGCCGGTACTTGGACGGATCGTCCGAAGTCGAGTGCGCACCGGCGCGATACGTCACCCATTCGATCAGCGTCGGCCCGAGGTTGCTGCGCGCACGCTCGGCTGCCCAGCGCGAGGCCGCGAGCACGGCGAGAAAGTCGTTGCCGTCCACGCGCAGCGAGGCGATGCCGCAGCCCACGCCGCGTGCAGCAAACGTTGTCGCTTCACCGCCCGCGATCGCTTGGAAAGTCGAGATCGCCCACTGGTTGTTGACCACGTTCAGGATCACCGGGGCGCGGTACACGTGGGCGAAGGTGAGGGCCGTGTGGAAGTCAGATTCGGCGGTGGCGCCGTCGCCGATCCATGCCGACGCGATCTTCGTGTCGCCCTTGATGGCCGACGCCATCGCCCAACCCACCGCCTGGATGAACTGTGTGGCGAGGTTGCCGCTGATGCTGAAGAAGCCGGCGCGCTTGACGGAGTACATCACCGGAAGCTGCCGGCCCTTGAGCGCATCGTGCTCGTTCGACATCAACTGGCAGATCATGTCGACCATCGACACGTCTTCGCGCGCGAGCAAGAGACCTTGTTGGCGGTAGGTCGGAAAACTCATGTCGCCGTGCTGCAGCGCGAGGGCGTGCCCCGTCGCAATTGCCTCTTCGCCCAGGCACTGAATGTAGAACGAGATCTTCTTCTGCCGCTGCGCAATCAGCATGCGCGCGTCGAAGATGCGGGTCTTCATCATCGCGCGCAGGCCGCGGCGCAGGAGTTGCGGATCGGCGTGCGGGTCCCATGGACCAATGGCGCCATGCGCTTCGTCGAGCACGCGAATCAGCGTGTGGGCGAGGTCGCTGGTGTCGGCGGGCGCCGCGTCGACCGGGGGTCGGCGCACGTCGCCCGCACGGGCGAGCTTGAGGTAGGAAAAATCGGTCTGACAACCCGGTCGCCCGGTGGGTTCCGGCACGTGCAGACGCAACGGTTCGTGCTGGCTCATCGCAATGCTCCACGCTCATGTCGAATGCGCACGTCCCCTTCGCTGCGGATGGCAGCGGGGACCTGAAAGCGAGGCCCAAGGCACGGGGTCGCCGCGGCGCGTGGCCTGCAAAGAACAGCGTAGCGGATTTTCCGCGAGGGGGTGATGAGAAGTTTTCCGGGAAAGCTGCGCGGCCACTCAGCCTCTCAGTCGAGGAAGGAACTGCTCAAGAATTCAAAAGACGTCAGAGGTTGCCATCCGTTTCTCGCAATGAGAAATGAACGGCCACCCAGAGCAAGTTCAGATCGAGATACTTCGGCTTATCTGTCCAAGCAAGCCGAAGTCAATTGCACAAGCAATTGGAAATAGTCAGGGAGCATCGGCTGCCTTGGGAGCAACCACCGGCGCTACTGATTGGGCTTTGTAAGCTCCGGGTTCTATGCCGGAAGACACAGGAACCGTACCGCCGGAACAATTGATGTTGCCTGCGTTGTAACGTCCATACTTCAAGGTGAAGTTAGCATTTGTTGGAGTGCCGAGGTAGTGAGCCACTTGGACGGTATACCACCCGGAGTTGGGCGCACTTGCAATCTTAACGAGGGGCCGCAAAGAGCCACCTCCATCATCGTCGCGATAGACCGAACCGTTCGGTGCGATGACTGTCAGCTCGGAATCAAATGTTGTGGTTGTGACGAAGAAGCGTACACATTCACCAGCGCCCGCATAAAGCTCGGCAGTCCATGGTCGTGCGTTCGAACCGACGTCGGCGAGGGATCCGTACAGGTCAACAGACACACCATCAAGAACGGTCGTGGTAGAGACGGTTGGGGCGTACAAGTTGGTTGCATTGGCGTGAAATGCAATTGCGCTCAACACTGACACTGCAGAAATTGCGAGAAGTTTTGATTTCATTGTTCACCTGAAAATGGAGAGCTTACGAATTGGCCCGAAAAGGATCTTTCTGGCCACTTGCCATCTGCCCAGCGCCTGACACCGTCTCCCCGATATGGGAAGGCAACATGAGGACGGCGAGCCCATATTGATTGCCAGTGAGAGCTCGCAATCAAATTCCATTGAGATCAGCTACTGCCAGCGCACCGGGAAATAGCCGTACGCGACAACCAGAAGAAAAGGACGAGACGCAACTGAGAAGCACGACGCGTTGACATCGGCAAGGGGAGGAAGTGCTGGCATGCACCATGCGACATATCGCAGATGTGCCTGCGATATGTTGAAGCTCAGCGTGGTTGCCGAGCAGACGGGTACTGCTTCTGCAGTTACTCGCATCCTCTCCCTTGAGTGGTCTGGATTCTCACCATCGCGCACACGGTGTAAACCTGCAAGTACTTACAGTTTGACTATGTCAGTCCAATGGTGAGCCGATTTTGGCGGAGCATTTGGCTTTACGCTGGTCCTTTGTCAGCGACGATCAGTTGATGAGATTCCGACCCAATGCTTCGAGCCAATCGCGCGTGGCACGGTCCGGGCCGACGGGCGGCCCATAGACCGCGAGGCTTTTAGCGGCCGCCCGTGCGGCCCTCGGCAGGATCGCGAGGATCTTCGACAAGGCGTCGTCCGCATGGAACGCCAGTGCCGCGTCAAGGCGCGGCTGCGCGACGCGCACCGAGGCCACGAGGGCGCCGGCTTCGTCCTTTGTGAACATTAGCGGCGGGAGGTCGTACTCTGGCCGCATGCGGTAGCCCACACCCGCCTCGCCTTCGATGGGCACGCCCTGAGACTGCAGGTCGGCCACGTCGCGGTACACCGTTCGCGCTGACACCTCCAGCCGCTCGGCCAGGAGCTCGGCGGTCGACAAGCCCGGCCGCGAATGAGTTGCACAAGCTGGAAGAGGCGGTCAGCACGGCGCAGGATGTCTCTGCACTCGATCGACTACATCGCGGTGCACAGCTCGACGAGCGTCCCATCGGGGCATCGCACATAGGCCACGGTCTGTCCCCAGGGCTTGTTGACGGGCGATGCCATCGCCTGCGCCCCTGCCTGCACGGCACGGTCGAAAGCGGCTTGAACGTCGTCGGTGACGAGGCCGACTTCCATGCCCAGTGGGCTGCCGCTCGCGCCGGCGGCGAGATAGTCACAGCCGAGGTTGCTGCGGGCCACCTCGTGTTGGGCGAAGGCGAGCGCGGTGGTGCCCGTCGCGAGCTCTCCATAGCCGCCGGATTCATGCAGGAAGCGACGCGAGAGCCCGAATGCGCGCTCGAAGAAATCGAGCGACGCCGCCACGTCGCTGACGTAGACGATGGTGTAGCCGAAATGCATCGTGAAGCCTCCGTGAATGATGGCTGGTCATCCTACGACAGGGCATGATTGACTGCGTTCTGAATAACATAAACTTGACCAATCAGCCAACTTATATAACATTTATGTTATGCCAAAGACGACGCCAGCTCTAGTCTCTTTACCGCCCATCGCAGTAGAAGCGCTGCGACGTCTGGGCGAAAACCTTGCCATCGCACGAGTGCGCCGCAAGGAATCGCAGCGTGCCTGGGCGCAGCGGCTGGGCGTTTCAGCACCGACCTTGATTCGCATGGAGCAGGGAGACCCGGGCGTGAGCGCGGGCATCTATGCAACTGCTTTGTGGTTGATGGGGCGCGTTCAAGCCTTGCCCGAGCTGGCCGATCCCAACAATGACCGTGGGGCATTGGAAATGGACGTTCGTGAAGCGATGAAGCGCCGAGCCGTTCGTTCCGCTGCGTCCGTCAATGCGCGATTGCGCGACAAGAAAGTCGGCGATGAGTAAGGCAAATGCAGCCTATCGGCCGACTGACCAGCTCCACCTGTGGTGGCTGGCGCAGCCAAGTGCGCCGATCTACATCGGGCAACTCAACACGGCTCGAACCCAGCGCGGAGTCTCCCTGCGGTATGACGCCAGCTGGCTCGCGAGAGGGTTCGCCCTGAGTGAAGACCTCCCCCTCATCGACCAGGAATTCCTGCCTCGCGAGAAGGACACTGCTGCGGGTGCGGTCGATGATGCGAGGCCCGACCGGTGGGGCGAGCGCGTGATTCGATTCGTCGACAAGCCCTCCCGCCTGTCGCTGCTCGAATACCTGTACTTCGCAGGCGACGATCGCTTCGGTGCATTGGGTGTGTCGACATCGCCCGAAACCTACTCTGCGCGACGGTTCGGACCCATGCCGTCATTGGAAAATGTGGCCGCGATTGATGAACTGGTGAAGAAGGTGCTCGCCAACGAGCCGATTCCCGAAGCTCAAAAACGACTGATCGCCCCAGGCGGGACGATGGGCGGCGCGCGACCGAAAGCACTGATTGCCATCGACGGTCATCAATGGGTCGTGAAGTTTTCCGATGGCGACTCGACCGATACACCCTTGGTCGAGCACGCATCCATGACGCTCGCCGCGCGGGCGCGAATACGGGTGGCGCCAACGCAGGCGCTTCGGCTTCATGACGGGCACGCGGTGGCCGTCAAGCGCTTCGACCGCGTGGGCGATCAACGCCTGCATGCGATCACGGCGAACGTCGCGTTGAAAGCAGCCGGCGAGCAGATCGGATATCCCGAGCTCGCCCAGCTTTTGCGCCGCCGCGGAATCCCCGCGAACGGAACGAACATGGCGCACATGCGCGAGCTGTTTCGTCGCATGGTGTTCAACATCCTCATCGACAACACCGACGACCACGAGAAGAATCACGCATTGCTCATGGACGACGCGCAACAGTTCGCGCTGTCACCGGCTTATGACGTGCTGCCTTCGGGGCAGGCCTTGGGTTATCAACAGATGCGTGTGGGCGCCAACGAGGCCGATTCGACGCTCGAAAATGCAATGTCGATGTGTGCTTCGTTCATGTTGAGCAAGGCTGAAGCGCGCGAGGAAATTGCGACAGTTGCGAAGGTCGTTGCGAATTGGAAGGGGCACTTTGTGACGAGCGGCGTGAGTGAGCGTGACCTCGATCTGCTGGCGCAGCAGATTGATCGGTCCTTCTTGGCGGATCAGCGCGCCGCATACGTTTCTTAGATCGCGACTGTCTGCCTCACCGCGCGCTCCCACCGATGCATCAACTCCTGCGCACGATCCCTCGGCATCGTTGGGTGAAAGCGGCGCTCGACCTTCCATTGCGCGGTGAGTTCATCGAGGTTGGGGTACATCCCGCAGCTCAGGCCGGCGAGGTAGGCGGCCCCGAGGGCGGTCGTCTCGATCACTTGCGGTCGCACGACGGGAATGCCAAGCAGGTCCGCCTGGAATTGCATCAGGAGGTTGTTGACGCAGGCGCCGCCGTCGACGCGCAGCTCGCTCACCGGCGAGCCGCCTGCTGCGACCGCGTCACGGCTCATCGCCGTCAGCAATGCCGCGCTCTGGAACGCGATGCTTTCCAGTGCCGCACGGGCGATGTGCGCGACCGTGCTGCCCCGCGTGAGACCGACGATCGCGCCTCGCGCATCCGCATTCCAGTAGGGCGCGCCGAGGCCGGTGAAGGCCGGGACGAACATCACGCCGCCGCTGTCCGGCACAGTCTCGGCGAGGTTTTGCACTTCGCCGCTGCCCTTGATCGCATGCAGCCCGTCGCGCAACCACTGCACCACGGCGCCGGCGATGAACACGCTGCCCTCCAGGGCGAACTCGGGCGTTGTCGTGGGCTGCGCGGCACTCGTGGTAATCAACCCGTTGGTCGATGTCTGGAACCGTGAACCGGTGTGCATCAGCATGAAGCACCCGGTGCCGTAGGTGTTCTTCGCGAGGCCGGCCTGGAAGCAGGCCTGGCCGAAGAGGGCGCTTTGCTGGTCACCGGCCACGCCGCCGATGGGAATCGATGCGCCGAGCAAGTCGGCACGCGTGTTCCCGTAGACATGGCTGGAGGGGTGCACCGCAGGCAACACCTCGCGCGGGATGTCGAGGACCTTGAGCAGCTCCTCATCCCAACCGTTGTCGCGCACGTTCAAGAGCAAGGTGCGTGACGCGTTGCTCACGTCTGTCGCATGCACCTCGCCGCCGGTCAGGTGCCACACGAGCCACGAGTCGATCGTGCCGAAAGCGAGTTCTCCCCGCATGGCGGCGTCGCGAACTCCGCGCACGTTGTCGAAGATCCACTTGAGCTTCGTGCCCGAGAAGTACGCGTCGATGATGAGGCCGGTCTTCTCGCGGAAGAGTCCTTCGAGGCCGCGCTCGCGCAAGGCCGCGCAAGCAGGCTCGGCGCGCCGGTCCTGCCAGACGATGGCGTTGTGAATCGGCTCGCCCGTCTTGCGGTTCCACACAACCGTGGTTTCGCGCTGGTTGGTGATGCCAATGGACGCGACCTCGCTCGCGCCGATACCGGCTTTTGCGAGCGCCTCTTTCGCGGTGGCAAGTTGCGAGTCCCAGATCTCCTTCGGATCGTGCTCGACCCAGCCGGGCTGCGGATAGATCTGGCGAAACTCGCGCTGCGCCATCGCGACAATGCGGCCCTGCCGGTCGAACACGATGCTGCGCGAGCTGGAGGTGCCCTGGTCGAGGGCGAGGAGGTAGTTCTTGCCTGTCATGGAAGACATCCGGTCTACGAATCGCTGATGGTCAATTGGACGCCTGCCTCGGTCAGTAACGCCGGAAACGGCGCAGGCGGGTGGGCGTCGGTGAACAACTTGTCGATCTGGCTCAGCCGCGCCAGCTCCACCATCGCCGGCCGGTTGAACTTGCTGTGGTCTGCCGCAAGCCAGACCTCGCGCGAGTGTTCGATGATGGCCCGGGCGACATTCACTTCGCGGTAGTCGAAATCGCGCAGCGTTCCGTCGGCTTCGATGCCCGAGATCCCGATGAGCCCGATGTCGACCTTGAACTGCTTGATGAAGTCGACCGTGACTTCACCAACGATGCCGCGGTCGCGCGAGCGGACCACGCCGCCGGCGACGATGACCTCGCAATCGGGGTTGTCCGAAAGAATCGCCGCCACGTTCAGGTTGTTCGTGATGACCCGCAAACCCTTGTGATGCAGCAACTCGCGCGCGATCGCCTCGGTGGTCGTGCCGATGTTGATGATGAGCGAACAGCCATGGGGCACCGCCTTCGCGACGCGTTTGGCGATACGCAGCTTGCCGCTTTCGTTGAGCTGCTGCCTCTGCCGGTAGGCGATGTTTTCGACCGTCGAGCTGGGCGGCCGCACGCCGCCGTGAAAACGCGCAAGAAGGCCGGCATCCGAAAGCAATTTGACGTCGCGGCGCACCGTTTGCAGCGTCACTCCGAACTGCTCCGACAGGGCTTCGACTGACATCGCGCCACGAGCGCGCACCTCATCCAAGAGCAAGGATTGGCGCGGGTTCGGTGTCATTCGGGCGGCATTGTTGACAGTGTGTATGTGCCCGCAGCGTAGCGAGTGAGTACGGGAAATCCATGGTGGATTGCGAGCTTGCATTTGGTTCGTTCGTGCGATAAAACGAAAATGAAGAACCTAAAACGAACAAAAACGAACACCGCACGATATTCGTTTCTTTCGGCCAGGAGACTCCTTTTTGAATCAGCTCAATGGCTGGCCGCTCAACGCGCCTTCTGCGAGTGGCACGGACGCCATCCGCAGAACGGTCGCGCCGTCTTCGTCCGTCCCGGGCCCTGGCCCCGGCAACCGCCCCGCAGGAAGCCGCGGCGATGCATTCGATGTCCTTGTTGTGGGCGGCGGGATCAACGGCGCGGGCATCGCGCGCGATCTGTCCGGCCGCGGACTGTTGGTACTGCTTTGCGAAAAGGACGACCTGGCGCAGCACACCTCGTCGTCGTCGACAAAGATGATTCACGGGGGCATCCGCTATCTCGAGTACTACGAGTTCTCGCTGGTACGCAAGGCGCTGGCCGAACGCGAGGTGCTGCTCAAGAGCGCTCCGCACATCATCCATCCGCTTCGCCTCGTGATGCCGCATGACCCGAGCATGCGGCCGGTGTGGATGATGCGCATTGGCCTTTTCCTCTACGACCATCTCGCGCGCCGCGAGGTCTTGCCTGCGTCGGCCACCATCGATCTTCGCGAGGGCGAAATCGGCGAGCCGCTCAAGCCGAAGTACAGCAAAGGCTTCGCCTACTCCGATGGGTGGGTCGACGACGCGCGCCTCGTGGTGCTGAACGCCGTCGACGCCGTGGAGCGCGGCGCGGAGGTCCTGACGCGCTGGCGTTGCGTCGATGCGAAACGCGCGGCGGACGGCTGGCATGCCACGCTTGAAAGTGCCGATGGCCAGCACCGCTCGATCACGGCCCGCGCACTCGTGAATGCCGCCGGCCCCTGGGCTGCGCAGTTCCTGCGTGAGCACGCGCATGTCATCGATTCGAAATCGCTGCGGCTCGTCAAGGGCAGTCACATCGTCGTGCGAAAGCTTTTTGATCACGATCACGCCTACGTGCTGCAAAGCCCCGATCGCCGCATCATCTTCGTCATCCCCTACGAAGGGGACTTCACGCTCATTGGCACGACCGACATCGAGCAGCGCGGCGCGGTCGGTCAGGCCCGCATCGACGAGAGCGAGATTGCGTACTTGTGCGAGCAGGCGAGCCGCTACATGAAAAAGGCGATCACGCCGGCTGATGTTGTGTGGAGCTATGCGGGTGTCCGCCCCTTGCTCGAAGACGAGTCCATCGATGCGTCGGCCGTGACGCGCGACTACCAGCTCGACTTCGACACGCAGTCGGCGCCGCTGCTGACCGTGTGGGGCGGGAAGATGACCACCTTCCGCAAGCTGTCGGAAGAAGCCGCCGACATGCTCGCCGCGCCGCTGGGCGCTACGCGCGGCGCATGGACACGCGGCGCATTCCTTCCGGGCGGCGATCTGAGCAGCTGGATTGGAGCCGCTCGGCGACCCGACACCGACATCGCCCGCTTCGAGCAGATGCTGTCCTTGCGCCACCCCGAGCTGACCCCGATGCTGTGCCGGCGACTGTCTCGCGCCTACGGCTCGCGCGTCGAGGTGCTGCTGCGCGACGGGCTCGGCGCCGAAGTGGCACCAGGCCTCTTCGAGGCCGAACTGAACTACCTGCACGACCACGAATGGGCGCGCAGCGCCGACGATGTGCTGTGGAGACGCAGCAAGCTCGGCCTGCACCTGACGGTCGAGCAGCGCAGCGCTGTCGCGCAGTGGTGCACATCGAATTGGGAACCCATCGCCGCGCAGATGGCAGGCGCGAACAAGGCGCGTTCGGAGACGACATGGAACTGATGCTTGAACGCATCGAAAAGCAGGTTGGCGCCCAGACCCACCTCTATCCGCTCGACCTCACATTGGTGCCGCGTGCAGTGACGGTGCTGCTGGGCGCCACACAGGCCGGCAAGACCTCGCTGATGCGCGTGATGGCCGGGCTCGATGCCCCCTCCAAAGGCCGCGTGCTGGCCGACGGCCAGGACGTGACGGGCAAGCCGGTGCGTGATCGCAACGTGTCCATGGTGTATCAGCAGTTCATCAACTACCCGTCGATGACGGTGGCGGACAACATCGCGTCGCCCTTGAAGTTGCGTGGCGAAAAAGGCATTGCACAACGCGTGAGCGAGCTCGCGGCGAAGCTGCACATCGAGCCTTTCCTGATGCGCCTGCCAGCCGAGTTGTCGGGTGGTCAGCAGCAGCGCGTGGCGCTCGCGCGTGCACTGGCGAAGAAGGCGCCTTTGATGCTGCTCGACGAGCCGCTGGTGAACCTTGATTACAAGCTGCGCGAAGAGTTGCGCGAGGAGCTGTCACAGTTGTTTGCGACCGGCGAATCGACGGTGGTCTATGCCACCACCGAGCCGACCGAGGCCTTGCTGTTGGGCGGCTACACGGCAGTGCTGGATGCCGGCGAGTTGTTGCAGTACGGCCCCACGGCCGATGTGTTCCACAAGCCGAAGTCGATCCGCGTGGCCCGCGCTTTCAGCGATCCGCCGATGAACCTGCTGCCGGGCACGGCAGCGACCATTGGCGTGACCTTGCATGCGGGTGTCAATTTGTCGGTGCCACTGCCGTCGTCGAGCACACCAGTGCTGACCATCGGCGTTCGTGCGAGTGCGCTTCGTGTGCGCCAACGCGACGGTGATCTTGCCTTGCCCGGCAAGGTCGAACTCGCGGAAATTTCCGGTTCGGACACCTTCGTGCACGTAGAGACCGCGATCGGCGAACTCGTGGCGCAGCTCACCGGTGTTCATCAATTCATGCTGGGCGAGGCGATCAAGCTGTACCTCAATCCGTTGCAGGTCTACGTCTTCGACGCCGCCGGCAACTTGCTCGTTGCACCGCAGGAGGTGCGCTGACATGGCACGCATCGATCTCGACCTGGCTCACGCCTACAAGCCCAACCCCAAGCGCGAGGAAGACTACGCGCTGCTGCCACTCAAGATGAGATTCGATGACGGCGGTGCCTATGCGCTGCTCGGTCCCTCCGGCTGCGGCAAGACGACGATGCTCAACATCGTCTCCGGCCTCGTCACGCCCTCGCAGGGCACGGTGAAGTTCGACGGCGTCGATGTCACGAAGAAGACGCCGCAGGAACGCAACATTGCGCAGGTGTTCCAGTTCCCGGTGATCTACGACACGATGACGGTGGCAGAGAACCTCGCGTTCCCGCTGCGCAATCGCGGTGTTGCGGCCGACAAGATCAAGCAGCGTGTGGGTGTCATCGCCGAGATGCTCGAGATGAGCGCGCAGCTCAACATGCGCGCGGCGGGGCTGGCGGCCGATGCCAAGCAGAAGATCTCGCTCGGCCGCGGGCTGGTGCGCGAAGACGTGAGTGCGGTGCTTTTCGACGAGCCGCTGACGGTGATCGATCCGCACCTGAAGTGGCAACTGCGCCGCAAGCTCAAGCAGATTCATCACGAGCTGAAGCTCACGCTCGTCTACGTCACGCACGACCAAGTGGAGGCGCTGACTTTTGCCGACCAGGTGGTGGTGATGACGCGCGGACGGGCAGTGCAAGTGGGGTCGGCGTCCGACCTCTTCGAGCGTCCGCAGCACACCTTCGTCGGCAATTTCATCGGTTCGCCCGGCATGAACTTCCTGCCGGCCAAAGTGCAAGGCGACGGAATCCTCGTCGGCGGGCATGTATTGCGCGGGCGTACGAATCCGGCTTTGGCTTGCGCAGGTGATTTCACGCTGGGGGTGCGGCCCGAATACGTGCAACTCGCACAACCGGGGCAGGCCGATTCGTTGCCCGCCAAGGTGCGGAAGGCGCAGGACATTGGCACGTACTGGCTGCTCACGGCGACCAGCGGCGACATGGTGATTCGGGCGCGGCTCAGTCCTGAAGCGAAGAAGCCGGCCATGGGCGACGACGTGTGGCTCAACGTGTTGGGAAGCCACACTTGCTTTTACAAGTATGAGGAGTTGATCGCGTGAGTACGTTTGCCCTCACCCCAGCCCTCTCCCAGAGGGAGAGGGAGCAGTTCAGTGGACTCGTGCCATCACGTCATTTGCATTCCTTCCCCTTCTGGGAGCAGTTCAGCGGACTCGTGCCATCACTTCATCTGCATTCCTCCCTCTCCCTCTGGGAGAGGGCTGGGGTGAGGGCGCCGGCTGCGGAGTCAAACCGATGAAGCCCATCAATCAAAAGGCCTGGTTCCTGATCCTCCCTGTCATCCTGTGCGTCGCCTTTTCGGCCATCCTTCCCTTGATGACGGTCGTGAACTATTCGGTGCAGGACATCATCTCGCCCGAACGCCGCGTCTTCGTCGGCACCGAGTGGTTCAAGGCCGTGATGCGCGACGACGACCTGCAAGGTGCACTGCTGCGGCAGATCACCTTCTCCTTCGCGGTGCTTCTGGTCGAGATTCCGCTGGGCATCATGCTTGCGCTGTCGATGCCGGCCAAAGGCTGGCAAGCGTCCGCTGTGCTCGTGGTCGTGGCGATTTCGCTGCTGATTCCCTGGAACGTCGTCGGCACCATCTGGCAGATTTACGGCCGCACGGACATCGGCCTCATGGGCGCGGCATTCGCGAAGCTCGGCTTCAACTACAGCTACACCGGCAACGCGACACACGCGTGGTTCACGGTGCTGCTGATGGATGTGTGGCACTGGACACCGCTCGTCGCTTTGCTTTGCTACGCCGGCCTGCGAGCCATCCCTGATGCCTACTACCAGGCCGCGCGCATCGACGGCGCCAGCAAGTTCGCAGTTTTTCGCTTCATTCAACTGCCCAAGCTGCGAGGTGTGCTGATGATCGCCGTGCTGCTGAGGTTCATGGACAGCTTCATGATCTACACCGAGCCCTTCGTGCTGACGGGAGGCGGGCCGGGCAACTCGACGACCTTCCTGTCGCAATACCTCACGCAAAAGGCGGTCGGCCAGTTCGACCTCGGGCCTGCCGCGGCTTTCTCGCTGATCTACTTCCTCATCATCCTGCTGCTGTGATTCATCCTCTACAACTGGATGCAGCGCGTGGGCACGGTTTCCGAAGGCGAGGTGTCCAATGGATGACCGTCGATTCAAGAAGCGCACGCTCCTGCTGATCGCCTACCTCGTCTTCGCGGTGCTGCCCGTCTACTGGATGGTCAACATGTCGTTCAAGACGAACGAGGAGATCACCGCGGCGTTCAGCCTGTGGCCGCACCACTTCACGTGGGGCAACTACAGGACGATCTTCACCGACGAGTCCTGGTATTCGGGCTACGTCAACTCGCTGATCTACGTCGCCATCAACGTCGTCATCTCGCTGGTCGTCGCGCTGCCGGCCGCGTATGCGTTCTCGCGCTACTCGTTCCTCGGCGACAAGCACGTGTTCTTCTGGCTGCTGACGAACCGCATGACGCCCCCGGCGGTGTTCCTGCTGCCGTTCTTCCAGCTCTACACGACGCTGGGCCTGATGGACACCCA
>JAJKJU010000242.1 GCA_021153565.1 Rhizobacter sp.
CGCGGACTGGAGTTCAGTACACCACGGCTCGATGGAGAAGGTCTCTCGCAGATCTTCGGCATGCGGGACCCGGCGACAGGTCTGATGATCGAGTTGATCGAACGTCGCAACTACACAGGCTTTTCTGACGAGAATGTGCGCCGACTGTTCAGCTCGCTCGAGACACGCCAGTTGTACTGAGAGGCTGAGCCCGACGCAGCGCCACGCCGACGACCATGGAGCCTATCGTGCAGCTCGGCACCGAGCATGTGAACCCCGCGCTATCCGATCCCGCATTGGGAGTGATGAACTTCCTCAATCAGGTGGCCATGCAGTTTCCGCAGGCCATCTCGCTCGCGCCGGGACGCCCGCCCGAAGAGCACTTCGCGATCGGCGCCACGCTGCCGTACATAGAGCGTTTCGTCCGTGAGGGCGATCTCACACAGCTCCACAAAGCTGACCGCCACGGCATCGACTCGCTTGGCCAATACGGGCGAACGAACGGCGTCATCGGCGGGCTGATCGCCCGGCTGCTACGTCGCGACGAGGGCATCCTCGCTGCAGGGAACGACATCGTTGTCACCATCGGCGCGCAGGAGGCCATGTGCCTGTGCCTGCTCACGCTGTGCGGCAGGCCCGGCGATGTGGCACTGACGGTCGACCCGGCCTATATCGGCATGGCCGGGGCCGCGAGACTGCTGGGCATCGACGTCGTCGGCGTACCTTGCTCGGACACGGGCATCGACCTGCACGCCCTGGAGAAGACCGTGCAAGACCTCGCGCGCCTCGGCCGGCGCGCCCGTGTGCTGTATCTGTGCAGCGACCATGCGAACCCGACCGGGCTGACCCTGAGCGTGTCCGAGCGGCGGCGCCTCCTTCAGGCCGCACAGAGCCTGGATCTGCTGCTGATCGAGGATGGCGCCTACAGCTACTTCTGCTACGACACGCAGCCGCTGCCGCCACTGAAGAGCCTGGAGGGCGGCGAGCGTGTGATCTACCTCGGAAGTTTTGCCAAGACTGTGTTCCCGGGACTGCGCATGGGCTATGTCGTGGCGGGACAGCGTGTTGCTGTGGCTGTAGGGGAGTCCGCAAGTCTGGCCGACGAGATGTCCAAGGCCAAGAGCCTGCTGAGCGTGAATACGCCTGCGCTGATGCAAGCCGTCGTTGGCGGCCTGCTCCTGGCCCATGATTGCAGCCTGCGTGACTACGTGCAGCCCCGCGTGCGCGCCATCCATGCCAGCCGTGACGCCATGCTCGCCGCGTTGGACAAGTACGCACCCCGCCGCGCCGACGGCAGCCGGCCGATCACCTGGACCCGGCCGAGCGGTGGCTTCTTTCTTACCGTGACGATGCCCCGCCCGATCGGCAACGCAGAGCTGCTGGATTGTGCAAAGCGGTACGGCGTGACATGGACGCCGATGAGCTACTTTCTTCTCGACCAGTCGCCTTCGCCCCAGTTGCGGCTCTCGTTCAGCTATGTCACTCCGGACGAGGCTGCAGAGGGCATCAGGCGGCTGGCGGCGTGGATGCAGCATTTCATTGACATCTGAGAGGCACCCCTTTCAAGGTCCTCTGGGGAGAGGATGGGTGAGGGGCTGCGGTCGTGGGCCACAGCGGGTGTGGCCCTGGCATCGTGCTGCTGCCGTGTGTCACGCCCTTGGCGGGCTGTTCGGATTCGTCGTCCTCCCCTGGCAGCCATGCTCGGCGTGGTGGCGGCCTACGTGCTGGCCACGGAGTACGCGAAGCGCTGGTTCTGGAATGCATCCCGCCAAGCAGCCGAAGCTGCGTGACACCGATAAGTTCGCCTTGCTGCGCAACAGTGCCTGGCCTCGTTGGCAGCGCCGTGAAGCGACAAGCACGAACGGCAAAGAACCGGCTGAGAGGCTGAGTGATGCGTCGATGCAATGGTTGAAGTCCAGCTTGACCGGGTGGCGGCAAAGAGATCGGTCATTGGCGTGATCCTGAGCGGATCGAGTATCTCCGGCGCCAAGCCTTCTCGCCTTCCACCGCAACGAGCACCACCCCTGCCGCTGCGACACAGATGCCGAGCTCCGCGGCCGTCATCGGCGCCGTCTTGAACCAGTCATGCAGCCACGGAACGTAGACGATGCACAGTTGTACAAGGCACGTCGACAACACCGCAACAAGCAGCGGCCAGTTCGAGCGCAGTCCGAGTCGCCACAGCGAATCCACCTCGCTGCGGATCGCCAGGACGTGCGCCATCTGGGCGAAGGCCAGCGTGGTAAACACCATCGTCTGGGCGTGCGCCGGAGATTCCCGCGCTGCCCAGGCCTGCACCCCGAGGCACAGCCCGCCGATGAGCAGTCCAACCAGCAGGATGTGCTGCCACAGCCCGCGGGAGAACACGCTTTCCTGAGGAGGACGCGGCGGACGCTGCAGCACGCCACGCTCGGCCGGTTCAGCGGCCAGTGCCAGGCCGGGCAACCCGTCGGTGACCAGGTTGATCCAGAGGATGTGGATCGGAAGAAGCGGGATCGGCAGGCCCACGAGCGGCGCCAGGAAAATCGTCCAGATCTCGCCCGAGTTGCCGGTCATGGCGTAGCGCACGAACTTCCGGATGTTGTCGTAGATGCGCCGTCCCTCGCGCACCGCTGCCACGATGGTGGCGAAGTTGTCGTCCAGGAGCACGAGGCTTGACGACTCCCTGGCCACGTCGGTGCCGCCGTGGCCCATGGACACGCCGATGTCGGCGCGCTTGAGCGCGGGCGCGTCATTGACGCCGTCGCCGGTCATTGCGACGATTTCTCCCTGCGACTGCAGGGCCTCGACAATGCGGATCTTTTGCGCCGGATCCATCCGTGCGTAGACACGCACCGTGCGCACGCTCGCGCGCAGCATTTCGTCGTCGAGCGCCGCCAGCGCAGCGCCAGTGAGCACTGCACCGGCGCCTTGCTCGACGGCACTGCTCGGCACGATGCCCAAGCGGCAGGCAATGGCCAGTGCCGTTGCAGGGTGGTCACCCGTGATCATCACCGGCGTGATGCCGGCAGCGAGGCAGTCGCGCACCGCTGCCGCCGGCTCCGGACGCGGCGGGTCCAGCAGCCCGATCAGCCCGAGGAACTCCATCTCCTGCTCGATGCCTTCAAGGTGATTCGGCGCAGGCATTTGCACGATCCGGCGCCGGGCAAACGCCAGCACGCGCAATCCCCGCGTGGCCATGCCCTGCGCCATGGCGGCAGACTCTGCCTGGTCCAGCGGCTGCGGTCCGCCCGGATGCCACCGGCTGGCGCATTGGGGAAGCACCGACTCCGGCGCCCCCTTGGCATAGGCCACGAGGCCTTGCGAAGTCCGATGGACGGTGGTCATCCGCTTGCGCTCGGAGTCGAAGGGCAGTTCCTGAACGCGCGGCGCCGATGCCGCGGCGTCCGCGTGCGCCAGCCCCTCTTGCGCGGCGGCCTGGGCCAGTGCGACCTCCGTCGGGTCGCCCTGCCAGCCCGCTTCATCGAACTGCGCGTCGTTGCACAGTGCAGCCGCTCTCAGCAACTCGGGTCGCACCTCGGCGCAAGACACCGACACTTCCTCGACACGCATGCGGTTCTGAGTCAGCGTTCCAGTCTTGTCCGAGCAGATGACGGTGACCGAGCCCAGTGTCTCCACGGACGGCAGACGGCGCACCAGTGCGCTCAAGGCCACCATGCGGCGTGCGCCCAGGGCGAGCAGCACGGTGACCACGGCGGGCAGCGCCTCCGGGATCGCCGCCACTGCGAGGCTGATCGACGTCAGCAGCATCAGCACCCAGGACTCGCCTCGCAGCAAGCCGGCGACAAGAATCACCGCACAGATGCCGAGCACAGCCACTGCCAGCCGCTTGCCGAACTCGGCCAGCCGTCGCTGCAACGGCGTCAGCCGTTCTTCGCTGCCCGCCATGAGATCGGCGATCTTGCCAAGTTCGGTGTGCATTCCCGTGGCGATCACCAGGCCCCTGCCGCGCCCCTTGGTCACGAGCGTGCCCTTGTAGACCATGTTCAGCCGGTCTCCCAGCGTCGTTGCCGTCCCGTCCAAAGGACGCGTGAGCTTCTCGGCCGCCACCGATTCGCCGGTCAACGCCGATTCATCGACCAGCAGGCGTGCCACCTCGGTCAACCGCAAGTCCGCCGGAACCTGGTTGCCCGCCTCGATCAGGACCACGTCGCCTGGCACCAGGGCGGTGGCTTCGATGCGGCGCACCTGACCGTCCCGCAGCACGGTGGCCTGTGCGACAGCCAGTCGCTGGAGTGCGGCCAGCGCGCGGTCGGCCCGCCAGGCCTGCACGAAGCCCACCATGCCGTTGATGAGCACGATGATGACGATGGCCAGCGTGTCCACGATGTCGCCGATGAGCCCCGACAACACGGCCGCCCCCACCAGCACGAGGATCATGAAATCAGTGAACTGGTCCAGCAGCAGCCGCCAAGGAGACCGGCGATCCGCTTGCGCGAGCGCGTTCGGCCCGTGCTGTTGCGCACGCCGCCGCGCGTCCTCCTCCTGCAAGCCCTGGTTCAACTGCACCCGGTGCTCTTGCGCCAGATCCTGTGCATCGCGCCGATGCCATTCCTGCGAAGGCAGGACCGGTGCCTGGGTCATGGGAGTTCCGATGACGACTCACCGGCCGGTGCGCGGTTCGACAGGCCGCGCGCCAGCCAGCGCGTCCCCACATAGGCCATCACGGCGCCGGCCGCGGCCAGCCCCCAGTCGGCCAGGTGCAAGGGGCTCAGACTCAGCCATGCGCTGAGCGCCGGCACCTGCACGAGCAACACCAGGGGTGCAAGCGTGCACGCCACGATCCACCGGGCCACAGGCTGGCGCAGTCCGGTCAGCGCAGCGGCATAGGCGGCGCTGCACAGCAGGAGAATGGACATCGACATGGCACGCGCATGTGCCACGTCCTTGTCGATGCCGAAGGCGTGCAGGTAGCCCCAGACAACCAGGGTGCAGGAAAGGCTCCCCACGCAGACCAGGCGCCACCAGTCGCCCGGCGAGAAGAACCGTGCGCGGCGCTGCCGCTCCACCGCGGCCAGCGAATCGCTCGACGCCAAGTCCTGAAACGCCAGCATGGCCGTGGGGTGGATGACCAGCTCCAGCCAGACGATGTGGATGGGCAGATACAGCAATGGCAGGCCCATCAACGGGATGGCCGCTGCGCCCACCACCAGCGGGAGATGAACCAGCACGAGGTAGGCGAAGGCCAGCCGAAGGTTCATGAACAGTTGTCGCCCCTCGGCCACCGCCACCACCACGGTGCGAAAGTTGTCGTCCAGCAGCACGATGGAAGCCACTTCCCTGGCGCTGCGCGTGCCGCGCTCACCCATCGCGACACCGATGTCCGCCTGCCGCAATGCCGGCACGTCGTTGACCCCGTCGCCCGTGACGGCCACCAGTTCGCCTTCGGCCTGCAGCGCCTTGACCAGCTCGAGCTTCTGCTGCGGCGTCGCGCGGGCCACGATGTCCACGTGGCGTGTCGCGTCGGCGAGAGCGGCGCCGGCGGCACCATCGTCCAGCACGACCACCTTCGGCGCCCCGCCGCCGAGCCCGGCCTCGCGTCCGATGGCCGCTGCTGTTTCGGGGTGGTCGCCAGTGACCATCACCACACGGATGCCCGCACCTCGGCAGGCCTCGACAGCGTCACGAACGCCCGGGCGCACAGGGTCTTCGAACGCCAGCAGGCCGCGGAAGCGGAATCCGTCGTCGGGCTCCACGGCCGCCGAGGACCCGGGCAGCATCCGCTCGGCGCATCCAATCACCTTGTGGCCCGAACCGGCCGACTCAGACAACTGAGCCCTCACCTCCCGGGCCTCGTCCACCGTCAATGCGCACAGGGCAAGAATGGTTTCCGGAGCGCCCTTGGTGCAGGCCGCCACCTGTTGATGGTCTGTGTTCCACAGCACGGTCTCGCGTCTTCGCGCCTCCGGTGAACGGAAAGTCGGCCAGGCGCCTCCACTGGACATCGGGGCTGCCCGCGGCATGCAGCGCCTCGTCCAGCGGATCGCCGCTGTCGGGTCGCGTGGCGAGCCATGCCGTGCGCATCAGCGATGCGTCGTCATGGCCCGGTGCCGGTCGGCCATGTGCCAGCACCAGCGTGCCTGCCGTCATGGTGCCCGTCTTGTCAGAAACGATGCAGCTGACGCGCCCGATGTTCTCCACCGCCACGGCGCGCCGGACCAGCGCCTTCCTGCGCGCCAGGCGAAACACCCCCAGGCCGAGGAAGAAGGTGTACACGACCGGAAACTCCTCGGGCAGGGCTGCCACCGCCAAGGTGACCGCGCTCAGCAGCGCGTCGATCCAGCCATGTCCTTGCCACAGGCGCGTCGCGGCCAGGGCCACGCACAGGGCGACCGAGGCGGCCAGCAGCACCGCGACGAGACGGCCGATCGCTTGCTGCAGTGGCGTGGCTGCATGACCGCCTTCAGCCGCACTGCGTGCGATCTCGCCGTAGTGGGTGTCGGTTGCTGTGAAGACCACGCGCAGGCGGGCCGTCCCGGTGAGCAGGCGGGTACCGGCCGTTCCCCAGTGCACCTCGGACAGGCGCTGGCCTGCGCTCCAGGGGGCCTGCAGCGCCGACTTGCGCACGGGCAGCGACTCGCCCGTGAGCGTCGACTCGTCGGCCTGCAGTTCTCGCCCGGCCACCAGCAGGCCATCCGCCGGAAAGTACCTGCCCGGCATGACCTCGACGAGATCGCATGGCACGAGTTCTCGCGAAGGAACATCGATCCAGCGTCCATCGCGCAGCGCGGACGCCGTGCTCGCCAGCCGGGCGGCCAGGCCGGCGGCCGATGCCAGCGTGCGGTGATGCAGCCAGGCGTCCATCCCGAGCAGCGGCGCAAGGGCCAGCAGCAGGATCCACGACTCTCGCAACTGTCCGAGCAGAGCGAACAGCGTGGCGGTCACGAGCAGGAACCACAGCATCGGATCGCGCACCGTGTCACGCGCGACCGCCAGCCACCCTCTCGCCGGCTCCGCCACGATGTCGTTGAAGCCGTGAGTCTGCCGTGCGGAGGCGACCTGGGCACTGGTCAACCCCTGTTCATGAGCAATGCCCGGCGGCAACCTTCCAGCAGGAGCTGCGCGCTCACTCATGTGATGCGTGGAACACTGCACTGGTCCTTTGGCAACACGCCAGCATCCACGTTTGTGAGCAAGACAACACCTATTCCCGGACTGCCATTCGTGGACGAAGAGCGATTCATGGTCGGATCCCGAGCCTTGACATCGCAGTCTATGTCCCGTGGCAACGTCTGGCTTGATCATTCTCAAACCAGCGCTTGGGTGTGGATGTTGGTTGCGGGTCGTTACGACGATGGCGCAGCGGCTGCGGCCGCACTTGAGCGCCGTCAAGCCGCACGAACTCGAAGCAGCCTAGCCTGCCAGGCATGCGAAGGATTTGGACCGGAACTGTTTCGGGCCAAATCCTAAAGCTGCACTGGCATGGTTGCTGACCCATCCCCTCGATTGAAGCCGGTCGAGTCCGGCCTCACCGACGCGGTGTTCCGTGTTCGGGGCCTTGCCAAGACCTACGGGGCGGGCGAGGTACAGGTACGCGCCCTGCATGACGTGGACCTGGACGTGGCCCGCGGCGAGTTCATTGTGCTGCTGGGACCTTCAGGCAGCGGCAAGTCCACGCTGCTGAACATCCTGGGCGGCCTGGATGTGCCCAGCGCCGGTGTCATCCACTTCCACGGGCAGGAACTCACGAACGCCACGGACACCGAGCTGACCACCTACCGCCGCGAGCACGTGGGCTTCGTCTTCCAGTTCTACAACCTCATCCCCAGCCTCACCGTGCGCGAGAACGTCGCCCTGGTTACCGACATCGTCGCGAACCCGATGCCAGTGGACGAGGCCATCGACATGGTGGGCCTCACGCCCCGGCGTGATCACTTTCCCGCCCAACTCTCCGGCGGCGAACAGCAGCGCGTGGCCATTGCGCGGGCCATCGTCAAGCGCCCTGACCTGCTGCTGTGCGATGAACCCACGGGTGCGCTGGACTATCAGACGGGCAAGCTGGTCCTGGAGGTGATCGCGAAGGTGAACCGCGACCTGGGCACGACAGCGATCGTTATCACGCACAACGCTGCCATTGCTGACATGGCCGATCGCGTCGTCGTGCTGGGCGACGGCTGCATCCAGCGCGTGCAGGCCAACACGCACAAGCGCAGCCCCAGCGAGCTGTCGTGGTGAAGCATGAAGGCGCTGGACCGCAAGCTCTTGCGCGACCTGTGGCTCATGTGGAGCCAGGTACTGACCATCGCCCTGGTGGTGGCCAGCGGAGTCGGCGGCTTCGTCACCAGCCTCTCGGCGGTGGACTCGCTGGCGCTGGCGCGCGACCGCTATTACGGGCAAGGGCGCTTCGCCGACGTCTTCGCCGCGGTCAAGCGCGCACCGAATGCAATGGCCGAGAACCTGCGTGGAGTGCCGGGCATGGCCGATGTGCAGACCACGCTGGAAGAGATCGTGCGCGTGGAACTGCCTGGCCTGCCCGACCCCGTCATCGGGCAGCTCATCGGCATGGACCTGCGCGAGCCGCAGCGCATGAACCGGGTGACCGTCAGCAGCGGCAGCGTCCTGCAAGGCCCTCGCTCGGACGGTGCCATCGAAGCGCTGGTGTCCGAAGGCTTCGCACAGGCCAGGCACCTGCGGCCGGGGTCGCGTCTTTCCGCGCTCATCAACGGCCGCCAGCGCACGTTGGTGGTCACGGGTCTGGCCCTGTCACCCGAGTTCATCTTCGCTGGCCTGTGGGGCATGCCGGACACCCGCGGCTTCGGCGTGTTCTGGATCGACCGCGAGGCGCTGGCCGCGGCCTACGACATGGCCGGCGTCTTCAACAAGGTGTCGGTCAAGCTAGCTCCTGGCGCCTCGCAGCAAGCGACCATCGATGGGATGACCCGCCTGCTCGCCCCCTACGGCGGACATGAGGCACACGGCCGCGATGACCAGTCGTCGCACGCCATGCTGGACAACGAGATCAAGGAACAAAGCGTGCTGGGCACGGTGCTGCCTGTGATCTTCCTGGCGGTGGCGGCCTTCCTGTTGAACGTGGTGGTGTCGCGGCTGGTGGCCACGCAGCGCGAGCAGATCGCGGCCTTGAAGGCGCTCGGGTATCCCAACTGGGCGATCGGCGTCCATTACCTGAAGATGGTGCTGGCGATCGTGTCGCTCGGCCTGGCACTGGGGCTGCTGCTCGGCGAGCGTCTGGGAACGATGTTCACCGGCCTGTATGCGGAGTTCTTCCATTTTCCGAGCTTCGAGCACCGCATCGCGCCCTGGCTGCTGGCGACCAGCATGGCGGTGGCGCTGATCACGGCGGTGTCCGGCACGCTCAATGCCATCGTCGCCACGGTGCGCCTGCCGCCTGCCGAGGCCATGCGTGCGCCAGCGCCCGGCCGCTACCGGCGCACTTTGCTCGAACGGCTGGGCTTCACGCGCATGGCACCGGCCCTGCGCATGATCGTGAGGAACCTCGAGCGGCGCCCGTGGCGCAGCGCGTTGGCCGTGGGTGGCGTCGCGGCCGCGGTGGCCATCGTGATCATGGGCAACTTCGTGCGCGATGCGATGGAGGTGGTGCTGGACGCACAGCTCACCCTGGGGCTGCGCGGCGAACTCACCGTGTGGTCCGCCGAGGCCATGGACGACGGCGCCCGCCGCGAGTTGGCACGCCTGCCGGGCGTGCTGTCGGTGGAGTCGACCCGCTTCGTGCTCGTGACCTTCGTCAACGGACACCGGCGCGAGCGCGGCATGATCCGCGGCTACTCGGGCCGTGCCGACCTGTACCGGGTCATCGACGCCGATCGGCACGAGATGCTGCTCGAAGGGCGTGGGCTGGTGTTGACCGACCGGCTGGCTGACAAGCTGGGCGTGAAGACCGGTGACATGGTGCGCGTGGAGGTGCTGGAGGGCCGTGCACGCGTGCTGGAGCTGCCGGTGGGCGGCACGGTGCGCGAAATGATGGGCCTTTTGGCGTGATGAGCGGGCATGATCGAAATACTCTCAGCCTCGCAGGGCATGCACGCCTGGCAGAGGTCACGGTGGGCGCGCGAAACGGCACTCACGCCTGGCTTCAGGCCGGGCCCCAGACAGGCACGGCGGTCATCGTCTATCCGCCTGCTTCGCTCCCGGATGGCGCGCGAGTCAAGCCACGCAAGGTCTGAACGCAGTCTTCAGAGGCTGAGAGTATTTCGAGCGTGTCCGAGCAGCACGTCAAAAGGCGCCTGATCTAGGCGCAAAGTGCAGCCATAGCTCGTGCTATGGCCGCACTTTGCGCCTAGTGTCGCGTCAAGCCTCAAGTGTCGGTTGATCGCGCCGCTGTCGGAGCGCAGTGCAAGGCGCGCCGACGAGTCATGGCCGTCGCTATGGCGAGGAGGCGCAACGCCGCAATGCGCTTCGAGAGC
>JAJKJU010000243.1 GCA_021153565.1 Rhizobacter sp.
GCGGTCCCAAGCTGAGCAAGGTGCCGATCTCAACATCGCCCTCAAGAACACCGGGACGTCACCCCCTCAGATCGCCTCGGATATCAACGGACATAACACCCGCGTCGAAGGCAAAAGAATGCCGCGCATGGCGCGGCATTCGGATCTCCCGCATCCCAGCCTCTGACGAGGCCTGTGCCTGGCGAGTATTTCAGGCACGGGGATGCGAGAAGAACTGGTGCGACTACTTCTTACTTCTTGCCGTCGCCTCCCGGCACGGTGTTCTTCATCGCCGCGACGAAAGCCGGGTCGTTGAGGAAGCTGTTCCAACGCGCCATCAGCTCGTTGTAGACGCTCTGCGTCACCGTCTTCGCGTTGACGACCTCGGTGATCGCTGCGTTGATCTTCACGAGATCGGCGTAGCGTGAATAGCCCTTGCCCTTGAGCCAGGTCACACCGTAGTTGCTGTAGCCGTAGGCGGTGTAGAGCTGTGTCCACTGCGAGGAGCCGGGCACATACTTCACCTCGACCACAACGGGCGGCTTGGTCGTCACGGGCGGCATGGTGCCGGTCGACGGCGGGGTGACCTTGGGATCGGTCGCGGGCTTGGGCGGCTCAGGCGTCTTGGGTGGGGTTGCCACCGGCGGCGTGGTGGACTTCGGGGGTTCCGGTGCTTTCGAAGGCGCGGCCGGCGGCGGGGTCGTGGTCTTCGGAGCCTCCGGTGCTTTCACAGGCGTCGCCGGCGGCGGCGTCGTTGCCTTCGGGGGCTCGGGAGGTTTCGGTGCTGGAGCGGGTGCCGGAGTCGGCGCAGTCACGCCGCCGCAACTTCCGGTCACGTTCACGCGAATCCAGCCAGTGCTCGGCTTCGCACCTTCTGCATTGATCACGATGCGGATGTTGTTCAAGCCGGCGAACAGATAAGGTTGCGTCCACACCGTCTTGAGCTTGTTAGGTTCGAGGTCGAGCTTGGTGTTCTGCGCGATGAGCGTGTCGTTGCTGTATAGGCGATTGGTGGTGTTCGTCGCGACGACCGAAGAGATCTCGTCGTACTTCACGTTGAAAGCGCATCGCCCGCTGCCGGAACTGATGGCGTCGGCCCCCGACATGGTGAGCGTCGTGATCGCGCTGGTGGCGGTGCTGATGACGCCTTGCGTGATGACGTTCATGCCATCGGGTTTGACGAAGCGGAACACACCGCTCAGTTGAGGTCCGGTGCCGGGTGTGGCCGTGACAGGCTGTGGAGCGGGTGGCACCGGAGACGTTGCGGGCCGGGTCACGCTGCCGGGCTCTGCGGCAAACGAAGACACGGCTGCGGCCAGCGCGGAGATCACGAACAGAGAACTGGATTTCATCTTGCGTCCTTCAGATGAAGCCCTTGGGCTTCGGTTTCACGGAGGTCTGCAAGCGGAAACCTTGGGACGCGACTCGAGCAGAACGCGTCCGTTCTGCCCTTCGGCAACCCCGCTATCTTCTGCGTTTACTGCAGGAAGACCGGAGGCTTTGCGTCCCCGCCTTTCGACGGGTTTGCCAACTGTGCAAGCGCAGCGTAGGGCCGGCGACTTACCTTTGGTATCAAATTGAGATGGGCGGTTGCGAAGCTCCGCCAAGCGGCAAGTTCATCAATGCTCATGATCGACAACGCTGCGGGTTGCCGCGAATTGAAGCCCGATCGCTGGCGTGAAAGATTCCCTTCCTGGGCATCAACTCACGTTGTCGTCGGGTTCGGCACGGCCCGCTGAATGATTGAATCGAAATCCACGTTCGAGGGTAGCGTTCCGAACGCGTATCCCCAGTCTCCTGCGAGACGTGATTGGCAGAATGCGTGCACCACGAAATCAGGCGCATGTTGCTTGAGCAATGAAGCCTGCACGGCCACATCTTGCGCGAGACGCCTCGCATCCGTCTCACTCGCGGCATCGTCGATGCGACCCGGCAGCGAATCGGCAAACCGGTCGAACGCCGCATGCTCCCGCCGCGCCGGTGCCAACTCCGCGGCCAACGCATCGGCCATCTCGCCTTTGCGCACCGCCCGCAAGAGGTCGAGCGCCATGATGTTGCCCGCGCCTTCCCAGATCGAATTGAGAGGCATCTCGCGGTAGATGCGGGCCAGCACGCCCTCGCCCGCCGATTCCACATAGCCGTTGCCGCCGAGGCACTCCATTGCCTCTTGCGCAAAGTGGCTGCCACGCTTGCAGAGCCAGAACTTCGAGACTGGCGTCAAGAGCCGCCGCATCAATGTTTCATGCGGATCCTCGGGACGATCGAAAGCACGCGCAAGACGCAAGGCCAATGCCGTCGAGGCTTCGCTTTCAAGCGCAAGGTCGGCGAGCACATTGCGCATCGCCGGATGTTCGATCAGCGGCTTGCCGAACGCGCTGCGCTGCGCGGTGTGGTTGAGCGCTTGCGACAAGGCTTGGCGCATCAGGCCGGAGGTGCCCAGTGCGCAATCGAGCCGAGTGAGACTGCCCATCTCCAGAATCTGCGGCACGCCGCGCCCTTCTTCTCCCACGAGCCACGCATCGGCGCCTTCGAATTCCACCTCCGAACTCGCGTTCGCCTTGTTGCCCAGTTTGTCCTTCAGCCTCTGAATGCGAATGGCATTGACCGTGCCGTCGGGTCGCCAGCGCGGCAGGAAGAAGCAACTCAGAGGCTGAGAGTTTTTCGAGCGTGTCCGGGCAGCATGATCGAAATATTCTCAGCCTCTCAGATCAACTGGACCAGCTGCTTGCCGAAGTTCTTCCCCTTCAGCAAACCCAGAAACGCCTCCGGCGCCGACTCGATGCCCTTCGCCACGCTTTCTCGGAACTTGAGCTTGCCCGTCGCGACCATCGTGCCAAGTTCCTTGAGTGCTTCCGGCCACACGTCCATGTGCTCGCTCACGATGAAGCCTTCGACGCGCAATCGCGATTGCAGGATCAGCTGCGGATACGTCATCGGAATCGGCTCGCCGTTGTAGCCCGAGATCATTCCGCAAAACGCAATACGGCCGAACGCATTCATGCGTGGCATCACCGCATCGAGAATCATGCCGCCCACGTTCTCGAAATAGCCGTCGATGCCGTTCGGGCAAGCATCCTTCAAGGCGGTGGACAGGGACTTCATATCGGTGTGCAGCTTGTAGTCCACGCAAGCATCGAAGCCAAGTTCTTCCACCACATATCTGCACTTGTCAGCGCCGCCGGCAATGCCTACTGCGCGGCATCCACGCGCTTTTGCCAGCTGCCCGACCACGCTGCCGACCGCCCCGCTGGCGGCGCTGACCGCCACCGTCTTGCCAGGCCCAGGTTCGCAAATCTTGACCAGGCCATACCAGGCAGTCACGCCGGGCATGCCCACCGCACCAAGGTACGCGGACAAGGGGATGTGAGAGGTGTCCACCTTGCGCAAGATACCCGGCTGGGTCGCATCGGCCACCGCATATTCCTGCCAGCCGCCCATGCCCACGACCTTGTCACCGACCTTGAAGTCTGAGTGACGCGACTCCACCACCTCGCCCACCGTGCCGCCGATCATCACCTGGTCAAGCGGCTGAGGCTGCGCGTAGCTCTTGCTGTCGTTCATGCGTCCGCGCATGTAAGGATCCAGCGACAGAAAGTGGTTTCGCACCAGCACTTGCCCGTCCTTCAATGCAGGCACCTCCGTCTCGACGAGGCGGAAGTTGTCCACGGTGGCCTCGCCTTTCGGGCGCGAAGCGAGAAGGATCTGCTTGTTGACGGTCATGGTCCTGTTCCTTTCAGAGGCTCAGTCGGAGGCGTTGAGCCTTTTGAGTTGGCGTCCGCCGGCCGGCAGCGCCTTGAGAAATTTGAATGTGCCCGTCCCGTGCGCCACGAGCTTGCCGTCCTCGGCGTAAATCGATCCTTCGCAGAATGCGAAGCTGGCGGTCTGGTGCAGCACCTTCGCCTTGGCGTGCAGCCGTCCCAGGCCCGGCCGAAAAAAGCTCGTCTTCATGTCGATGGTGACGACGCCGCGCGAATCGGGCGTGCTGCCTTCCTTGGGGCTGCGTGCGGCATGCGCCATTGCCACGTCCAGCAGCGTCATCGACACGCCGCCGTGCACCACGCTCCACGAGTTCATGTGCTCCTCGCGCGGCTGAACGGCTATCTCGGCCTCGCCGTTTTCGAAGCGGAGCATTTCGAAGCCCAGAGCTTCGACGAAGGGGATATTGACCTGGAACTTCAATGCCATGCGATCAGTGAGAGTGGACCGCGCTCACCCCGCCATCCACGGCGAGGATCTGACCTGTGATGTGCTTGCCCGCCGCCGACGCGAACAGAAGCGCCGCGCCCTTCAGGTCGTCGTCGTCGCCAATGCGGCCGAGCGGCGCACCCTTGGCCAGGGCATCGACGCCCACTTGCTGAATCGTTCCCTTGGTCATCTTGCTCGGGAACATGCCGGGCGCAAGCGCGTTGACGGTGATGCCGTACGGCCCCCACTCGCCCGCCAACGCACGCGTGTAGTTCACCACAGCGCCTTTGCTCGTGTGGTACGCAATCGCCTTCAAGTCCATCGAGCCCGACAGCCCTGCAACCGACGCGATGTTGATGATGCGGCCCGAGCGGCGCGGAATCATGCTGAGCCTGCCCACCGCCTGGCTCATCAGAAAGATGCTGCGGATATTGAGGTTCATCACCTTGTCCCAGGCCTAGAGCGGATGGTCTTGCGCCGGAGCACCCCAGGTCGCGCCCGCGTTGTTGACGAGGATGTCCACTTGACCCATGCGCTGCAGCGCCTCGTTGACCATGCGCTCGATTTCTTCCGGCACGCTCGCATCGGCAGCTATCCACCGTGTGTCGATGCCCTTGTCCTGAAGATGCGCCGAGGCCTCCTGAAGATCGCCGGACTTGCGCGAGGTCAGCATGATCTTTGCGCCCGCTTCGCCCAGCGCTTCGGCAATCTGGAGCCCGAGTCCGCGCGAACCGCCGGTGACGAGCGCGACCCTGCCGCTCAAGTCGAAGAGTTGTTGGACGGATGTGCTCATGGGGCCCTTACTTGCCTTACTTGTTCAGTGACTTGAAGAATGCCTTGCTGTCCGTCGGCCGGCCGAGGAACTGGCGCACCAGTTCCTTGGGCGCAACCTGGCCGCCGTTGGCAAGCACGGTATCGCGGTAGCGATGTCCGACTTCCAAGGAGAGCTTCTTGCCTTCAAAGGCAGTGCGCAGGTCTTCCGCCACCACCAGGCTCCACAGGTAACTGTAGTAGCCCGCGGCATAGCCGCTCGCGATGTGGCCAAAGCTGGCCGGCTCCATCGAGCCTTCGACGTAGCCCATCGGCGTGGCGGCTTCCATGTGCGCCCACAACTTCATCGGTTCCTGCGGCTCATTGCCGTAGAGCGCAAGGTCGTAGCTTGCGTAGAAATGCTGGGCAGACACGTCAATGCCTTTGGCGAAGTGGCGCGCTTTGTCGGCCCTTGTGAGCAAGGCCGCCGGCACCGGCTTGCAGGTGGCACAGACTTCCTTGAAAACGGCGAGCACCTTCGGGTCGTAGATCCAGTCCTCAAGCATCTGCGAGGGCGCTTCCACGTAGTCGACCTGCACGTTGGTGCCGCCCTGGCTCGCATAGCGCGTTTTCGACAGCACCTGGTGCAGCGCGTGGCCGAATTCGTGCAGCAGGGTCTTCAGCTCATTGATGGTGAGGCCCTTGCGGTCGAGATTGGCCACGAGTCCGCCGGCAGGCAGCCGGCCCACCAGCGTGGAGGAAGCACGAATGCCCCACATCGCCGCATGCGAGAACTTGTCTTCGCGAGGATAGAGGTCAACGTACAGCATGGCCAAGGGCTTGCTTGTCGCGAGGTCGACCACTTCGAAGGCGCGTGCGTCCGCATGCCACAGCGGCTCTTGCGACGGCACGAAATCCACACCGAAGAGTTTCGTGGCGAGGCGCAAGACAAACTTCACGCTCGCGTCGGGCGGGAAGTACTGGCGGAACTGTTCTCCGTCGACCGCGAACTTCGCCTTGCGCGCCATCTGCTTGTAGTAGTTCAGGTCCCAGCGCTCGATCTTCGTCGCGGCCACACCCTGTTTGAGCTCGCGCGCCTTGAAACCGCGCAGCAATGCGAAGTCGGTCTCCTCGCGCTTCACCACTGCGTCTTTCACAGTTGCCAGGAACTTCTGTATGTTGGCAGGCGTCTCGGCCATGTGACGGCGCTCGGCGAAGTCGGCATACGATTCAAAGCCGAAGATTGCTGCATATTCGCGGCGCAGATTGGCCAACTCCGACAGCGTCTTCAGGTTGGCCGAGCCGCCCCGGCCATTCAGGGCGCGCCACATGCGCTCGCGGCTTTGGGGGTTCACCGCGCGCTCGATCACCGGACCCGAGATCGGGTACGCCATGCCGAGCAGGTAGCGTCCTTGTTCGTCTCGCTTGGCGTCTCTCCACACATTGGGAGGCACGCCCATCAGTTCGGCTTCAGTGAACGCGACCTGGGTCTTGTCCTCGCGCACGACGCGTTCGAACTCTTGCGACAGGCGGCTGATCTCGTTGTTGATGTCTTGCGCGCGCTTTTGCTTGTTGGCGGGCAAGGCTGCGCCAGCATCGGTGAAGGCGTCGATGGTGTCCTTGAGGAATCGGCGATCAATGTCGTCGGCAGGCTGCACCTGCCTGAGCAGCTCAAAGACCTTGGCGCTTTGCAGATAGGCTGCGTTGAAGGCCTGGTATCGAAGATCGCAAGCCTCGGTCGCATCGCGGATCGCCTTGTCCGGATGCACTGCGGTCAGCAGTGCCATCGGACCATCGGTATCTTCAAAGCGCCGATATATCGCGTCGAGTTGCGGAAGTAGCGCCGCGCCGCTCGTGCTTGTCATGCCTTCGAGCTTCGCTTGCGCGTCCTTCAGGTCGTTCATCATCCGATCGCAGTCGGCATTGACCTCGGCGGCGCTGGAGTACACCGGCATGGTGTACGGCGCGGCCACGGCGGCCTGACAACACAGAATCGAGCTGACACTTGCCATCACGGCAAGACGATGGGCGATGTTCAAACTGCCTCCGTCTGATAGTCGAGCACGCTTCGCGTGTCGCGCATCGGTCCCAATTGCGCACCGACCGCGTTGTGGTGCGGGTGGTTCTGGTACGCGTCGAGCGACGCGGCATCGCTGAAGGTGGACACAAGGACCACATCGACATTCGACTCGAGATCGTCGCGACGAATGCCCACTTCAAATTCATGCATGCCGGGGACGAGGTCGCGGCAACTGTCGAGCAGCTCTTTGAAAAGCGGGGCCTCGGCGGCGTTCTTGAGCTTCCACATCACGATGTGACGGATCATGTTTTGTCGTTCGTCCTCGAACGAACGTAGACGAGCAGCGCGCCGATGGCCGCCGTCATGAGGCCGCAGATCACCACCTTCCAGCCCAGGGCATCGTCGCTGTGCCCGACGGACACCCCCAGTCCGACACAGAGCAAACCGCCGTAGATGAACACCCAGATGAGCTTGTCGAGCGTCGATGATTTCATGCGTTCAGCGTCCTGGATCCAGGCCTCGTTCTGGTGCGACAGAGGTCGTCGCGGGCTCCACCACCTTGAGCCAAGCCGCCACGCGCGGCAACTCGTCGTGGAAGAAGTAGCGTGCAGCCCCGAGTTTGCCTTGTGCGAAATGGCTGCCGGCTGTGTCGGGTCTTTGGTGGGCGCAAACGCGACGCGCTCGCGTCGCCCAGTGCACGCCATCAAAGCACCTCGAAGACGCCAGCCGCGCCCATGCCGCCGCCGATGCACATCGTCACCATGACGCGTTTCGCACCGCGGCGCTTTCCTTCGATCAGCGCATGCCCCGTCAATCGCTGCCCGCTCACTCCGTACGGGTGCCCCACCGCAATGGCGCCGCCGTTGACGTTGAGCTTGTCCATTGGGATGCCCAGCCTGTCGGCGCAATACAGGACCTGCACCGCGAAGGCTTCGTTCAGTTCCCACAGGTCGATGTCGCTGACCGCCAGGCCCAGGCGTTTCAACACTTTGGGGATCGCAAACACCGGGCCGATTCCCATTTCGTCAGGCTCGCATCCCGCGACCGCGAAGCCGAGGAATCGGCCCAGCGGCTTCAAACCCTTTTGCTCGGCCAGCTTCTCGTTCATCACCACGCAAGCGCCGGCGCCGTCGCTGAACTGGCTGGCGTTGCCAGCAGCAATCACACCGCCGGGGATGGCCGGGCGAATGCCTGACACGGCTTCGTAAGTGGTACCTGGGCGGATGCCTTCGTCATTGCTGATCGTGACTTCCTTGGTGCGCAAGCCCATGGTCGGATCGGCCACGCCGGCGACGACGGTCACCGGGACGATCTCGTCCTTGAACTTGCCGGCCTCGAGCGCTGCCGCGGCCCGCTGTTGGCTGTGCGCGCCGTACTGGTCCATGCGCTTGCGCGTAATGCTGTAGCGCTTGGCCACTTGCTCGGCAGTCTGCAGCATGTTCCAGTAGATCTCGGGCTTGTGCTCGACCAACCACGGGTCCGCGAGCATGTGCTTGTTGGCCTCGTTTTGCACGCAGGAGATGCTCTCCACACCGCCGGCCACGTAAACATCGCCTTCGCCGACGATGATGCGCTGAGAGGCGGTGGCAATGGTCTGCAGTCCGCTCGAACAGAAGCGGTTGATGGTCATGCCGCTGGTGGTGACGGGCAGGCCCGCGCGCAGGGCGATCTGGCGCGCGATGTTGCTGCCGGTCGCGCCTTCGGGCGTGGCGCAACCCATGATGACGTCGTCGACGAGCGCGCCGTCGATGCCGGCGCGCTCGACGGCCGCCTTGACGGCGAAGCCGCCCAGCGTCGCGCCGTGGGTCATGTTGAAGGCGCCCTTCCAGCTCTTGGCGAGCGCAGTGCGTGCGGTAGAGACGATGACGGCGTTGGTCATGATGTCGATCCTGGATTTTCGTGATCAGGAGAAGGTCTTGCCTTCGGCGGCCAGCTTCGCAAGCAGCGGAGCAGGCTTCCAGAATGTGGCGTCGTCCTGCGGGTTCTTGGCAAAGCGGTTCATCGCCTGCACGACGTTGAACAAGCCCACCTGGTCGGCGTAGTTCATCGGGCCGCCGCGATGCAGAGGGAAGCCGTAGCCAGTGAGATAGACCATGTCGACATCGGATGCCCGCAATGCAATGCCTTCGTCAACAATCTTCGCGCCTTCGTTGACGAGGGCGAACACGAGACGCTCCACGATTTCTTCATCGCTGATTTTGCGCGGCTTGATGCCCAGGCTCGCGCGGTGCTTGTCGAGCATGTCGGTGACGACCTGCGATGCAATCGCATCGCGCTTGCCCGGCGCGTAGTCGTACCAGCCGGCACCCGTCTTCTGGCCGAAGCGGCCCAGTTCGCACAGCAGATCTGCCGTCTTGGAGTAGCGCACGTTGGGCTTCTCTTGATAACGGCGTTTGCGTATGGCCCAACCGATGTCGTTGCCCGCCAGGTCCCCCACGCGGAACGGCCCCATCGCGAAGCCGAAGTTCTCGACGGCTTTGTCCACCTGCTGCGGCGTGGCGCCCTCATCCAGCAGGAAACCCGCCTGGCGCGAGTACTGCTCGATCATGCGGTTGCCGATGAAGCCGTCGCACACACCCGAGACCACGCAGGTCTTCTTGATCTTCTTGCCGATGCCCATCACGGTGGCCAGAACATCCTTCGCCGTCTTCTCGCCGCGAACGACTTCCAGCAGCTTCATGACATTTGCCGGGCTGAAGAAGTGCATGCCGATCACGTCTTGCGGGCGCTTGGTGAAAGAGGCGATTCTGTTCACGTCCAGCGTCGAGGTATTGGACGCGAGGATCGCGCCGTTCTTCACCACCTCGTCAAGCGTCTTGAATACTGTTTCCTTGACGCCGATCTCTTCGAACACGGCTTCGATCACGAGGTCCATGTCTTTCAGGTCGGCATAGTTCAGCGTGGTCGACAAGAGCGCCATGCGCTCGTCGAGCTTCTCCTGCTTGAGCTTGCCCTTCTTGACCTGCGCTTCGTAGTTCTTCTTGATGATGCCAATGCCCTTGTCCAACGCCTCCTGCTTCATCTCAAGGATGGTCACTGGCATGCCGGCGTTCAAGAAGTTCATTGCGATGCCGCCACCCATGGTGCCGGCACCGATGACGCCGACCTTCTTGATGTCGCGCACAGGCGTGTCGGCAGGAACATCGGGAATCTTGGTCGTGGCGCGCTCGGCCACGAATGCATGGCGCAGGGCCTGGGATTCGGGCGTGAACATCAGCGCAATGAAGGTCTCGCGCTCCATGCGCATGCCATCGTCGAACTTCTTGGTCAAGGAAGCCTCAACCACATCGACGCACTTGAGCGGCGCCGGGAAGTTCTTGCTCTTCCCGCCCACCATGTTGCGGGCAAACTGGAAGTAGGCCTGTGCATTCGGATGCTCGGCCTTGAGCTTGCGCACCAACGGCAGCGGATGGACATCGGCCATTTCTTGCGCGAAAGCGACGGCGGCATCTAGCACGTTGGCGTCCACGATCTTGTCGAAGAGCTTCTGCCCCGGTTCCTTTGCGAGCAATTCGCTGGGCACTGGTTCACCACTCACGATGATGTTGAGGGCAGATTCAACGCCAATGACGCGCGGCAGGCGCTGCGTGCCGCCGGCGCCGGGAAGCAGGCCCAGCTTCACTTCAGGCAGTGCGACTTGCGTGCCGGTCTGCACAACGCGGTAGTGGCAACCGAGCGCCAGTTCCAATCCGCCACCCATGCACACCGTGTGGATGGCCGCGACGATCGGTTTGTCGCTGGCTTCGAGCATGAGGATCACGCTCAGCAAATTGGGCTCGGCCAGGGCCTTGGGCGACCCGAATTCCTTGATGTCGGCGCCGCCCGAGAACGCATGGCCCGCACCCGTGATGACAATGGCCTTGACGTTCGCATCCGCACAGGCCGTCTCCAGGCCTCGCGTGATGCCCAGCCGCGTGGCGTGGCCGAGGCCGTTCACGGGAGGGTTGTCGAGGGTGATGACGGCGACGTTGCCGCGAACTTCGTAATTGGCGCTCATGAGGACCTCGTGAGGTGGTGCGAGTGCGGACGAAAGAGTCGAACACTTCCTGGAATAGAACGACCGTACGATTCTAGGATCGCCTGCCTCCGGGAGGCAGGCACCCCCCGGAGAGGTTACACAGGAAACACCTGGGCGAAGCGCAGCAAGTCGACCAGCTTGACCTTGCCGGTCTCTTCGACCGGTATTGCGTGAATCCACCCCTTGGCCGAAAGCACGTCGAAGTCGGCGAGGCGCACGAGCTGCACAAGCACTTCGCTGACGATCGCGCTTGCCACCGGCCCAAGGTGCGACACGCCGCGGGTCTGACGCGCATGCTCTGCTTCGGCGAGCATGTAGTACCAGAGGGGCGTGCGGCTGTCGAATCCACCCGCCGTCAAAGCCGCGAGCTGTTCAGCACTCGCGGCTTGTGCGACGGCGCGGATCTCGTCTGGAGTGATCGCAGCCGTGCCGGGCGGCAAGAGGCCACTCGCCGCCACGCGTTCGGCCACGGCCTGCCCCGTGGGCAGACGCATCAGGTAGCCGCGCACGAGGTTGCGCAACGCCAGGACGTTGACATTGGTGCCGGCGATCACGCCTTGATGCTGAGGCAGGTCCGACAGTTGACCGGCCAGCAGCGTGTCCACTGAGCGAGCGACGTTCACGACCTGGCCGTCATGCGGCAGCCACCGGCGCCAATCGATGATCCAGTTCTGGGGCGTGTTGCGCAGTCCGAAGTTGTCGCCGCTGAACGCGGTGAAGGTGAACAGCTGGCCCAGCGTCGCCCCTGTGAAGATGGAGTTGTAGTTGTACGTATTGCGGACCATTGAATGCCCGAAACGATACGTGGCGACGGAGAACTCCAGCGGCATGTAGGGCCGCAGATGGGTGGGTCGGTACAGCTTGCCGGGATGCGCGACCACCCGCGCCACGACCGCGGGGTTGCACACCGTCGGCAGGAAGTCGTCGATCACGATCGACTGGTAGAGGCGCTGCAATTCCAGATCCGCCTGCGCGGCGCTGAATCCGCGCTCATGCACCAGCCGCCGATGCGCCCGCAGAAAGGCCACGTGCAGTTGCGCAACAACGAGGTTCTCATCGTTGCGCGGATCTCCAATCTTGGCCCGCCGGTCCAGTTCCTCGTTCGTCGAGCTGGCGTCGTTGCGTGGCAGATCGTGTAGCAACGCCATCTCATCCGGCTCGGCGGGCAGGTCGGGCCTGGGGATGCCGTTGGCAGACACCTGGTCCAGCATCAACGCGCCGTGCGCGTCGCGCGGGGCGGCTGCGGATAGCACGCTGTCGAGGTTCAGCGAAGGCACGCGCCTGTTGACGACAAAGCCCATCTCGGGGACGGAAAGGGGCGCTACGGGGTGGCCGTCCTTGGCATCCTGGAACGCTTTCTCCATCTTTGACGACAGCGCCGGCAGCAGCGTCTCAGTCTTGGTGATGTCGTGATCGATGAACTGGCCGAGATAGGTGTAGGCCGCCGGAATGCTTCCGTTGCGCTCCACAGCGCCGTCGCCTTCGCTCATCGTGGCCGCAAGCGCCGCAAGCTTGGCTGCCGTCTGCGAGGCGTCGGGCAATCGGTGCCGCTCGTCATGCGTCAAGCCCTCGAACATCGAGCCGAACGGAAAGACATTCGGCTGCGGAGGTCCTCGTCTGGCTGCCGCCTCTTCGGCGGTGAGCAGCCGCGAGTGCTCGATCGTGTCACCGGGCTTGACGGTGCGCGCGGCATCCAGAGGTACTTGCTCCACGTTGCCGTGAATGTTGCTCTTCATTGTGCTTTTCCCTGCGGTGGTTGTTGAGGGAGCGCATTCTGGGGACGAAGACGCCGCAGGCTTATCCCTAGCACTTGCGTTGACAACCACGCACGTTCATCAACCTCCCAATCAGGCACAAAGTCCCCATTGGGTAGAGAAACTGGGTCTTGATACGGCAGACTACGGCACGCACTCCATGCGGCGAACCAAGGCCACGCTGATCTATCGACGCACGAAGAACCTGCACCCCGTGCAGCTGCTGTTTGGCCATCGAAAGGAGTCGACGGTCAGGTACCTGGGCATTGAGGTGGACGATGCCTTGAAAATCTCCGAGCAAACAGAGATCGATCGCCGCGCATCACCTGCCGCCCGGTAGGCCAGTTTTGCCTGTCGGGCGGCACAACTCATCACGGCGCCCGAACTCGTCCGGCACATGGTGATGTCGGCTGGACGGCGGCTGTCAGCTTACTGGCGCGCTGCATACTGCCCCTCGGGGCCATCACCAGTCGGAGGCCTCACAGATCCAGACGGCAGGTCGAGACTGTTATGGAAAGCTCTCCATAACAGTCTCTACTCATAAAGACTGTCTGCGGTCGTTGGAGTTTGGCCATCGAATGTCGGCGGCTGCAGAAAGCAGGCCTTGGCAATTTTTTGGGCGAATGGCCGGTCCACCTCAACAGCTGTCATTCGCGAGTGGTAACCGACGGCCGAGCCACCAGCGCGGCTGAACGACGGCATCAGTACGCGGCGAACTATCGCTGCCGACCCGTTGCTGGCGCTCGCGGTCGCGAATCCAAGTGCTACTGTGCAGCGTTACCGGTCGGTGGTGGCCACACGCTGAACTCACGGTCTCGGCTGCATTCCGGTCGTTGCGGCGCCAACGAGATCGCGACACCAGCGGCCGGTATCAAGGTACAGCCGTCATAGCCAGGCGCCGGCGAGGCTTGAAGCCATCTCTTGAGCGACTGCGCGATCGCTGCCGATGCCAGCCGCGCCCCAGGGCAAGTCGAATGTCTGCTGCTCACTGAGCTGGACTCACGCTTCCGA
>JAJKJU010000244.1 GCA_021153565.1 Rhizobacter sp.
GCGGCGGTCACGCCGTGCCGTCAGCGCAGATCCCGGGTGCCGCGTCCGCCAGGCTAAAGACTCTCTGCACTATGGCGAGCATTTGCAACGACGAGCAGGGGCCTTTTGGCGTGATGAGCGGGCATGATCGAAATACTCTCAGCCTCTCAGCTGGCGAGCCGCAGTAAGACATGGCCCGAACAGTTTCCCGATAAACACTTACTCTGGATCTATGCAGTGTTCCACGCTATGCGGAACACTGCACTAGAACTAGAGCTGCCCCTCGACAGCACGTCGGAAGATCTCGCCGTACTGCACTGCCGTGAAGGCGATGGGGTTGGTGGCGTGCGAACCATCGGCCACCGCGAGCTCGCCGATGGTTGCATCATCGCTCGCATCAATGCCGATTGCAGCCAGTGTGTGCGGAATGCCGATGTGCTCGCGCAAGGCCAGTATCCAGTCGAGGAATGTGGTGAACGACGGGGCAGGCAGGTTGAGATAGCGCGCGGCCGCGACGATGCGCGGCTCGATGGCTTCGCGGTTGGCTTGCAAGACGTAAGGCATCAGCACCGCGTTCAAAGTGCCGTGGTGCGCGTCGTGGTGCGCGCCCAGCGGATGCGCTAGCGCATGCATGGCGCCGAGGCCGCGTTGAAAGGCGGTCGCGCCCATGGACGAGGCGACGAGCATCTCGGCGCGCGCGGCCAAGTCGTCGCCTTGCGCGACTGCCCTCGGGAGCCAGTCCTTCACGATGCGCATGCCCTCCAGCGCAATGCCGGCGGCCATCGGATGAAAGAACGGCGAGCAATAGGCCTCGAGGTTGTGCGACAACGCGTCCATGCCCGTTGCCGCCGTGAGCCTGGGCGGCAGCCCGACGGTGAGCGTCGGATCGAGGATGACGACTGCCGGCAGCATGCGCGGGTGGAAGATGATGCGCTTGACCTTGGCATCGTCGTCGGTGATGACTGAAGCGCGTCCGACTTCCGAACCAGTGCCTGCGGTGGTAGGCACCGCGACCACCGGCACCATGCCCTCGACCTTCACGCGCTGGAAGTTGTCGCCGACGTCCTCGAAGTCCCAGAGCGGCCGGTCTTGCCCGACCATCAGAGCAACAGCCTTGGCCGCATCCAGGGCCGAGCCGCCGCCGAATGCAATCACACCGTCGTGCCCGCCGGCTCGATAAGCGGCAACACCGTCATCGACATTGCGGCCAGTCGGGTTGCCCTTGATCTTGCTGAACACCGCTGCTGCGCTTGCGGCGGCCGCGTCACGCACGATGGCCATGTCAGCGAGACCCGGTTCGGTCACCAGCAGAGGGCGTTTCATACCAAGCGAGGCACACCATTTCGGCAGCTCGCAGATGCGGCCGACGCCGGCCTTGACGGCCGTCGGGTAATTCCAGTTGACGGTGTACTTGGCGAGATCGTCGTTCACGGTGGGACTCCGAGCTTCAGGTGGTAGGACTTTGGTCGGGTCAGATGCTCGTAGCCGAGCACCGACAACGTGGCGCCGCGGCCGCTGTTCTTCACTCCGGTCCAGGCCAGGGCGGGGTCAAGGTAGTCGCAGCGGTTCATGAACACGGTGCCCGTGTGTATGCGAGCACCCAAGGACTGCGCCGCGTCTTCGTCCTGCGTGAACAGCGCTGCGGTGAGGCCATAGGGGCTGTCGTTCATCAGCTGCAAGGCTTCTTCGTCACCGTCCACGGGCATCACACCGCAGACGGGGCCGAAGCACTCCTCGGCCATGATGAGCATGGTGTGGTTCACCGAAGTGAGAATTTGCGGGGCGACATAGTTCGTGCCGGGCTGGTCGCGCTCGAATCGGCGGGGGTCGATCAGCGGCTTGGCGCCCTGCCCCAGCGCTTGCGCGATCACGGCGCGCACGGCATCAGCCGCCGAGGGTCGCACGACGGGGCCAAGCGAGGTCTCGGGCTGCAATGGGTCGCCAAGCACGTACTGGTTTGTCAGCTCGACGGCGGCTGCGATGAAGTCGTCGTAGCGCGAGCGATGGATGTACACACGTTGAATGCCGCAGCAACTCTGCCCCGAATTGAAGAACGCGCCATCGACGATGGTCTCGACGGCATGCTTCAGGTCGGCGTCTGCGCGCACGTAGGCCGGGTCGTTGCCGCCGAGTTCGAGCCCGAGGCCGATGAAGCGCCCGGCAGCGGCTTGCTCTACCGCGGCGCCGCCTGCCACGGAACCGGTGAAGGCAACGAAATCGATGCCGGGCGAGGCGATGAGCTTCTGCGTGGCATCGTGATCGCAATGCAGGAACTGGAACACGTCCGCCGGCACACCGGCTTCGACGAAAGCATCGACCATGCGCTCTGCCGCGAGCGGCGTCTGCGCGCTGTGCTTGAGCAGCACGGTGTTGCCGGCCACGAGTGCGGGGACAACGGCATTCACCGCCGTGAGCAGCGGATAGTTCCAGGGTGCAACCACCAACACCGTGCCCCAGGGCTCGCGAGCGATGTAGCGTGTGAACCCGCTGATCGGCGCGGGACGGATCGGCGCCAACGCCTCTTCGGCAATCGACAGCATGTGACGCGCACGGGCTGCGAAGCCGTCGACCTCGCCGGGCGTGTAGCGCAAGGGCCGGCCCATCTGCCGCGTCAGCTCCTCGGCGATCTGCGGCTTTCGTTCCACGAAGCGATCAACGCCGGCGCCAACGAGCCGGCATCGTTCGACCAATGGTATGCAGCGCCAAGGGGCCTGCGCGGCTTGTGCAAGAGCGAGCTTGTCGGCGATCTGCCTCGGCGTCGCCAAGTCGCGCCGCGCGAACTCGCTGCCATCGATGGGGCTCAGGGTGATTTGTTGCCGTGTCATCTCAGCCTCTCAGATGATCTCGAAATAGCGCGCCAGCTCCCAGTCCGTCACATGACGTCGGAACTGCCGCTCTTCCCATTCGCGGGTAGCGGCAAAGTGATCGACGAAGGCATCGCCGAACAACTGGCGGGCAGCTTTGGACGCTTTGAGCCGCTGCGCCGACTCCCACAAGGTGCCCGGGAAATGCAGCTCGTCTGAAAACGTCTGCGTGTACGCATTGCCCTCGACGATGGGCGTCGGCTCAAGCGTCTGCTCGATGCCGAGCAGCCCCGCGCCCAAGGCCGCGGCCAGCGCGATGTAGGGGTTGGCATCAGCCGAGCCGATGCGCACCTCGATGCGCTGAGACTTCTCCGTGCCCGGAATCACCCTTAACGCCGTCGTGCGGTTCTCTACGCCCCAGGTCGCGTCGAGGGGCGCCCAGTAGCCCGGCACCAGACGCGAGTAGCTGTTGACCGTGGGCGCGAACATCGCAAAGAACTCGGGCAGGTAGCGCTGCACGCCAGCCATGAACTGCGCTTGCAGCCGGCTCATGCGATGAGGCGCGTCAGCGTCGTAGAACACGCCACGCCCGCTGCTCTTTTCCTTGAGCGACAAGTGAATGTGACCGCTCTGGCCGGGGTAGTCGGGTGACCACTTGGCCATGAAGGTCGCCATCAGCCCGTTCTTCTGTGCCAGTGCCTTGGTGAATGTCTTGAACAGAATCGCCTTGTCGGCCATGGCCGCGATGCCGTCGACCGCGAGCGCGGCTTCGAGCACACCCGGGCCGGTCTCGGTGTGCAGGCCTTCGATTGCCATGTCCATCTGCTCGCTCAGCTGCATGAGCTGCTGGTAGAAATCGGAGTTGACCGTCGAGCGCAGCACCGAATAGCCGAAGTAGCCGGGCGTCCACGGCTTGAGGTTGCGGTAGCCCTTCTCGCGCACCGAGTTCGGTGTCTCGTCGAACATGAAGAACTCGTACTCGAGTGCCGCATACGGGTCGTAGCCCATGGCCTGCGCCTTGGCGATCAGGCGGTGCAACAGACGGCGCGGGCATATCTGTGCCGAAGCCTCGTCGGAAAACTCTGCCAGAAAGAACAGCATGTTGTGGCCGTTGGTTTGCTCCAGCGGCAAATCGCGGCAGGTCTGCGGCACGATGCGCGCCCAGGCATCGGGGTAGGCGGTGTGCCAGCCGGTGTAGCGCGTGTTGTCGTAGAGCTGGTCGTTCGAGTCCCAGCCGAGCACCACGTTGCAAAAGCCGAAACCATCATTCAGTGCGCCGGCCATCTTGTCGTGCCGCAGGTACTTGCCGCGCAAGATCCCGTCGATGTCCGACACGCCCACCTTCACGTGGGACAGGCCGCGGTCCTGTATCAGGCCGAGGGCATGCTCGATGGTGTTGACTTCGCGTGCTCGCATAGAACTCCTTGGGCTCGATCAGCGGAACTTCACGGTGCAGTGTCCTGCGCGATGCCCAGGATGCGCAACATGGCGGGCAGGAAATCCACAGTGCGCAAAGGCTTGCCAGGCTTGCCTCAGCAAGCGCGAACGGTCTGATGGTCGAAACTCGACGCCTACGATCAATGTCCGACATCCTTGGGGGTTTGCATCATGACAACACCGGCTGCAAAAGCGCTTCGAATCCCGATCGATGACGAGCAGGCTGTCTCCGGCCCGCTGATGGTCCCGGCGCAAGCGCATGCCTGCTACGTCTTTGCGCACGGCGCTGGCGCGGGCATGGACCATCCGTTCATGGAGGCCATGGCGCATGGGCTGGCCGCGCACGGCATAGCGACGCTGCGATATCAGTTCCCGTACATGGAGCGAGGCTCGAAGCGCACGGACGCCCCGCCGCTGGCCCATGCGGCCGTGCGGGCCGCCGTCGATGAAGCGGCACGGCTGGTACCAACGCTCCCGCTCATCGCAGGCGGCAAGTCATTCGGCGGACGAATGACCTCGCAAGCCCAGGCTGCGTCGCCGCTTCCAGGCGTTCGCGGGCTCGTGTTCGTGGGCTTTCCGCTTCATCCGGCCAAGAAACCGTCGGAGGAACGCGGCAAGCACTTGTCCGACGTGACTTGCCCGATGCTGTTCTTGCAGGGCACCCGCGATGAACTGGCCGATCTCGGGCTTGTCCAAGCACTTGTCGATCGATTGGGCAGCGCAGCGACACTCCATGTTTTCGGCGACGCCGATCACTCCTTCCATGTGCGAGTGAAGAGTGGTCGCACGGACGCGGAAGTGATGAACTCAATGGTGCAGGCCATCGCAAAGTGGCTGGACGCGATTGAGTTGGTGTGTTAATCGGAAATGCATGTCAGCACCAGCCTTCATTCGCTCAGATCCAGTCGAACACTACGACGCCATCGTGAGCATCAACATCGAGTACATGTCCTGGGTCCGCGACGAGATGGAACGGTCATTCGGAGCCAATGCTCATGATGGGGCAGGCATGCCTGTCGCCGACTACGTGGCCGGTGTGATCCACCAGGTCTGCGGAGAGCGGCCACCGAAAGGCACGTTCTATCTCATCGAGGTCGACGGCAGCGTGGCAGGAATGTGCGGCTTGCGTTTCGTTCGCAGTGACGTGGCCGAGATCAAGCGCCTCTACGTTCGCCCGGCGTACCGTGGCATGAACTTGGGACAACTGGCACTGCGAAGACTCATTTCAGACGCAGGCAGTTTTGGATATCGCAGTGTCTGTCTCGACACCGCTCCCTTCATGAAGGCCGCGCATCGCCTCTACGAGACACACGGATTCGTCGACTGCGCGGCATACGAAGGTACGGAGGTCCCTGCGGAGTTTCGCGCCCGGTGGCGATTCATGCAGCGCCAGGTCCTCCAAACGAATGCGGGTCTGCTGCCGTGAAGCCTGGTGCGAAAAATGGGCGTCCATTGCGGCGCTCTTGTTGCTTCCCCTGCTGCTGCAAGCCTTCGGCACCCATTGGGCCTGGCTGTGCAGCAGCCTCTTTCACAACGTCATGCGGGCGGCCTGAATTGCGGATGCAGGCGCAGCCTCACATAACCTGACCCGCTTCCCTGGAGAACGGCGCTTTGCTCGAACACGCGCAGCCATTCATCGATCAGGATGAGCGGGGGGTCGAAGACGCAGATGCCCTCTTCCGACACCCATTCACCCATCGGGTCGACGCCAGCCGCAGGGCTCCAGCGAAGGCGAGACCCCTCGACGGCGAACATGAGTTCTCGTTGTCGAACGTCGTTTTCTTCGGAGGACAACTGCCGGCCGAACGGATTCCATGCCGTGATGACCACGGCCAGATAGGCGTCGCAAGCATCAAGCCAGGCGGCCACGCGTTCATCGAAACCGACACGGAGTTCCATGGGCCGAAGTCCGGACACGCGATATTCCTTGCGCTCGCACGCAGCCAGGAGCTCCGGCGCGAGCGCCATCTTGGGCCCGTCGACTGTCGACAAATCAATCGGACTGCTACGCAGCTTCACTGGAATGCTCGTCATGCTCATGTGCGGGGATCGTCCACTCTGATCGTCCGATGATTCGAAGATCCGACCTCACTAGTTGAACAGCACCGCGTTCACTTGGCACGCAGGCGGCCACGGCTTTCAGATCGTTTCAGGGGTGTGGTTCGAAGGCATTGATTCATTGCGCACTCTCACGGCTTGACGCGAGCAGGCAGTCAATCGTCACGTTAACGTCAGGCCCGAAAACTTCGCTTCGCCACCTCCCGCTTCGCAAAGCACGCCGCTCCTTCGACCGAGCTGGATATCGTCTACCTTTTGAAAGCGGCCATCCGGCCTGCCACCTTCATTGGCCAGAATCATGCAAAGAATCTCGCAGCCTCCTCCCCAGATCCAGACGGCCTCCCACGCGGTCGCCGCAACTGCGTCAGACATCCACGTGCGCGAAAAGGCGCCGAGCGAATCAGGGAGTAGCCACCTTGCAGGTTGACATCGACAGTCGGACGAGTTTCGGGCCGGAATTCGCACCAACGCCTGAGAACATTCGAACGCAATTCAGGCTGCTGCGCGAGACATCGGGGCAGTTTGACGAAGCATCTGCAATGTGGCAATCAGCGGCAAGCCAGTTCTCCGCATCACTGAAGGCTGCACGCAAGGCGCACGCGTGCGCAGCGGTGATTGAATCGCTCAAGCGAAGTATCTCGGAGTGCGAAGCAGCGGCAGCACGTTTGGCCATCAAGCACGACGTGGCCGAGGCCGTCCTCGCGGTCAAGCAACTCGGTCCGCGGCCCTGGCCCCACGTGCAGATCATCGCGCAAGCAAATCACCACCTCGAGGCAGCGATCGAGCGGCATCGCACGTACGCTTGCACGGCGCCACTCCACACGCTCCCGATCGAAGGCTTTGATATGGCCCTTCGTGACATCGCCTCTGTGGCTCAACAACTGCGGGACAGCCTGCCTGCTGCGCATCTGTGCGCAGTGGCAGCAGGCTATATGCACGACCTGGCCCTCTCGCTGAGCAAAGAACTGGCAAGCGGCATCACTGATCATGTCGTCTCTGTCTCGGCGCCTCGGCGCGCTCCCTCCCTCGACGGCCGGTCCCGATCGAAGAATGCACGCCCGGTCAAGGGCACTTCCTTGCATTGCATCGGCAAGTCGTCGGAAGCCAAATTGATGCACTAGTGCAGTGTTCGAGCTCCGCTGTACGTCCGGGCAAAACTCCCAGGGGTGCAGAAGTAGGGATTGAGCAACGGCCTTGGCACGTGCACTATGCGCGCGCCACGCGGATCAATCCGCCGAGGGAGGGCAAACATGAATCGGACCACTTTCAGCGGGGTCGTTGCTGCCGTCGTGTTGTTGGCTGGCTATGCGGTGCTGAGCGCATCCCAGCCCGCAGCGCAGCCCACGTCAGGAAGCAATGCAGCCGCTGCATCCTCACCGGCTTCATTCTCACCGGCTGCATCCGCGCCATCGCCCAACGCCCTCGCCTCGCCCGACAGGCCCGGCGTCGACCAGAACGCGCCCTATTTCGAAGCCTGTGCGCGCCAGGGACTCAACGAGTCTGAATGCGTCGGGCGCCTCATCTGGTTCAAGGCCACTGGCGGCAACGAACGCTTTCACACCTATGCATTCCAGCAGCGCATTGGCGTGCTGGTCGATTGGTTTCGCGTACTGCGCTCGGACCAGCGCAACGACCGGTTCCAGGCCTGGGGAATCATCAACGATCCCGCCTGCTGCAAGCCGGGCGACCCCGACTGCCCGGCCAAGACGGCCGACGAAACCTACGGCTTCGACTGGTGTCCGGGCGACGACGTGCTGCTCAAGTACGTGGGCAAGCAAGGCTATGTCGACCCGGCGTGCGAGCTGAAAGACGCGCCCCTCGACGTCACCGATCCGCACGCCAAGGACGGCAACCGCGACCAGCGTCAGTCGTCTTGCGACCTGCGCTTCGGTACCTCGACTGGCGCACTGGGCTTCCGCAAGTTTCCGAACCCCCGCTTCAATGCCGAGAAATGGGCTGTGCTCAATGGCGGACGTGCAAGTTGGCACGGCTACGACCAAGTGGTGGCCGCAAAAACAAGCATGCCCTCCGACGAGCGCGTCAGCAAGCTTGTCGACGCGTCCGTCGAGCCGCCGTTCCTGGTGGGCACCACCTGCGGCTCGTGCCACATTGCCTTCGATCCGAAAAATCCTCCGCAAGACACTGCTCATCCGAAGTGGGAGAACATCAAGGGCCTGATCGGCAACCAGTACACCCGCATGTCGGAGCTTCTCGGCTCGGGCATGGCGCGCACCAGCCTGGAGTGGCAGATGTTCGCGCACGCACGTCCGGGTGTGACCGACACCTCCGCGATCTCGCACGACCAGGTCAACAACCCCGGCACGATCAACGCGATCGTCAACCTGTCGCAGCGGCCCACCTTTCAAGGCGAGGAGATCACCAAGTGGCGCAAAGCGGCAAGCTGCGGCAACGAGCGCGATGAAGACAAGTGCTGGTGCGAGCCCGGCCGCGACGGCAAGTGCTGGCAAAAGAGCACGCGCAATGACGATGTGACCGCCGTGAACATCGGCGGCAAGCCCGTCACGCTGCCCGGGGTGCATCACATTCTCAAGGGCGGAGAAGACTCGATCGGTGCACGCGAGGCGATCCAGCGTGTGTACTTCAACATCGGCTCGTGCTCGGAACAGTGCTGGGTCAACCATCTGAGCGACCAGCGCCAGGTCGACCCCAACCAGCGCGGCTTTGGGCAAACCGCCTTCAACATTGGCCAGTGCCGACGCGACTGCCCGAACTTCCGCGCCGTCGAAGACCGCTTGACCAACATCCTCGACTTCTTCCTGTCAGCCGAGAGCGATGCCACCAATCTTGATGCTGCACGCGCCGCCGTGCTGAAGGCAAAAGACCCGAAGAAGGAATACACGCGCCACGACCTGATCGCAGCGCTGGACAAGGAATTCGGAGCACCAGGCGCTGTCGACCGCGGACGCAGCGTGTTTGCCGATAACTGCGCGCGCTGCCATTCGAGCGTGCCCGACTCGCCGACTGACCCGTTCAAGACGCGCGACTTCTACGCGACGGCCAGCGGACATCCGCGCAACATGCGCGCCGACTTTCTCGGCAACGACAAGCCGACGCCAGTCACTGAAGTGGGCACCTTCCGATGCCGCGCGCTGCACTCCAATCACCTGCAAGGGCATTTGTACTCGGAGTACGCGTCGCAGACGCTGCACAACCAACCCCTGGTGCCCGCGATCCCCGAGCGTGAAGATTTGAAAAATGGCGGACGCGGCTACTACCGCAACGTCTCGCTCGTCAACATCTGGGCCACTGCGCCTTTCATGCACAACAACGCGATCGGACCAGAGATCTGCGGCAAGCCAGCGAACAAGGCGAACGATTTCGCCCGTGCGCGCTATGTGGATTCGACTGGCAAGCTGCTCGACAAGCAGCCCGAATGCGTGCCTTACGACCCGAGCGTGGAAGGCCGCTTCAAGCTCTACAAGGAATCGATGCGCGAACTGCTGCATCCCAAGGAGCGCGGCATCAAGATGACGCTCACCGATGCCGACGTGCTGCTTGACGTAGGGCTGCGTCCCTGGGATGGCAAGCAGGAGAAACCGCTGTTTGACTTCGGCCAGATCAAGGTGCCAAAGGGCGTGCCTGCCGGCTTTCTGAACGGCCTTCAGCACAAGCAGCTCATCGACGACCTCTACCTCGCCAAGCGCGAGCCTGCCACCCTTGAAAAGATGGGCAAAAAGGACCTCGTGCCCACGCTGCAGGCCATTGCCGATGAAGTGATCAAGCAGCCGGCGCGCTTCGTCGACATCGTGCACGAGCGGCGCGACTTCATGACGGCCAACTACGAGACCTGCACGCAGTTCGTCGAGAACGAAGGGCATCGATTCGGCGAAGACCTGTCGGAGGCCGACAAGAACGCGCTGACGGCCTTTCTCGCGACCTTGTAGGCCGCGCAAGCAACAAATAAAAAGGAGAAAGCCATGCGAGTTGCCATGTGGATGTTGTGTACTGCCGCGGTGCTGGCGATGGCCGGCTGCGAACGAAAGGCGAAGCCGCCCGAGATCGCCTTCGCGCCGTACAGCGCCGAATACGCATCGAAGATGGACTTGGCGCAGGTCGAGTACAAGTTTCCGTTGAGCCCGGCCGACCTTGAGAAGATCACACCTGAGAACCTCTCGGCGCTCGACCAGGAACAGGTCGACCAGATCTACGCCCGATTGACCGCAGGGCCTATTCCAGATGGCGCGTACGACGGCAAGATCCTTTTGCCGCGAGGCAGCAGCGGCCAGTTCCGTGCGGCGGAAATCATCGGGGGCTTCGCTGGGCTCGCGGTGCAGCTCAAGGGCCTCAAGCTGGAAACAGTGGGTGAACACCTGTGGCGCGGGAAGGTGTTCTATCGCGACGAGCGCGTGCTGCGCAATCGCATCGACGACATCGGCGCGCTGAAGGCCGCAGGGCTGGTGGACGGCGACCCCACGAAGATCAAGGTGGGCAACCAGGAGACGTGGCTACTGTTCCCGGCCAAGCTGTATTGCGGAGAGAGCCTGATGGACGCGCGGCGCGAGTCGATCATCATCGACTACTTCTTCACCGATGAAATTCCGGGCTACCAGGAAAAGCCGGACTTTCTCGCCGGCCGCCGAGGACTCAAGGTGCGCGATGAGATTCGGATGGTGCGGCCGGGGCTTTACTTGGGTCGCGCGTATCTCGATCGGGGCTTCGCCTTGAACTTCACGCTCTACAACAAGGCCGTTGCGGAACGTGATGGGCCGGCCTTCGAAAAAGACGGCAAGACGAGCGAAGACTGTTGGACAGGTACGCAGCCGAGGCGGGCCGCAGCTGCGGCAACCGCGCCCTGAGAGCGATGAGAGTTCTCTTGGCAACTTTAATGTGCGTTCGCAATGAGCTTGTATTTCTGAGCGCCTTGAAACGGGAGATGGGTCAGCCCCAAGATGGGCAGGGCCAGCCCGAGCGAAAGGGTCGGCATAGGATTTGGTTCCGAACGACCTCCCAATGTCCGTTCGGGCTGAGGTATCGAAGCCTCAACC
>JAJKJU010000245.1 GCA_021153565.1 Rhizobacter sp.
AGGCTGAAGGCTGAAGGCTGAAGGCTGAAGGCTGAAGGCTGAAGGCTGAAGGCTTGAAGGCTTGAAGGCCCCAGAACGAAGCAACTCCCTCTCCCGCTGGCGGGAGAGGGTTGGGGTGAGGGCTCGCCGCGACAACGCGACGGCCGATCAATCCGCTTGCTTGCGCAAGAAGGCCGGGATCTCGATCTCGTCCATTCCGTTGCTCGCCAGCGCATCCACCTTCGCTGCCGCCGTTCGACCGTTGCGCCACACGCTCGGCGTGGTCAATTGGCTGTAATCGTGGGCGGGCGACTGCTGATGAATCGGCTGCGTGAGGATAGGCAGGTTGTCCGTCCCCGTGCGCTGCACCGGGGCGCTGTGCACCACCTGGATCGGCGCTGCCTGGCGCTTTTGCGGCGACAGGCCGGTGGCGATCACGGTGACGCGAAGCTGGTCACCCAGGCTTTCGTCGTAGGCCGTGCCATAGATGACGTGCGCATCGTCGGCCGCATAGCGACGAATCGTGTTCATCGCATTGCGGCTTTCGCTCAGCTTGAAGGTGTTGCGGTTGGCTGCAATCAACACCAGCACGCCGCGCGCGCCTGACAGGTCGATGCCTTCGAGCAGCGGGCAAGCCACAGCCGCGTCGGCGGCCTTGTTCGCACGGTCGGGACCGCCAGCAGTCGCCGTGCCCATCATCGCCTTGCCCGGCTCGCTCATCACTGTCTTCACGTCTTCGAAGTCGACGTTGACGAGGCCCGGGATGTGGATGATGTCGCTGATGCCGCCGACCGCGTTCTTCAACACGTCGTTGGCATGTGCAAAGGCCTGGTCCTGCGTCACGTCGTCGCCCAGCACGTCGAGCAGCTTGTCATTCAGGATGACGATCAGCGAATCGACGTTGGCTTCGAGTTCGGCAAGACCGGCATCGGCTGCCTTCATGCGGCGGTTGCCTTCGAAGTCAAAGGGCTTGGTGACCACGCCCACCGTCAGGATGCCCATCTCCTTTGCCACGCGGGCAATGACAGGTGCAGCGCCGGTGCCCGTGCCACCGCCCATGCCAGCGGTGATGAAGAGCATGTTCGCGCCGACGATGGTCGCCTTGATGCGGTCGATGGCCTCTTCAGCCGCGGCCCGCCCGGCTTCGGGCTTGGCGCCCGCGCCGAGGCCGGTGCTGCCCAATTGGATGAGCTGGTGCGACGCCGAGCGGTTGAGCGCTTGCGCGTCGGTGTTGGCGCAGATGAACTCCACACCTTGCACACCTTGCGCAATCATGTGGTCGACTGCGTTGCCGCCGCCACCACCTACCCCGATCACCTTGATCTGTGTGCCGAGGTCGAATTCTTCGATCATTTCGATTGCCATTTTTAAAACTCCTTCAATGCAGTTGCCATGTCTTGTGTTGATCCCGCCGATTGATCGCCTGGGTGACCCGGTGGTGCCGGGGTCCTGGGTCGCAGGCTTGTTTGTCTTCGTCGTGGTGGTGGGCCGTGGATCAAGCCCGCCCCCATTTGTGCGAACACGCCCCTGGTGCGCCCTGAGAGGCTGAGAGCAATCAAGTTGTGCATCTGGTCACTCCCCTCAGAAGTTACCCAAGAACCAGTCTTTCAGCCGCCCGAACAAGGTCTTCACTGACCCTGCCTGCTGCGCCGCGCGCACGCCGCGGGACCGGGCGATGCGGGCTTCTTCGAGAAGACCCATCACCGTGGCCGATCGCGGGTTTGCGACCATGTCGTAGAGCGCGCCGCTGTAAGTCGGAATGCCCTTGCGAACGGGCTTCAGAAAAATGTCTTCACCCAGTTCGACCATGCCCGGCATCACCGCGGCGCCGCCCGAAATCACGATGCCCGAAGACAGCAGCTCTTCGTAGCCGCTCTCGCGGATCACCTGATGCACGAGTGAATAGATTTCCTCGACGCGCGGCTCGATCACGCCGGCCAGCGCCTGGCGCGACAACATGCGCGGCGCCCGGTCGCCCAGCCCCGGCACCTCGAGCTGCTCGGACGGATCGGCCAGCAACTGCTTGGCAACGCCGTATTCGACCTTGATCTCTTCCGCGTCCTTGGTGGGCGTGCGCAAGGCCATCGCGATGTCGCTCGTGATGAGATCACCCGCGATCGGGATGACCGCCGTGTGGCGGATCGCGCCGTCGGTGAAGATCGCAACATCCGTCGTGCCCGCGCCGATGTCGACGAGCGCGACACCCAGGTCCTTCTCGTCTTCCGTCAACACCGAATGACTGGACGCGCTCGGGTTCAGCACCAACTGGTCCACCTCGAGCCCGCAACGCCGCACGCACTTCACGATGTTCTCGGCAGCGCTCTGCGCGCCGGTAACGATGTGCACCTTGACTTCGAGGCGCCCGCCGCTCATGCCGATGGGCTCCTTCACCTCGTGCCCGTCGATCACGAACTCCTGCGGCTCCACCAGCAGCAATCGCTGGTCGTTCGGAATGTTGATCGCCTTGGCTGTTTCAACCACGCGCGCAACATCCACCGGCGTCACTTCCTTGTCGCGCACGATCACCATGCCCGTCGAGTTCTGCCCGCGGATGTGGCTGCCCGTGATGCCGGTGTAGACGCGCGTGATTTTGCAGTCGGCCATCATCTCGGCCTCTTTCAGCGCCTGCTGGATGGATTGGACGGTCGCGTCGATGTTCACGACCACGCCGCGCTTCAATCCGTGCGTCGGCGCCACGCCCAGCCCCGCCACGCGCAGCTCGCCGTTGGGCAGCACTTCGGCCACCACCGCCATCACCTTGGCGGTGCCGATGTCCAACCCGACGACGAGATCTTTGTATTCCTTGGCCATGACTTTCCTATTTCTTTTCCTTTGCTTTCGGAATCACGGTCGTGATGCCCTTCAGCCGGACTGCATATCCGTCGTTGTGTCGCAAGTCCGCGTATTCGAGCGGACGCTGGTAGCGCTGCGTTACCTGAGTCAGCGTGGCGAGGAATCGCTCGGCACGCGCGAGCACCTCGTCGTCCGTCCCTCGCCCGAGTTCTACGTCGGCCCCCGTGTCCAGTTCGGCGCGCCACGATCCGCGGCCCGACAGCGACAGGCTGTCGATGTGCGCATCGACGCGATCGAATACTGACTTCAGCCGCCCCAGCATCGCGAGCATGTGGACGGACGTGCCCTCGGGTCCGTTCAAGGTCGGCAGGCTGTCGTCTTCCACGTCGCCGACGTTGGCCTCGAAAACTTCGCCGAAGGTGTTCACAAGCCTGTCGGTCGTCGAGTCGCTGCCCCATACCGCCGCGGGGCGATGTTCTTCGAGGCGCACGGCCAATCGGTTCGGCCAGATGCGTTGCACCACCGCCTGCCGCACCCAGGGCACGGACTCGAAGGCGCGCTTGTCCATTTGCAGGTCGGTGGTGAAGAAGGTGCCGGTGAGCTTTGGCGCTGCGTTGGCGCGGATCGTCGACACGCTGTTGCGCGCGACCTCGCCCTCGACGTGGATCGCCTTGAGCGTGAACACCGGCAGGCGCAACCCGCAGTTCACCGCGAGCGTGGCCAGCGCCAGTCCCGCCACGACGAACAGGATGTTCGCAGTGACGTGCATCAGCCGCACATCGCCCGGGATGGGCGACGGTTTGGAGTTGAATGCGGGGGCGCGGGCCATGGCTGACGGCGGTTAAGGCTTCTTCGAATCCAGGCTGGCTTGCGACAGCAGGTAGACACACAGCTGCTCGTAACTCATGCCCGTCGCCTTCGCGGACATGGGGACCAGCGAATGCGAGGTCATGCCAGGCGAGGTGTTGATCTCGAGCAGGAAAGGCTTGCGGTCGCTCTTGCGGACCATCACGTCGGCGCGGCCCCAGCCGCGGCAGCCAAGGGTCTTGTAGGCGGCAACGACGATGCGCTGGATCTCGCGCTCTTCCGCGTCGGGCAGGCCGCTCGGAACCTGGTACTTCACGACATCGGTGAAGTACTTGTTCTGGTAATCGTAGGAACCGTCGGGCGCGACGATGCGGATCAGCGGGAGCGCATACGCCGCCTCGCCGGAACCGAGCACCGGACAGGTGATTTCCTCACCGTCGATGAACTCTTCGCAAAGCACGTCGGGGTCGTACTTCGTGGCCAGTGCGACGGCGTCCTGCATCTGGGAGTAGCCCTGTACCTTGGTGATTCCAATGGACGAGCCTTCGCGCGGCGGCTTGACGATGAGCGGCAGACCGATTTCGTCGGGGATCGCGATCACGCGCTCGCGCGACTGGTCGTGCGGGGCGAGCCACACATACCTGGGCGTGGGCAGGCCTTCGGCGATCCACACGCGCTTGGTCATCACCTTGTCCATGGCGATGGCTGAAGCCATCACGCCGGAGCCGGTGTATGGGATGCCCACCAGTTCGAGCGCGCCCTGCACGGAGCCATCTTCGCCGTGGCGGCCGTGCAATGCGATGAAGCAGCGGGTGAAGCCTTCCTTTTTGAGGTCGGAAAGATCGCGTTCTGCCGGGTCAAAGGCATGCGCGTCGACGCCTTGCGATTGCAATGCAGCGAGCACGCCGGTACCCGACATGATGGAGATTTCGCGTTCGGCTGAATCGCCACCGAAGAGCACAGCGACCTTGCCCAAAGCCTTGACATCGATGTTCATGGCGATACCTCCGTAAACCCAAGAATGTTCGCAACGCCGGACAGGTATCGCCGGCTCCATTGCGCTGGTCGATCCCCGTAAACGGGGTCGCGCCGAAGCGTCCGCGTTGCGCAGAAAGCAGCGCAGGCGCGACATTGATCGCATCCGCCTGCCTGCTGCGCTGGCTGATCGGCTCCTGCGATCCTCGCCCTTCGCTTCATGGCGCCCCTTTCAACATCTGGACGACCTGCGTCGGGACATTTCCAATCGTCCCGGCACCCATGGAAATCACCACGTCGCCATCGCGCACCTGATCGGCGATGACTTGCGGCATGTCCTTGATCTCGTCGACGAAGACCGCGTCGACCTTGCCCGCGACACGCAGGGCCCGTGCGAGCGCGCGACCATCCGCCGCGACGATGGGCGCTTCGCCCGCCGAGTACACGTCGGCGAGCAGCACGGCATCGGCTGTGCCTATCACTTTCACGAAGTCTTCGAAGCAGTCGCGCGTGCGGGTGAAGCGATGCGGTTGAAAGGCGAGCACGAGACGTCGACCCGGGAAGGCGCCGCGCGCCGCAGCCAGCGTGGCCGCCATCTCCACCGGGTGATGCCCGTAGTCGTCGATGAGCGTGAAGGTGCCGCCGTCTTTCGCAGGCAGGTCGCCGTAGCGCTGGAAGCGACGGCCCACGCCGCGAAATTCCGCGAGACCCTTGATGATGGGCGCGTCGGGCAGTTCGAGTTCAGTCGCCACAGCGATCGTCGCCAGCGCGTTCAGCACGTTGTGCTCACCCGGCAGGTTCAGCGTGACCTGCATGTCCGGCATGCGCAAGCCGTTGTGCCGTTGGACGGTGAAGCTCATCTTGCCTTCGTCGGCACGCACGTCGATGGCGCGAACCATCGCGTCTTCGCGGAAGCCGTAGGTCACCATCGGGCGCGAGATCATCGGGATGATCGAGCGCACGCCGGGATCGTCGCTGCACAAAATGGCCGCACCGTAGAAAGGCATGCGATGAATGAAATCGACGAAAGCCTGCTTGAGCTTGGCGTAGTCGTGGCCGTAAGTCTCCATGTGGTCGGCGTCGATGTTCGTGACGACCGCCATCACCGGCATCAGGTTCAGGAAGGATGCGTCTGACTCGTCGGCCTCGACCACGATGTAGTCACCCTTGCCGAGGGCGGAATTTGCGCCGGCGGCATTGAGCTTGCCGCCGATGACGAAGGTCGGGTCGACCCCGGCTTCGGCCAGCACGCTGGTGACAAGGCTGGTTGTCGTGGTCTTGCCATGCGTGCCGGCAATGGCGATGCCTTGCTTCAAGCGCATCAACTCCGCCAGCATCACGGCCCGCGGGACCACGGGCACATGCTTGGCGCGTGCGGCAATGACTTCGGGGTTGTCGCCCTTCACCGCAGTGGAGGTCACGACCGCGCCGGCGCCTGCGATGTTCGCGGCGTCATGGCCGATGGTGAGCACTATGCCCAGCGAGGCGAGACGTTGCGTGACCGCGCCATCGTTCTGGTCCGACCCCGACACCTTGTAGCCGAGGTTGTGCAGGATTTCAGCGATGCCGCTCATGCCGGCGCCGCCGATGCCGACAAAATGAATGTGCTTGACGGCGTGCTTCATTGAATGCCTCGCAGGAGCGCAGGCCGCGCCGCACTGGGATTTGTAGGGTGGGCAAAGCGCAGCGTGCCCACGCGAACCGTCGAACAGACTTGAATGACGACCGCGTGGGCACGCTGCGCTTTGCCCACCCTACGACGACGGCCTCCGAGCGACTTGCGTTCGGTCATGCAAGCACCAGCCTTTCCAGTTCATCCGCCACTCGCGCAGCGGCCTTCGGCTTCGCCAGCGAGCGCGCCTTGGTGGCCATCGTCAGCAAGGCCTCGCGCGTGAGCCCCGTGAGCAGGTCGGCCAGCTTGCGCGGCGACAGTTCGGCCTGCGGAAGATGAATGCCGGCACCCTGGGCTGCGAGCCACTGTGCGTTGTCCGTCTGGTGCGACGTCGTGCTGACTACGAGTGGTACCAGCACGCCTGGCACACCGGCAGCGCAGAGTTCGCTCACGGTCACTGCACCGGCGCGGCAGACGATCACGTCGCAGTCCGCAAGACGCTGTGCCATGTTGTCGATGAAGGGCAAGACCTCTCCCCTTACCTTTGCTTGTTCGTAGGCTGCCTGAACGGCCGTGTGATTCGCAGCACCCGTCTGATGTGTCACATGCGGACGCGCTGCCTCGTCGATCAAGGCGAGCGCCTGCGGAACGCAATCGTTGAGGGCCTTCGCGCCGAGGCTGCCCCCGACCACCAGCAAGCGCAAGGGACCGCTGCGACCCGCGAAGCGTTCTGCCGGCATCGGCAGCGATTCGATTTCGGCGCGCACCGGGTTTCCAGTCACGACTGCGCGCTTGATCTTCTGGATGTCCTTGCCATCGAAGCCGAAGGCGATGCGATCAGCGATGCCGAGCAGCGCGCGATTGCTCATCAGCAACGCCGCATCGGCGTTGACGAGCATCAGCGGCTTGCCGAGCGCCGTCGTCATCAAGCCGCCCGGGAAGCACACATAGCCGCCCATGCCGAGCACTGCGTCGGGCTTGCGACGCTTCAGAATCCGGGCGCAGCGCCAGAACGCGGCGAGCAGACGGAAGCCCCCTGTCAGCGTGTGCATCAGGCCCTTGCCGCGCAGCCCGCTGAAGGTGATGTTGTCCATCGCGATGCCCGAGGGCGGCACGAGCTTGTTCTCCATGCCGTGCGTGGTACCGAGCCAGCTCACGGTCCAGCCGCGCTGCTGCATCTCGCGCGCGACGGCGAGTCCGGGAATGACGTGGCCGCCAGTTCCGGCGGCCATGACGACGAGGTGGCGATGCGTCATGACTGCCTCCATGGCGCATGCCGCGCCTGCGCGCCAGTCTTGAGGCGGCTCGGCATCATGCGCGTCCCCCTCTCATCATCTGCCGGTTCTCGATGTCCACCCGCAGCACGATGGCGAGCGCGACCAGGTTCATCACGATGGCCGACCCGCCGTAACTCATCAGCGGCAGAGTCAGGCCCTTGGTCGGAAGCACCCCCAGGTTCACGCCCATGTTGATGAAGGCCTGCCCGCCCATCCAGATGCCGACGCCCTGCGCGAACAGACCGGCAAAAACGCGGTCGAGTGCAATCGCCTGCCGACCGATGTGGAACACGCGGCGCGACAGCCAGAAGAACGCGACGATCACGCAGGCCACGCCGATGAAGCCCAGCTCTTCGCCGATCACCGCGAGCAGGAAGTCGGTGTGCGCCTCGGGCAGGTAGTGCAGCTTCTCGACACTCGAGCCCAGCCCCTGTCCGAAGATCTCGCCGCGGCCAAAGGCGATCAGCGAGTGCGACAACTGGTAGGCCTTGCCGAGCGTGTATTTCTCGTCCCACGGATTGAGGTACGCGAAGATTCGTTCGCGGCGCCATTCACTGAAGGTGATCATCAGCACGAAGGCGCCGACCAGCACCGCCGTGATCAGCAGGAACATGCGGCCGTTCACGCCGCCGAGGAAGAGGATGCCCATCGCGATCGCCGCGATGACGAGGAAGGCGCCCATGTCGGGCTCGGCCAGCAGCAACAGGCCGATCACGGCGACCGAAATCGCCATCGGCAACACGGCGCGAAGGAAGTTTTCCTTCACGTCCATCTTGCGCACCATGTAGCCCGCCGCATACATCGCGATCGCGAGCTTCGCAAGTTCGGAGGGCTGGAAGTTCATGATGCCCAGCGGAATCCAGCGGCGTGCACCGTAGACCACCTTGCCCACGTGCGGGATGAGCACGAGCACCAGCAGCAGCAGCGATGCCACGAAGATCCACGGCGACGTCTTCTCCCAGAAGCTCACCGGAATCTGCACCGCCACCAGCGCGCACAGCGTGGCAACGACGATGGACATGATGTGGCGTGTCAGAAAGAAGGTCGGCGCATAGCGCGAGAACTTCGGGTTGTCGGGCATGGCCACCGAGGCGCTGTAGACCATCACCAGGCCCAGCGCCATGAGTGCGACCACGACCCAGATGAACGCCTGGTCGAATCCGAGCAACTTGGTCGGCTGGCCGGACGAGACGTTGATCCAGTCGCGCACGGGCACCGACGTGCTTTGCTTCATGTCGCGGCGGAACACGCCTGCGACACGCGCCTTGAGCGCGTCGAAACCGAAGCGGGCCGTGGCGGTCATGCGCTCATGTCTCCGTGTTCGGCCGCCATGGCACGCACTTCGTTCACGAAGACTTCGGCGCGGTGGGCGTAGTTGCGAAACATGTCGAGACTGGCGCAGGCGGGGCTCAGCAACACGGCGTCGCCAGCGTGGGCAATGTCAAAAGCCCAGCGGGTGGCGGCTTCGAGGGTGTCGTGGCGCTGGATCGGAACGCCGGCATTCGCAATGGCGTCCTCGACGAGTTGCGCATCGCGCCCGATGGTTGCGACCGCGCGCGCGTGCTGGGCCACTGGCGCGGCCAAGGGCGTGAAGTCCTGGCCCTTGCCGTCTCCGCCGAGGATGACGACGAGCTTGGCGGGCGACTTGTCAGCGCCGAGGCCATTCAGCGCTGCAACCGTTGCGCCGACATTCGTGCCCTTGCTGTCGTCGAAGGCGTCGATGCCTTTCACCGTCGCGATGTATTCGACGCGGTGCGGCTCGCCGGTGTATTCGCGAAGGCCGTGCAGCATCGGTGCGAGCGGGCAGCCAATGGCGGTAGCGAGCGCGAGTGCGGCCAGCGCGTTGGCGGCATTGTGGCGGCCTCGCACACGAAGAGCATCGGCCGGCATGAGCCGCTGGATGTGCAGGTCTTCGACATCGACCACGGCACCGCGCTTGGGCTTGATGGTTTCGTCAGCTTCGAGTGCACGGACGAGCCAGGCGATACCGTTCTCGACGACCATGCCGTAGTCGCCGTGGCGCTTGGGTGCATCAAGGCCGAAGCGCACGACGTTGCGTAGCACGAACTTCGGCGCCTTTGTCTTCTTGGCTCCGGGTGCCGGAACTTGGGGCACGGGGACGAGTTTCTCGACCGCCGGTTCGTCGCGGTTGATCACCATCACTGCGTTCTTGCCGAAGACGCGCGACTTCGCCGCCGTATAGGCGGGCATGGTGCCGTGCCAGTCGAGGTGGTCTTGAGTGATGTTGAGGACCGTCCCGGCGCTGGGCTCGAAGCCCTTGGCTTCGTCGAGCTGGAAGCTGGAGAGCTCGAGCACCCAGACATCGGGCAGGTGTTCGAAGACCGGGCCTGGCGGGGGCGGAGGGATGAGGTTCGGCGGCGGGCCATCGCGGTTCATGGTGCTCGAGTGAACGGTGGATTCTGCGTCGGCCATTTCGCCTTCGGCGCCCTCACCCTCAATCCCTCTCCCAGGGGGAGAGGGAAGCTCTGCCGCGGCGATGTCGATTGAAACAGCCATGACTGATTTCTCTCCAGCCATCTCAGCGGCCGCCGTGACCCGCTCTGGTCTCTGTCCCTTTGGACGAGGCTCGGCCTGTCCTGAGCCTGCTAAAGACTCACCGGCCAACATGCCCGCCACCTCTGCCCCCTCTTCCTCTCGGAGAGGGTTGGGGTGAGGACCACCGGCCAATGCGGAACCAAGGCCAGATTGCTCGCCAAGCGCATCAGCCAAACACTCACCGGCCGGCATGCCCGCCACCTCTGCTCCCTCTCCCTCTGGGAGAGGGTTGGGGTGAGGGCCCCCGGCCAATGCGGAACCAAGGCCAGATTGCTCGCCAAGAGCATCAGCCAAAGACTCACCGGCCAACATGTCCGCCACCTCTGCTCCCTCTCCCTCTGGGAGAGGGTTGGGGTGAGGGCCACCGGCCAATGCGGAACCAAGGCCAGATTGCTCGCCAAGAGCATCAGCCAAAGACTCACCGGCCGGCATGTCCGCCACCTCTGCTCCCTCTCCCTCCGGGAGAGGGTTGGGGTGAGGGCCCCCGGCCAATGCGGAACCAAGGCCAGATTGCTCGCCAAGAGCATCAGCCAAAGACTCACCGACCAACATGTCCGCCACCTCTTCTCCCTCTCCCTCCGGGAGAGGGTTGGGGTGAGGGTGACCGCCTTGCGCAGTCTCCACTGCGACTTCCGCCGCCGGCTCCAAATCCAATGCATCCGACAGCGTCTGCAACATCGTCGGCCCGATGTTCCCGGCCATCGCGACCCGCCTGCCCGTGCGCTCGATCAGCATCGCAGCCATCGAGGTGGTCGTGGTCTTGCCATTGGTGCCGGTGATCGCCAAGACCTTGGGCACATAGCCGCGCTCGGCCTTCAAGTCATCCAACGCCCGCGCGAACAACTCCAGCTCGCCCTGCACCAAGGCACCGCCATCGGCCGCACGTGCCAACGCCGGCGCAATGCGCTCGTCGGTCGGAGCGAGACCCGGGCTCTTGAGCACCAGCTGTACACCCTCGACCGCTTCATCCGCAAGCGTTCCGGTATAGAGCAATGCCTGCGGCACATGCTGCGCCAAGGCCTGCGCGTTCGGCGGAGTCTCGCGCGAGTCCCACACGCGCACGGTCGCACCACAGCGCGCACTCCAGCGCGCCATGGCCAAGCCGGACTCACCGAGTCCGAGCACGAGCACCGTGATGTCCTTCAGATGTTTCATCGCAGCTTCAAACTCGCCAACCCCACCAGGCACAGAAGCATGGTCACGATCCAGAAGCGGACCACCACCTGCGTTTCCTTCCAGCCCGATTTCTCGAAGTGGTGATGCAGGGGCGCCATCTTCAAAATGCGGCGCCCCTGTCCGAATCGCTTCTTGGTGAACTTGAACCAGCTCACCTGCAGCATCACCGACAAGGCCTCGGCGACGAACACGCCACCCATGATTCCAAGCACGATCTCTTGCCGCGTGATAACGGCGATCGTCCCCAGCGCGCCACCCAGCGAAAGCGCACCGACGTCGCCCATGAACACTTGCGCCGGATGCGTGTTGAACCAGAGGAAAGCCAGGCCCGCCCCCGCCATCGCTGCGCAAAATATCAGCAACTCTCCGGCGCCCGGGATGTACGGGAAAAGCAGGTACTTGCTGTAGACCGAGCTGCCCGTGACATACGCAAACACTCCGAGCGCGGAACCCACCATCACCACCGGCATGATCGCGAGCCCGTCGAGTCCGTCGGTGAGGTTCACCGCATTGCTTGCGCCCACGATGACAAAGTAGGTGAGGATGATGAAGCCGAAGACGCCCAGCGGATAGCTGATGGTCTTCACGAAAGGCACCATCAAGTCGGCCTTGGGCGGCAGCGCGTTGGAGAAGCCGCTTTGCACCCAGCGGATGAAGAGTTCGATCACGCGAAGATTGGACGATTCAGACACGCTGAACGCGAGATACAGCGCCGCAATCAGCCCGATCATCGATTGCCAGAAGTACTTCTCCTTCGAGCTCATGCCCTCTGGATTCTTCTGCACCACCTTGCGCCAGTCGTCGACCCAGCCGACGGCGCCAAAGCCGAGGGTCACCACCATCACGATCCAGACGAAGCGGTTGCTCCAGTCGAACCACAGCAGGGTCGACACGCCGATGGCAATGAGGATGAGCACACCGCCCATGGTGGGCGTGCCGCTCTTGACGATGTGTTCTTTCACGCCGTACTCGCGGATCGGTTGGCCGATCTTCATCGCCGTGAGACGGCGGATCACCCACGGACCGAAGGTGAGGCCGATGAGAAGCGCAGTCATGGCCGCCATCACAGCGCGGAAGGTGATGTATTGAAAGACGCGAAAGAAGCCGAACTCCGGCGACAACGTCTGCAGCCAACTGGCCAGACTAAGCAGCATGCGGGGTCCCCGGTGAATTCATCAATGCAGTCACTACCTGTTCCATCTTCATGAAGCGCGATCCCTTGACCACCACCGACGCACAGGTGGGGGCCATCGATAGCGCGGTGAGCAGCATGGGCACGTCGTCGAAGTGGCGGGCGCCGCGAAACGCCGCACTCGCGTGGGTGCACAGGCTGCCCACGGTCCACAGCGATTCGATGCCGCGCTCTTGGGCATAGGCACCGACTTCGCGGTGGAACTCCGGCCCCTTCTCGCCCACCTCGCCCATGTCGCCCAGCACCAGCCAGCGGGGGCCGGGCAATGCAGCCAGCACGTCGATCGCGGCGCGAACTGAATCGGGATTGGCGTTGTAGGTGTCGTCGACCAGCGTGACGCTGCGGCCTTCGTGCTGGAAGCTCTTGACTTGTGAGCGCCCCTTGACGGGCGCGAAGGCTTCGAGTCCGCGCGTGATCGCTTCGAGCGGGCAGCCGGCAGCCAACGCACACGCGGTCGCGGCCAGCGCGTTTTTCACGTTGTGTTCGCCAGCCACGCTCAATTTGAAATTGGCAGATCCGGCGGGCGTGTGCATCGTCACCGCCCAGTGGTCGGCAGCCCATGCAGCCTCGGCCGTCACGTCTGCGTCGCCGCTCATCGCAAAGGTCAGCACGGGGCGCTCGTCGGCAAGGGTGCGCCACAAGGACGCGTACGCATCGTCGGCCGGAAACACCGCCACGCCAAGCGGCCCGAGCGCTTCGATCACTGTGCCGTTCTCGCGCGCCACGGCTTCCACGCTTTCCATGAATTCCTGGTGCTCACGCTGCGCGTTGTTGACGAGCGCGACGGTGGGGGCAGTCATCTTCGCCAACTGCGCGATTTCACCGACGTGGTTCATGCCAAGTTCGACCACTCCCGCGCGGTGCCAGGTCTTGTCGTCTTGTCGCAAACGCAGGAGCGTGAGCGGCACGCCGATGTCATTGTTGAAGTTGCCCTGCGTCGAGAATGCGCCGTCGTCGAGCCAGGCCTTGAGCACCGACGCGATCATCTGAGTCACCGTGGTCTTGCCGTTGCTGCCCGTCACTGCGATCAGCGGCAGGTCGCAGCGCGCGCGCCACGCCGCGGCAAGCTCGGCGAGTGCGCGGCGGGTGTCGCTCACCTGCAATCCGCTCAGGCCGGCCTCAACCAGGCCATGCTCGGCGATCGCTGCCACCGCGCCTGCCGCCTTGGCCTGCGGCAAGAATTGGTGCGCATCGAATCGCTCGCCCTTGATCGCCACGAACAAGTCGCCCTGGGCCAGCGTGCGCGTGTCGCTGTGCACGCGCGCCACGCGCAACCCGCCCTCTCCGACGAGCGTGGACGCGGGCAACAGGGCGTGGGCCTGAGTGAGTGTCATCATGATTCGATCCGCCTTTGGTCGCCTTTGCGCTCGAGCGCCGCGTACGCCTCGGTCACATCCGAGAACGGGTGCTTGACTCCGTTGACCTCCTGGTAGTCCTCGTGGCCCTTGCCAGCGATGAGGATCACGTCGTCGCCGTCGGCCAGCGCCAAGGCTTGCGCGATCGCGAGCCGCCGGTCTTCGATGACCACCGGCCGGTAGTCGGGACTCATGCCCGCCACGATCTGCGACAGGATCAGCGTCGGCGATTCATGCCGAGGGTTGTCGCTGGTGACGATCACGCAATTCGCGTGCTTTTGCGCGATGGCGCCCATCAGCGGACGCTTGGTCGCGTCCCTGTTGCCGCCGCAGCCGAAGACGCACCACAGCTTGCCGTCGCGTGCCTTGGCCAGGGGCGCAAGCGCCTTCAGGGCTTTCTCCAATGCGTCGGGCGTGTGTGCGTAGTCGACCACCACTGCGGGCAGGTTCTCGAAGTGGTGGGTTTCATCGTCGTAGCGTGCCTCGGTCGACACGCGGTGCATGCGGCCGGGCACCGGCGTGAGCAGGCCACAGACCCGCGCTGCGTCGGCCAGCGTCACACCCAGCGCGCGCAACGCGCCGATCACACCCAGCAGGTTCGACACGTTGTAGTCGCCGATGAGCGAGGTGCGCACCACCGCCTGTTCGTTGCCTTCGTAGACGTCGAAGCCGAGACCGCCGTCGTAATAGTCGATCTCGTGCGCGTACAGGCGCGCATCGCACACGACGGAATATGTCCAGACGTCGAGGCGTTCCCCCTGCAGCACCCGCGCGAGCGCTGCACCTTGCGGGTCGTCGAGGTTGAGCACTGCCGCGCCGAGGCCCGGCCACGCGAACAACTGCGCCTTGGCCTGCCAGTACGACTCCATCGATCCGTGATAGTCGAGGTGGTCCTGCGTGAAGTTGGTGAATAGCGCGACGTGCACGTGCGTGCCGGTCAGTCGATGCTCGACGATGCCCACGGACGAGGCCTCGATGGCGCAGGCATTGAAGCCCGCATCGGCAAATCTCTTGAAGGCCGCGTGCATCACCACCGGGTCGGGCGTGGTGAGGCCGGTCGACATCATGCTGCCTGGGTCGTCTGTAGAAGACGGTTCGCCAATGCCCAGCGTACCGATGACACCGGCACGCTGGCCAAGCGCTGTGAGCGCCTGGGCGATCCACCACGCCGTGGATGTCTTGCCGTTGGTGCCGGTCGTCGCGACGATGCGCAGGCGATCGCTCGGCTTGCCGAGGAATCCGTGCGCCAGTGGGCCGGTCAATGCCTTCAGGTCCTTCAGCGCGGCGATGCGCTCGTCGCCCTCGAGGTCGAATTCGGCCACGCCGTCGGCTTCCACGATGCAAGCGACGGCTCCCTGCTGCAATGCTGCGGCGACGTACTGGCGGCCGTCGTGCGTGGCCCCCGGCCAGGCAACGAAGGCGTCGCCATTCATCACGCTGCGGCTGTCCGTCGTGAGTGACACGGCACCACGCTTGGCCAGCCACGCCAGCGCGTCAGACACGGAGTTCAGAATGCGCGGCATCAGAAACTCTCCTCTTCCGCCGGAATCTCGTTCGAGACAATCTGCGGGCGCACGTCGAGGTCGGGCGGAACGCCCAGCGTGCGCAGCGTCTGCTGCACCACCTCGCTGAAGACCGGTGCTGCCACGTCGCCACCGAAGTGCTTGCCGTTGGTCGGCTCGTCAACCATCACCGCCACGATGATGCGCGGTTTGTTGATCGGTGCCATGCCCACGAACCACGCTCGGTATTTTTTGTCGGCGTACCCCTTGCCCTCCTGCTTATAGGCGGTGCCGCTCTTGCCGCCCACCGAGTAGCCCATGGCCTGGGCACGCGGCGCCGTACCACCCGCCTCGGTGACCATGTGCAACATCTCGCGCATCGACTGCGCGGTCTTGGGCGAGAACACACGGATGCCGTTGGTCGGCTCGGTGTTCTTGACGAGCGAGATCGGAATCAATTCACCGTCGCGTGCGAACACGGTGTAGGCATGCGCAATTTGCAGCAGGGACGCCGACAGGCCGTAGCCGTAGCTCATGGTCGCCTGCTCGATCGGACGCCAGGTCTTGTAGGGCCGCAGCCGGCCCGTCACCGCGCCCGGAAAGGCGATCTGCGGCTTCTGGCCAAAACCGACCTGCGTATACAGCTCCCAGATCTCGCGCGGCTGCATCTGCATCGCCATCTTGACGGTGCCGACGTTGCTCGATTTCTGGATCACCTCGGCCACCGTCAGGGCGCCGTGCGGGTGCGCGTCCCGGATGGTGGAACCGGTGATATTGATGGAGCCTGGCGCGGTCTGGATTACCGTGTTGGGCGTGACACGGCCCGTCTCCATGGCCCAGGCGGCGATGAAAGGTTTCATGGTCGAGCCGGGCTCGAAGGTGTCGGTCAGTGCACGGTTGCGCAGCTGCTGGCCGGTGAGGTTCCTGCGGTCGCCGGGGGTGAAGCTCGGGTAATTCGACAGCGCGAGCACCTCGCCCGTCTGCGCGTCGAGCACCACGACACTGCCGGCCTTGGCGTGATGCTCAGCCACCGCGTCGCGGATGCGCTGGTAGGCGAAGAACTGCACCTTCGAATCGACGGACAGCTCGATGTCGCGACCGTCCAGCGGCTGCACGCTGTCGCCGATGTCCTCGACCACGCGGCCAAGGCGGTCCTTGATCACGCGCCGCGTGCCGTCGCGGCCTGCGAGGTCGCGCTGGAAGGCGAGTTCGACGCCCTCCTGCCCCTTGTCCTCCAGATTGGTGAAGCCGACCACATGCGCCGCCGCCTCGCCTTCCGGGTAGCGCCGCTTGTATTCAGGCACCTGGTGCACGCCCTTCAGGCCCAGAGCAAGCACTTCTTTCGCCACCGGCTCGTCGACCTGACGGCGCAGCCAGACGAAGTTCTGGTTGTCGTCGAGCCGTCCTTCGAGTTCCTTGACCGGCATGCCGAGCAGCTTCGCCAGCTTGGCGCGCTCGGCCTTGTCTGCGTCGAAATCTTTCGGAATGGCCCACAGCGATGGCACGCGAACGCTCGATGCGAGGATCAGCCCGTTGCGGTCGATGATGCGACCTCGGCTCGCGGGCATTTCCAGCGTGCGCCCATAGCGGATCTCGCCTTGCTTCAAGAAGAAGGACGAACCGATGATTTGCACGTAGATCGCGCGGCCGATGAGAGCGCAAAAGCCCAGGCCCACCATCGCGACCAGGAACTTCGAGCGCCAGGCAGGCGTGGGTGACGCAAGCAGCGGGCTGCTCGAATAGTTGACGCTGCGCACGCTGACGGCGCCGCTCTTCGCCGACTTCTTGGCCATGCCTTCGAGCCAGTTCATGAACGCACTCCCGGGCTCATCGCGTGCCTCCGGTCGGCGTGGAGGCGGCAGCCTTCGCATACGTCACGTACTGCGTGATCGCGGGGCTGGCCGTGCGCATCGCGAGCTTCTCGCGCGCCGTTTTTTCCACGCGCGAAGGCGTCGCCTGAGATTGCTTCTCGGTCTTCAGGCGTTCGAACTCGATGTCGAGCAGCCGCTCTTCGCTTTGTGCCTTATCGAGCTCTGCGAACAAACGGCGGGCGTCGTAGGACACGCGCACGAGATAGATGCTGCTGGCCAGCAGCATGATGAGCATGACCACATTGAGGCGCGTCATGCGGCGGCCTCCGCGCGATCTGGCCACATGCAAGGCCACGCCGTCGGCTGCGTGCCGCGTTCGCGTGGTCGATCCCCGTAAACGGGGCCCCTCGCCCTTCCGCTCATTGCGGCAGCCTCCGCACCAT
>JAJKJU010000246.1 GCA_021153565.1 Rhizobacter sp.
CCGAAGAGGAGTAGCCCCGTAGCCATGAAAAACGGCCCCGTGGAGGCGCCGTTAGTTGGTGCGAGCCTGAGGACACGCTCGAGATACTCTCAGCCTCTGAGCTCAGAAGCGAAGCCGCAGACCTCCCGCGAGCGTGTTGCCGTTGGTCAGCCCCGTCGCCTTGTCGTTCATGTAGACGGCGTAGGCGTCGCTGTTCTTCGACAGGTTGTAGTCGTATCCGAGTGTCAGCGTCTTGTTCGTCGGATTGTTGATGGCAATGCGTCCGCGCGCGATGCCGTACTGCGCAAGCACACGGCCCGGGCCTAGAGGAATGGCCGCGCCGAAGCTCCAAAGATGGGACTTGTCGTTGACCATGGCGGTGGTGCGCACCTCGCTGTACTGCCCGTAGAGCTTTGCAAATGCCAGTTCGTACGATGCACCTAGCTGCCAGGTGGTCTGCCCGGTCGCGCCCGCCGGCGCGCCGACCATACCGTTTCTTACCCTCTGCCACGCAACGGTCGCGGCGAGCGGGCCGTTGAAATACAGGGCGTTGCCGCCCAAGTTCTTGCCGCTGGCGCCCGTCGCGCCTTCGCCCAGGTTGCCGATGACGTTGAGGCTCAATCCATCGGTTTCGCCACTGGAATAGGCCAGCGAGTTGTTCCAGGCGGTGTCGCCCAGAAAGGCGGGCATGACGGCGGTGTTTGGCGTGAAGAGCTGGCGGATGCTGGGCGAGAAGCCGAAGGAATCTCCGAAGGCGTTGAAGAGCAGCGTCGAGACGAACAGCGGCGTGGTGTGGCGCCCGAGCGTGGTGGTGCCGAAGGCGCCGGACAGGCCGACGTAGGAGTTGCGCGCCCAGAAGGCGCCGCCATTGACGCGGCCAACGCTGCCGGAGTCGAGACGCAGGTAATGCTCGATCGCGAACTTCGCCTTGAGCCCGCCGCTCAGATCTTCGGTGCCGCGAAACCCAATGAAACTCGTCGACATGTTGCCGCTGTCCGCACGCGTCTGTCGGACGGTGCCAGCGTTCTGGAAGCTGCCTGCGGACATGTCTAGCAGTCCGGTGATCTGGACGTTTTGGGCGTGCGCGCCGGCTGCGGCTGCGAGCAAGCTCAGCGAACAACAAAGGCCGAGGCGGGTGCGGGTCATGGTGTCACTCCTGTGCGTAGATGTCGTGATGGTGCGAGCGCGGGAACATTCCGCACCGCGCGATGCGCTGCGAGGCATCGGCAATGCAGCGATTTTGTGACAAGAGCTCTCCACCCCCGGTACATACCCGCGGAAAACGACCAACGAAAGCCCTGCACGTTTCGTCCGCACCACAGTGTTTGGAGAGATGGCCTTGAAGCTTCTTGCAGAATGCTTGCAGCCCACAAGGATTCTCACGATGGGTCAATCAGGAAGCTTCATGGACCTTTCGATCAACGGCCAGCCGCGCCCACTCCCCGAGGGAGCCACGGAGCCCGACATGCCCCTGCTGTGGGTGCTGCGTGACGTGCTCGGCATGACCGGCACCAAGTTCGGATGCGGCGTGTCCGCTTGCGGCGCCTGCACGGTGCATGTGGACGGAAAAGCGGTTCGTTCTTGCGTCGTGCCCCTGAGCGCTGCAGTGGGCAAGTCGGTGCGCACCATCGAAGCACTCGGTACACCTGGGGAACCGCACGTGCTGCAGAAGGCGTGGATCGCCCACCAGGTGTCGCAATGTGGCTATTGCCAGAGCGGCATGCTGATGGCAGCCGCTGCGCTGATCGAGAAAAACTCCAACCCGAGCGATGCCGACATCGACGCGGCCATCACCAACATCTGCCGCTGCGGCACCTACCCGCGCGTCCGCGAGGCCATCAAGACGGCTGCGCGCGAACTGCGCGGGGCAATCCCCGACGGCAAGACGCGACCTGAGAGGCTGAAAGCATTTCGATCATGCCCGCTCATCACGTCAAAAGACCCCTGCTCGTCGTTGCAAATGCTAGCCCGGGCTATGGCTGCGCTTTGAAGATCAGGTGCGTTTTGACGCGCTGCTCGGGCACGCCCGAAAAACTCTCAGCCTCTGAGCCCCCGTCCAACGCAGGGGCGGTACTGTGAAGCGCCGCAGTCTCTTGCTGAGCGGCCTGGGCGGCGCAGGCGCGCTGCTGGTGGGGTGGGGCATGCTGCCGATGCGCAGCCGCATGGGCAGCGCGGACACGTTGCCGGTGGTCGATGGTCAAGTCGGCCTCAACGGCTGGATCAAGATGACGAGTGATGGCGATGTCATGCTTGCCATGCCGCGCAGCGAGATGGGCCAGGGCGTGCACACGGCGCTCGCGATGATCGCGGCCGAGGAACTCGACGTCCCGCTGTCAAAGGTGAGACTCGTGCAGGCCGGCCACGATGCGCTGTACGGCAATGTCGTGAGTTTTGTCGAGATGCTGCCCTTCCATCCGAGCGAGCGCGAGCCGGGTTCGGAGACACGCACGCTAGCGACTGCGCAGTGGGTGGTGAGCAAGCTCGCGCGCGAGCTCGGCATCAACGTCACCGGCGGCTCGTCGAGTGTGAGCGATATGTGGGACGTGCTTCGGCTGGCCGCAGCCACCGCGCGTGCGCAGCTCGTGAATGCGGCATCCCTGCAATGGAAGCTTCCTGCCGCCGAACTGGCGGTGAAGGACGGCGTGGTGAGCCACTCGTCCGGCACCAGCGCGCACTATGGCCAACTCTCGAAGATGGCCGCATCCACGCGGCCCGGCGACGTGAAGACCAAGGATCCGGTGGAGTGGAAGCTCATCGGCACCGCGGCGCCGCGCACCGACCTGCCGGCCAAGATCGATGGCAGCGCGAAGTTCGGCATCGACATTCGTGAGCCAGGCCAGCTCTACGCGGTGGTGCGCCACTGCCCCTGTCTTCGCGGCGGCGTGGGCCGTGTCAGTGCCGATGCTGCGATGAAACTACCGGGTGTCGAGCGCGTCGTGCGACTGTCGAGCTATGGCGGATCGACCGAGGGCATGGCTGTCGTCGGCCGCACGAGCTGGCATGCGATGCAAGGTGCGCGGGCGCTGGACATCGACTGGCGCGCCCCTGCGGCCGGCGCGCCCAACACCAAGGCCATCATGGCCGCGCTTGAGGCCACGGCCCGAAAGGCCGCCAAGGAAGATGGCGGCTTCAGCTTCTACAGCCGTGGCAGCCTGAAGGACGCACAACAGAGCGCTGCGAGAAAGTTCGAAGCCGTGTACCGAGCGCCGTATCTTGCGCACGCGACCATGGAGCCGATCAACTGCACCGCGCAAGTCAAGGACGGCAAGGTGACGGTGTGGGCGCCCACGCAGGTGCCGGGCATCGCGCGTGCCATCGCCGCGCAAGTGGCCGGCGTGGCGGACGAAGCCGTCACTGTGCACGTGACCTACCTTGGCGGCGGTTTCGGGCGGCGGCTCGATGTGGATTTCGTCGGCCAGGCCGTGCGTGTCGCCATCGAAACCAATGGCAGGCCGGTGCAGCTGCTGTGGCCGCGTGAGGAAGACCTCACGCACGACTTCTATCGCCCGGCGGGCGTGGCAGTGATGCAGGCAAGCTTCGATGCACAGGGCGATGTGACGGGCCTGGCCATCACGAGCGCCGGTGATGCGATCACGCCTCGCTGGATCGAACGCACGCTGCCGAATCTTGCAGGGCCGGTGGATGCGCCCGACAAGACTGTGAACGACGGCCTCTTCGACTTGCCTTACGGCATCCCCAACGAACGCATTGCGCATGTGGCCACGCACAGCGGCGTGCCCATCGGCTACTGGCGTTCGGTGGGGCATTCGCACAACGCGTTTTTCTCCGAGTGTTTCATCGACGAACTCGCGCACGAGAGCAAGCAGGATCCAGTGGCCTATCGCTTGTCGCTGTTGAAAGACATGCCGCGCCATGCGGCGGTGCTCGGGCTCGCGAGAGACAAGTCGGGTTGGGGCACTCCGTTGCCGGCGGGCCGGGCGCGCGGTGTGGCGCTGCACGAGAGCTTCGGCAGCATCGTGGCCGAAGTCGTCGAGGTGTCGATCGAGAGCGGCGCGCCCAAGGTGCATCGCGTCGTGTGCGCCGCCGACATCGGCACGGTGATCAATCCGGGCATCGTCGCGCAGCAGATGGAAGGGGCGATCGTCTTCGGTTTGACTGCTGCGCTGTATGGCCGCGTCGACATCGAGCAGGGTGCCGTGCAGCAGACCAATTTCCCGAACTACCCGATGGTGAAGCTGGCGCAGACACCCGTCATCGAGACTCATCTTGTGCCCAGCACGAGGGCGCCAGCGGGAGCAGGTGAGCCGGGCACGCCGCCGTTGGCACCTGCGTTGGCGAATGCCTTGTTTGCCTTGACGGGCAGGCGGATGCGGGATTTGCCATTGTGCTGAATCACAGAGCGAATTGGCGCGCGATGCAGCGCGCGAGCGTGTCCTTCAGTCGCGTCGCGTCGATGGGCTTGGTGAGGAATTCGTTCATCCCGCACGCGATCGCCTGGTCTCGCTCCGACACCAGCGCAGCCGCGGTGAGGGCGATGATGGGCAGTTGCATTCGGTCGAAGCGCTTGCGCAGTTCACGTGCGGCTTCGTGGCCGCTCATGTTGGGCATCTGCACATCCATCAGCACAACGTCGAACAAGCGGCCTTGCCGTTGTGCGAGGTCGACCGCGTCGAGCGCCATCCGTCCATCGGCGGCCTGGGTCACATGGGCGCCCCACTGCTCGAGCATCGCCACGGCGACCAGCATGTTCACCGGGTTGTCCTCCACCATCAGCACGCGCGCGCCGTGCAGACGGTCCAGCGGCGCATCCAGCGCGCCATGCACGGAATCGGGCTCGTCGGCCGATGGCAAGGGCAGTTCGGCCCAGAACGTGCTGCCCTTGCCGGGCGCGCTGATGACGCCCACGTCGCCCCCCATCAAGTGAGCGAGTTGCCTGCAGATCGACAGACCCAGGCCGGTGCCGCCGAAGCGCCTCGTGGTGGAGTCGTCGGCTTGCGAGAAGGGCAGGAAGAGCCGGCGCTGCGTCTGCGCATCCACCCCTGGCCCGGTGTCCGACACTGACAGGCGCACGCGTTCGTCGCCGGTCGTCACTGCGTGGATGCGCACGCGTCCGCGTTCGGTGAACTTGATCGCGTTGGTGATGAAGTTGGTGAGGATCTGCCGCACGCGCACCGGATCGCCCAGTACCGCGATCGGCACGCCGCTGTCGATTGCCAGCACGAGTTCGAGTCCCTTGGCTTCGGCCAGCGACTGGTAGGCGTCGTGCACGGCAACCATCGTTTCGCGCAGGCCGAAGGGCACGCTCTCCAGTGCGATCTTGCCGGCCTCGATCTTCGACAGATCGAGGATGTCGGAGATGATTTCCGAGAGACTGTGGGCACTGTCGAATATCTGCGCGAGGTACTGCCTTCGTCGCTGCTCGTCGAGATCCTCCTGCATTGCGAGCCGCGCAAGACCCAGGAGGCCATTGAGGGGTGTACGTATCTCATGGCTTGTGTTCGCAAGGAATGCACTCTTGGCGCGGTTGGCCGCCTCTGCCGCATCGCGTGCCGACGCGAGAGTCAGGTCGACCTGGCGCCGTTCGGTCACGTCTTCGGCAATCCAGATCGTGCCGGTGCGCGGCGATTGACCGTCGAGCGCGTGACCACGCATGCGGCACCAGAAGAGGCTGTTGTCGGATCGCAGCATCTGTCGCTCAAGTTCGTACGACAGGCCGCGCGACAGGATGGGCATGGCCTCGACGCGCATCAGTTCATAGTCTTCGCGATGCGGCCAGATGACGCTGGTGGGCTGGCCCATCAGCTGCCCCGGTGTCCAGCCGAACATGCGGTCGAAGTTCGGGTTGGTGCGGTGAAAGCGTCCGCCTCGTATGAAGGCGATGCCGATGGACGCGTTCTGAAGGATCGCGTCGTGCTCCATTCGCGCGCGTTCGCTCGCGGTCACATCATGGCCGTTGAGCACAAGGTAGGCGCTGCCGTCGCGCTCGAATCGGGCCGCCGAGATGCGCATTGGCACCAATGCGCCGGACTTGCACCGGATGACGGCGCTGAGATCTTCGGCGCGGCCTGTCAGCCGCAGCGCGGCGACAAGCGCATCGCAGTCCCGTTTGTCGTGCCAGAAGTTGATCTCGGTCGCCGTGCGGCCGACGACCTCTTCGGCAGAGTAGCCGGTGACCCTTTCGAAACTCTTGTTGACGAGCTCGTAGCATCCAGTCGACAGATCGGTCAGCGCGATGCAGTCGGGGCTCGTGTAGATCAGATCCTTCAATCGCCGCTCGCGCTCCGCGGCCGCGCCGAGATATCGGTCAAATACCTTCGACACGAAGATTCCGCCGATCAGGCCGCTGCCGATCGTGATGCACTGAATGGCCAGCGCCATGCCCAGTGGCGTGCCGTTGGCCGGCGCAGCGGTGATGCCCTGCGTCTCGGCCCACGCCAGCACACCCACGCAGCCGAGACAGAACGCGGCGAGCGCCGTGCCCCAGCGCATGTTGGTCATGCTGGCTACCAGGCAGACCACGAGTCCCATGAAGCCTAGCGAGGGGCTGCGAAGGCCGTCGCCGAACGTGAATGCCGAAGCGAACACCAGTCCCATTGCTGCAAGGCCTGTGAGGAACATTCCCACTTGCGTGCGGTGCCGTTGTCGGCCGCTGGCAATGAAGGCCCAGACGCAGGCGAGCGCAAACGCCAGCAGGCCGACGACCAGTTGTCGGCGCCACGGCTGCGCGGGCCCCATGGGCATCACAGCGACCGCGAGCGCGGTGACCGCCAACGCCGCACAGGCCGCACCGAAGTAATGGCGGCCGATCAGTCCTACCACCGAGCTCTGAGTCTCGGCTGATGAATATCGCGTGAGCGTGTCCACCGCTTGCGATCCTTCCCGGAATATCTTGGCAACCCCCTCGCTGCCTAGTGTGTCAATACTACGACCGGGGATGCACAGTACGGCATCGGGTAAACCGGGTAAAGCCGCACTGATGTGGCAATCAGCGTGTCAGCCTCTCAGCCGCGAGCGCGATTCAGTTCGTCGCGCGCGGCCGTCGCCGCATGGCGTGCCGCAGCGGCGAAGTCGTCGCCGCTGCTCGCGTAAAGCACGGCGCGCGACGAGCTCACGATGATCGGCGCGACGGTCAGGCCGTCGACCGCACGCCAACCGGCGCGAATGGTGGCGGCTGCGTCACCGCCCTGTGCGCCAATGCCGGGAATGAGCAGCGGCACGGTCGGCGCAAGTTCGCGCACACGTTCGATCTCGGCCGGGTAAGTTGCGCCGACGACAAGCGCGAGCTGCCCGGTCGTGTTCCATGGTCCTTGCGCCATGCGAGCGATGTGCTCGTACACCAGGTCGCCCGATGCGAGTCGCTGCGCCTGCAGGTCGCAGCCGCCCGGGTTGGACGTGCGGCACAGCAAAATGATCCCCTTGTCCTCGTAACGCAGATAGGGCTCGATTGAGTCGAAGCCCATGAAAGGCGACAGCGTCACCGCGTCCGCCGCGTAGCGTACGAAGGCCTCGCGCGCGTACTGCTCGGCGGTGCTGCCGATGTCGCCACGCTTCGCGTCGAGGATGACCGGCACGTCGGGGGCAACCTGACGGATGTGCGCAATGAGCCGCTCGAGCGCGTCCTCGGCGCGGTTCGCCGCGAAGTAGGCGATCTGCGGCTTGAAAGCGATCACCAGGTCGCGCGTTGCATCGACGATGGCCGCGCAAAAATCGAAGATTCGTTTGGTGTCGCCCTTCCATGTCCCCGGGAACTTCGCCGGTTCAGGATCGAGCCCCACGCACAGCATCGACTGGTTGAGACGTTCCGCGTGACGCAGCTTGTCGACAAAGTTCATGGTGCGTGAAGTCAGGTCTTGTTCAGGAAAGTCGGCTGGCGAGTTCAGTGGCGTTGCCGATGTAGTTCGCGGGCGTCATCTCGAGCAGGCGCTTCTTCTCGGCTTCCGGAATTTCAAGCGTGCCGATGAACTGCTGGATCGCTTCCTTGGTGATGCCCTTGCCGCGCGTCAACTCCTTGAGCCGTTCGTAAGGGTTGGGCAGCGCGTAGCGGCGCATGACGGTCTGGATCGGTTCGGCCAGCACTTCCCATGCGGCATCGAGGTCTTCCGCGAGCGCAGTGTGGTTCACTTCGAGCTTGCCGAGCCCGCGCAAAAGGCTGTCGTAGCCGAGGATGGTGTAGCCCACCGCCACGCCGACGTTGCGCAGCACGGTGCTGTCGGTCAGGTCACGCTGCCAGCGGCTGATGGGCAGCTTCTGGCTCAGGTGGGTGAGCAGTGCGTTGCCGAGGCCGAAGTTGCCTTCGGCGTTCTCGAAGTCGATTGGGTTGACCTTGTGCGGCATGGTCGACGAACCGATCTCGCCCTCGACCGTGCGCTGCTTGAAGTAGCCGACGCTGATGTAGCCCCACACGTCGCGCGACCAGTCGATGAGGATGGTGTTCGCACGCGTGATGGCATCGAACAGCTCCGCCATGTAGTCGTGCGGCTCGATCTGTATGGTGTAGGGGTTGAAGGTGAGGCCCAACTGCTGCTCGACCACGCGCTTGCTGAAGGCCTCCCAGCCGAAGGTCGGGTAGGCGGCGAGGTGGGCGTTGTAGTTGCCGACGGCGCCGTTCATCTTTGCGAGCAGCTTCACTGCGGCGATGCGCTCGCGTGCGTTGACCAGGCGCACGACGACGTTGGCGATCTCCTTGCCCACGGTCGTCGGGCTCGCCGTCTGGCCGTGCGTGCGGCTCAGCATGGGCACATCGGCCAGCCGCTTGGCCATGGCGCCGAGCGTGGCGACGATCTTGTCCAGTGCGGGCAGCAGCACATCGTTGCGCGCGGCCTTGAGCATCAGGCCGTGGCTCGTGTTGTTGATGTCTTCGCTTGTGCAGGCGAAGTGCACGAACTCACCGGCGGCTTTCAGTTCGGCATTGCTGTCAAAGCGGCTTCTGAGCCAGTACTCGACCGCTTTGACGTCGTGGTTGGTGGTGCGTTCGATGTCTTTGATGGCTTGCGCATCGGTTTCCGAGAAGCGCATGACGAAGCCGCGCAACAGGCCTCGGGCGGCTTCAGACAGGGGTTTGAATTCGGAGAAGCCTGCATCGGACAGTGCGATGAACCATTCGACTTCGACCTGCACACGGCGGTGCATGAGGCCGAATTCGCTGAGCAGCGGGCGCAAGGGCGCGACCTTGCTGGCGTAACGGCCGTCCAGCGGCGACAAGGCGGTGAGGGCTGAGAGGGGCATGGCGGGCGTGGCGCAGGGCCGTCCGTGGGTCGGGAGCAATCCACGATTTTAGGACATGGCCCGGAATAATTTTCCGTTTTGGGGCGCTGGGCGGGATCCGATGCAAGGCGCTACTAGCGCCGTGTGGCGAGCCACACAAGCGAGGAGCAACGCCGCAGCGCGCCCGCCCTGCGCCCCCAAAATGAGAAATTGTTTTGGGGTGCGCCGGGAGACCGGCAAGGAGGAAATGGTGCAAGTCCACTGCGATGAAGGTATAGCGAGCCACATCGGCCCCGAGCCGTGCGCAGGCAGCCGCGA
>JAJKJU010000247.1 GCA_021153565.1 Rhizobacter sp.
CAAATGCTCGCCATAGCCAAGCTATGGCTGCGCTTTGCGCCTAGATCAGGCGCCTTTTGACGTGCTGCTCGGACACGTTCGAAATACTCCCAGCCTCTCAGCCCCCAAATACCCGGCGGGTGCAAAGCCCACCGTAAATTTTTCCGACCTTTTGATACCGGTTATGTACGTGGGGCCGGTGTACTCGGGTTCGACCCCTCGCCCATGCCCTGCATTTCGCTGGCGTGGTACTGACACCGATGCAGGTGGCACGGCGCGTGCTCTTGGCCTCTTTGTGCAATGACCTTCGGGTCGGTCGTCGATTGGCTGTGCGTGGCCGGCTGCAGCGCAGCGATGTGAATCACGCATTTGATGTCTTCGTTCGCTCGCTCTCAGGTTGCGAGACCGCGCGACACCAACGGGAGCACACGATGATTGCCTACGACGAATCGACGCTCCTGGCTCCCGCCGAGGAACTGTCGGCGTTGCTTGCCGCGCTGACTTCATTGCGCAAGGGCGATGCCAGCGTGCGCCTGCCGGCCTACTGGACGGGACTGGCCGGCAGGGTGGCAGATGTCTTCAACGAGGTGGTCGAACTCAACGCCAACATGGCGGCCGAGCTGTCGCGTCTGCGGCAGGTGGTCGGCAAGGAAGGCAAGCTCAAGCAGCGTGCCTCGCTGCCCGAAGCGCGAGGCTTCTGGCGCGAGCAGGTCGGTTGCATCAATGCGCTGATCGACGACCTCGTTCACCCGACCTCTGAAGTGGCTCGCGTGATCGGTGCGGTGGCCCAGGGCGACTTGTCGAAGTCGATGGCGCTGGAGGTCGAAGGCCGTGAACTCGAAGGCGAGTTCCTGCGGACGGCCAAGACCATCAACAAGATGGTGGACCAGCTCGGCAACTTCTCAGCCGAAGTGACGCGGGTAGCTCGCGAGGTGGGCACCGAAGGCAAGCTGGGCGGACAGGCCAAGGTGAAGGGCGTGGCGGGCACCTGGAAGGACCTGACTGACTCGGTGAACTCCATGGCTGGCAATCTGACCGACCAGGTGCGCAACATCGCCGACGTGACTACCGCGGTGGCCAAGGGTGACTTGTCAAAAAAGATCGACGTGGACGTGAAGGGCGAGTTCCTCACGTTGAGGAACACGATCAACACCATGGTGGACCAGCTGCGGTCCTTTGCGTCGGAGGTGACGCGGGTGGCGCGGGAAGTGGGCACCGAGGGGTCGCTGGGCGGCCAAGCCCGGGTGGAGGGGGTGTCGGGGACGTGGAAGGACTTGACGGACTCGGTGAACTCGATGGCGGGCAACTTGACATCCCAGGTGCGGAACATCGCAGACGTGACCAAGGCCGTGGCCGCAGGCGACTTGTCCAAGAAGATCACGGTCGACGTGAAGGGAGAAATCCTGGAGCTGAAGAACACAGTGAACACCATGGTGGACCAGTTGCGCTCCTTCGCTGCCGAGGTAACGCGCGTGGCTCGCGAGGTCGGCACGGAGGGCAAGCTCGGTGGCCAGGCTGACGTGCAAGGCGTGGCCGGTACCTGGAAGGACTTGACCGAGTCGGTCAATTTCATGGCCGGCAACCTCACATCGCAGGTGCGGAACATCGCCGAAGTGACGACGGCCGTGGCGGCTGGAGACTTGTCCAAGAAGATCACGGTGGATGTGAAAGGCGAGATCTCGGAGCTGAAGAACACCATCAACACCATGGTGGACCAGCTCCGAAGTTTTGCCGCGGAAGTGACCCGCGTGGCTCGCGAAGTGGGCACCGAAGGCAAGCTGGGCGGCCAGGCCGACGTGCAAGGCGTGGCCGGCACCTGGAAGGATTTGACCGACTCCGTGAACTCGATGGCGTCCAACCTCACGTCTCAGGTGCGCAACATCGCCGATGTGACCAAGGCCGTGCAGGCGGGTGACTTGTCCAAGAAGATCACCGTGGAAGTGAAGGGCGAGATTCTCGAACTGAAAGCCACGATCAATACGATGGTGGACCAGCTCTCGTCCTTCGCCGCGGAAGTGACGCGGGTGGCGCGCGAAGTGGGTACCGAAGGGCGACTCGGCGGCCAGGCCGAGGTGGGGGGCGTATCAGGCACCTGGAAGGACTTGACGGACTCAGTGAACTCGATGGCGGGCAACTTGACGTCCCAGGTGCGGAACATCGCGGACGTGACCAAGGCCGTGGCCGCAGGCGACTTGTCCAAGAAGATCACGGTGGACGTGAAGGGAGAAATCCTGGAACTGAAGAACACCATCAACACGATGGTGGACCAGCTTCGATCCTTTGCCGCGGAAGTGACCCGCGTGGCCCGTGAGGTGGGAACTGAAGGCAAGCTCGGCGGCCAGGCTGACGTTCAAGGCGTGGCCGGTACCTGGAAGGACTTGACCGAGTCGGTGAACTTCATGGCCGGCAACCTGACGTCGCAGGTGCGGAACATCGCGGAAGTGACGACGGCCGTGGCGGCGGGGGACTTGTCGAAGAAGATCACGGTGGACGTGAAGGGCGAGATCTCCGAGCTGAAGAACACCATCAACACCATGGTGGACCAGTTGTCTTCCTTTGCAGCGGAGGTGACCCGTGTCGCGCGTGAAGTGGGCAGCGAAGGCAAGCTGGGCGGTCAGGCCGACGTGCAGGGCGTGGCCGGCACCTGGAAGGACTTGACCGAGTCGGTCAACTCGATGGCGTCGAACCTCACGTCGCAAGTGCGGAACATCGCAGACGTGACGAAGGCTGTGGCGGCGGGCGACTTGTCCAAGAAGATCACTGTGGACGTGAAGGGAGAAATTCTGGAGCTGAAGAACACCGTGAACACCATGGTGGACCAGCTCCGAAGTTTTGCCGCGGAAGTGACTCGCGTGGCCCGTGAAGTGGGTACCGAAGGCATCTTGGGCGGTCAGGCCGACGTGCAAGGCGTGGCCGGTACGTGGAAGGACTTGACCGAGTCGGTGAACTTCATGGCCGGCAACCTCACGTCGCAGGTGCGGAACATCGCCGAAGTGACGACGGCCGTGGCCAAGGGCGACTTGTCGAAGAAGATCACGGTGGACGTGAAGGGCGAGATCTCCGAGCTGAAGAACACCATCAACACCATGGTGGACCAGCTCAGAAGCTTCGCCGCGGAAGTGACCCGTGTGGCTCGCGAAGTGGGCACCGAAGGCAAGCTGGGCGGCCAAGCCGACGTTCAAGGCGTGGCTGGCACCTGGAAGGACTTGACCGACTCCGTGAACTTCATGGCGTCGAACCTCACGTCGCAAGTGCGGAACATCGCCGACGTGACCAAGGCCGTGCAGGCCGGTGACCTGTCCAAGAAGATCACTGTGGACGTGAAGGGAGAGATTCTGGAGTTGAAGGCCACCATCAACACCATGGTGGACCAGCTGTCTTCCTTCGCCGCGGAAGTGACGCGGGTGGCGCGTGAAGTGGGCACAGAAGGGCGACTCGGCGGACAGGCCCAGGTGCGCGGCGTGTCAGGCACCTGGAAGGACCTGACCGATAACGTGAACTTCATGGCGGGCAACCTCACGTCGCAGGTGCGCGGCATTGCGAAAGTGGTGACGGCCGTGGCCGATGGCGACCTGAAGCAGAAGTTGACGGTGGAAGCCAAGGGCGAAATCGCTGCGCTGGCCGACACCATCAACAGCATGACCGACACGCTCGCGATCTTCGCTGACCAGGTGACAACCGTCGCGCGCGAAGTGGGCGTGGAAGGCAAGCTCGGTGGCCAGGCCAAGGTGCCGGGTGCGGCAGGTACCTGGAAGGGTCTGACGGAAAACGTGAACAACCTCGCGGCCAACCTCACGACCCAGGTTCGAGCGATTGCCGAGGTGGCAACGGCGGTGACGCAAGGCGATTTGACGCGATCGATCACGGTGGAGGCGCAGGGTGAAGTGGCTGCGCTGAAGGACACCATCAACGAGATGATCCGCAACCTCAAGGACACGACCCAGAAGAACACTGAGCAGGACTGGCTGAAGACCAACCTCGCGAAGTTCTCGCGAATGCTGCAAGGCCAGAAGGACCTGGTCACGGTGGGGCAGTTGATCCTGTCCGAACTGGCGCCGGTGGTGGGTGCGCAGCAGGCCGAGTTCTATGTGCTGTCCACGGTCGACAGCACGCCGAAGCTGAAGCTCTTCGCAAGCTACGCCTCGGGCGGACAACACTCGCACGGCAAGGAGATCGAACTCGGCCAGGGGCTTGTCGGCCAATGTGCGATCGAGAAAGAAAAGATTCTGCTCACCAACGTGCCCAGCAGTGCCTTCCGCGTGGCCACGGGCCTGTCGCAGACCGCGGCGCTCGACGTGCTCGTGCTGCCTGTGATCTTCGAAGGCGAGGTTCGCGGCGTGCTGGAGCTGGCATCTCTCGAGCGCTTCAACCCCGCGCACCAAGCCTTCCTCGATCAGTTGACCGAGTCCATCGGCATCGTGATCAACACCATCGCAGCGAACATGCGCACGGAAGACCTGCTGATGCAGTCCCAGTCGCTTGCGCAAGAGCTGCAAAGCCGGCAACAGGAACTGCAGCAGACCAACGAAGAGCTTCAGGAGAAGGCTCGCCTGCTCGCCCACCAGAACCAGGAGGTGGAACGAAAGAACCAGGAGGTGGAGCAAGCCCGCCAGGCCTTGGAAGAAAAAGCCGAGCAGCTTGCCCTCACGTCGAAGTACAAGTCCGAATTCCTCGCGAACATGTCGCACGAGTTGCGCACACCGCTCAACTCCCTGCTGATCCTGTCGGACCAGTTGTGCAAGAACGTCGAAGGCAACCTCCTGCCCAAGCAGGTGGAGTTTGCCAAGACCATTCACATCTCGGGCAACGACTTGCTGATGCTCATCAATGACATCCTCGACCTGTCGAAGATCGAGTCGGGAACGGTGGCGGTGGATGTGAGCGAACTGCGCCTGGACGACCTGCAGCGCTCGGTCGATCGCAGCTTCCGCCACGTGGCCGAGTCCAAGCACGTGGACTTCGTCATCAACGCGGCGCAGCCGCTGCCGAAGTCGGTGGTGACGGACGTGAAGCGCCTGCAGCAGATCATGAAGAACCTGTTGTCCAACGCCTTCAAGTTCACGCATGAGGGGCAGGTCACGCTTTCGGTGGCCATGGTCGAGAGTGGCTGGACGCGCGACAACGAAGAGCTCAACCGTGCGGGCCAGGTGCTGGCATTTTCCGTGTCGGACACCGGCATCGGCATTTCGCCGGACAAGCAACAGATCATTTTCGAGGCCTTCCAGCAGGCCGGCGGATCGACCTCGCGCAAGTACGGCGGCACGGGCCTGGGGCTTGCCATCAGCCGCGAACTGTCCCGCTTGCTGGGCGGCGAGATCCGACTTGTGAGCTCGCCCTCGGAAGGCAGCACCTTCACGCTGTACCTGCCGCAAAGCTATAACCCGGCGCGCAGCGCAAGGCATGGCCGCTCGTCTCATGAAGTCGAGGCCAAGGCGCATGCCGAACGTCAACGCGACAGCGAGCGCGAAGAGGCTGCACGCAAGGTGCCGGCATGGAAGCCGACCGACGTGGCGCTGCTGGAGACGGCCGTCCCCGAAGCGGCCGAGCCGCCGCTGCTCAATACCAACGTGGCCGATGACGATCGCAGTGACATCATGAGCGGCGACAAAGTGCTCTTGATCGTCGAGAACGACCTGGGCTTTGCGAAGGTGCTGCTCGAGGCCGCACGCAAGAACGGCTTCAAGGGGCTCGTGAGCACCACCGGTGCTGCGGCGCTGGCAATGACGCGTGAGTACCATCCTTCGGTGATCACGCTCGACGTCTTCCTGCCCGACATGGAAGGTTGGCGGATCCTCGAGCGCTTGAAGGGCGACCTCGCAACCCGGCACATTCCGATATGCGTCGTGTCTACAGACGACTCGCGGCAACGCGCGTTGAACTCGGGCGCCATTGGTTTCCTGACCAAGCCCTTGCAATCGGTCGACGTGGTGAACGAGGCGCTCGCGCATCTCTACCAATTCGCGGATCGTGCGGCCAAGCGACTGCTGGTGCTGATGACCGAATCTCCGCTGCGCACGGAATACCTTGCATGCCTGGACGGCGACACGCAGATCGAATTGGCCGATTCGGCCAAGGTCGCGCGCGCCTTGTTGTCGGGAGGCGGCATCGACTGCCTCATGACCGACGGGAAGGTGCCCGACTTCGGGCCGGAGGACGTGATCGAGACGCAAGAAGGCCGGCCGCTCTTCAGGCAATTGCCTATCGTGTTGTATTGCGAGGAGGGCGCCGAGATCGGCGCGCAGTGGAAGCGAGGCCACAGTGCGTTTGCGCTGCGCGAGGCGCATTCGCTCGAGCGGCTTCTCGACGCGACGGCGTTCTTCCTGCACCGCGGCACGGCGGCGATGTCGGAGCAGGAGCGTCTATCCGTGCAGGCGCTGTACGACTCGCAGCGCGTGCTGGAAGGCAAGAAGGCGCTGATCGTCGACGACGACATGCGCAACATCTTTGCACTTGCGACCGTGCTCGACGACCAGGGCATGGTGATCGTGTCGGCCGACAGCGGCCGCGATGCAATTCGTCTGGTACAGGAAGACCCTGGTATCGACATTGTGCTGATGGACATCATGATGCCGGTGATGGACGGTATTGCCACCATGAAGGAGATCCGCAAGCTGCAGCGCGGCAAGAACCTGCCAATCGTGGCGGTGACGGCCAAGGCGATGAAGGGCGACCGCGAAAAATGCATCGAGGCGGGCGCGTGGGACTACCTGTCCAAACCTGTTGACATCGCACACATGCTGGTGGTGCTTCGGAGCTGGTTGTGCAGGTAAACCGGCCGATCGGCGCCAGCGCTGCCACGGGCAACGACGACCTGGATCATTGGGACGAAAAGTCCAACGTCCTGGTGGTCGACGACCTGCCGGAGAAGCTGCTCGTCATCGGCACTGTGCTCGAAGACCTGGGCCAGAACCTGGTGTTCGTGAGTTCAGGCGGCGAGGCCTTGCGTGAAGTGCTCCAGCGCGAGTTCGCGGTGATCCTTCTTGACGTCAACATGCCCGACATCGACGGGTTCGAGACGGCGGCGTTGATCCGAAATTACAAGCGCTCGGCGCACACGCCAATCATCTTCATTACCGCGTACGCGGATGAAATGCAGACCGCCAAAGGATATTCGCTGGGTGCGGTGGACTACATCTTGTCGCCCGTTGTGCCCGACGTGTTGCGCAGCAAGGTGAAAGTCTTTGTCGAACTGCACCAGATGCACAGGCGCGTGCGCCGGCAGGCTGACGAACGTGTTGCGTTGGTGGCGGCGGAGTCTGCACGGCGGGCGGCGGAAGAGAATGAACGGCGCTCCAAGTTCCTGTCGCACGCGAGCCGGGTTTTGAGCGCCTCCTTGGACGTGACCGTGGGCGCCCGCTTGTTGCTCGAGCTCGCCGTCCCTGAGGTGGCCGCGCTGGCCGTCTTGCAATTGACCGACGACGGTGTTCCTTTGTCGCAGGTGATGGTGGCTGCGCAGTGCGGGTCTGACCCGCTCGTCATGACGAACGCTGCGTCCGACGATCTGCCCCAGCCCGTGAAAGACGCGTTGGAAGAGGCGCGGCAACTCAAGCAGCGCGTGACTTTGCAGGCCACGACCTTGCGTCGCATGAGCAGCGAGGCTTTTGGCCTGTCGGGGCAGCTGGCGCTGCGCTCGGCCGTGGCGGTCCCGTTGATGAGCGGCGACCGCGTGCTGGGCATGCTGCTTGTGGGTGCGCAGCAGGCCGAACCGGGGCATACGGCGCGCGACTGGGCGGCGCTTGAAGAACTTGCGAGCCGCGCGGCGATTGCTCTCGAAAATGCGCACCTGTACAGGAGCCTGCAATCCGAGATCGTCGAGCGCCGCACAGCCGAGGCTGAATTGCAGGAGGCGAATCATCGCAAGGACGAGTTCCTGGCCATGCTGTCGCACGAGCTGCGCAACCCGCTGGCGCCGATCCGCAATGCACTCGAAGTGATACGACGCATTGCGCCACCGGATCCGAAGTTCACCTGGGCCGGCGACGTGATGGACAGGCAGGTGCGGCACCTCACGCGCCTCGTCGAAGAATTGCTCGATGTCGCAAGAATCAGCCAGGGCAAGATCCAGCTCAATCGTGAGCCCATCGACCTGCGGGCCGTGATTGCGCAAGGTGTCGAGACGGCGCAACCCTTCATTGATGCCCGCAGTCACACCTTGGCTGTGAAGCTGCCTGAGACGCCGATGTGGATGCAGGGTGACTTTGCGCGACTGGCGCAGGTCGTGTCGAATCTTTTGCACAACGCCGCGAAATACAGCGAGGACGGCGGACGCATCGAGTTGGAACTGGACGTGGCCGACGGCGAGGCGGTGATCGTGGTTCGCGACAACGGCATCGGCATCGACGAAGCGCTTTTGCCGCGCATCTTCGATCTGTTCGCTCAGGGCACGCGATCCCTCGACCGCATGCAAGGTGGCCTCGGTGTCGGCCTCACGCTGGCGAGGCGACTTGTCGAATTGCATGGAGGGCGCCTGGAGGCGCGCAGCGAGGGCGCCAAGAAGGGCGCGGAGTTCCGCGTCTTCATTCCCTGTGTGAGCGTGGTGCGCGGCGGCGGTGACGACGATGAGCACCATCTGCCTGATGCAGGCGCGCATGGCAGGCGCATCCTCATCGTCGACGACAACCAGGATGCAGCTGAGAGCATCGCGCAGTACTTGCAACTCGAAGGCCACGAGGTGAAGACCGTGGGAGATGGCATGCAGGCCCTGGCTTGCGTGTCGGTGTTCGCGCCGCAGATCGTGGTGCTGGACATCGGCCTGCCGGTATTGAGCGGCTACGAAGTCGCAAAGCGGATGCGCGCGATGCCGGTGACCAAAAATGCCTTGCTGGTGGCCTTGACAGGCTACGGGCAGAAGGAAGATCAAGTGCGCGCGATGGACTCGGGATTTGACCGGCACTTCATCAAACCGGCCGATCCGCGCGTCCTTGTGGACTTGATCGCGCAGTGGCCTTGGCACAAGCTTGAAGACAAGGATCAGCAGATTGAGGCCGGCGAGAGTTCACACGCCGGTTGATACCACCGGGCTCCGCCCGGGCCAGGTTGCGAGCACCACGCCGGCGAGTGCGAGGCTGTAGGCCGCGGCCTGAACGACGCTGAAGTGCTCGCCCAAAAGCAGAACACCCACTGCGGCAGCGCTCACCGGTAGCAAGACCGTGAAGACGCCGGCTGACGACGCGGGCACATGCTTGAGCCCCGTCATCCAGAGCCACACCGTCGCCATGCTCGCGGCGAGTGAATAGAAGAGCAGCAGGCCCCACGAGCTGATCGACACTTTGGAGAAGTCGTACTGAAGGGCTTGCCAGATGCCGAAGGGCGTGACGAGCACGAGGCCCCACAGGTTGACGAGGGCACTGATCCGCTTGGCCGAGACATTGCCGGTGAGGCGCTTGCCGATGACGACGTAGCTCGCTTCGCAGATCACGGAGCCCACGAGCAGCAAGTTGCCCAGCAGCGAGCCCGCGCTGGCGTCACCTTCGTGTCGCACGATCGATACCAGCGCAATGCCACCGATGGCGCAGGCAATGCCAAGGGCGACGCGCATTCCGATGCGTTCGCGAAGGAACACCGCCGATAAGATGGCGACTACGCCAGGAATCGCCGCCATGATCACCCCGGCTGCAAGCGCAGAGGTCATCGCGACACCAAAGAGCATGCAGATCGAGAACAGGAAGTTGCCGAGGAACGATTCGAGAAACAGCAACCTGCGGTCGTGCGGACTGAGCGGCGATTCAGTTGGTGTCGGCTTGATCCACGAGGCCATCGCGACGGCGGCAATGCCGAATCGCAGCCAGGCGAGAAGGAAGATGGGGAAGACGACGACGAGCAGCTTTGAGAACCCTACGTAGCATCCGACGAGCGCCATGGCGCAGGCGAGGCACAGGTAGGAGAGCGAGACGTGATGGGGACGGTGGGACGTCATGCGGGCAGTGGTGGGCGAGCGAAGGGTTCGATCATGCCGCAGCGAGCATCTTGACGGCCCCAAGCGTGAGATTCACGAACAGACTTTCAACTCGCGTGAGGCGGCTTCCCCTTCATCAAGGTCATTGCGGTTGCGATCAATGCCGACACCTCGCTCATGTTCCCCGGCACGATCATCGTATTGTTCTTCTGGGCGAGGTGCGAATATGCCTCCACCGCCCGCTCTGCGACCTTCAACTGAACCGCTTGCTCACCACCTGGTGAGCGGATCGCTTCTGCAATCTTGCGGATGGCCTCGGCGGTTGCGTCGGCCACCGCCACGATGGCCGCAGCTTCGCCCTGGGCCTTGTTGATCTCCGCCTGCTTCTCGCCTTCTGATCTTGCGATGAAGGCTTCGCGCTCGCCGGTGGCAATATTGATCTGCTCCTGGCGGCGCCCTTCGGATGCCGCAATCAACGCACGCTTTTCCCGCTCGGCCGTGATCTGCGCCTGCATCGAGCGCAGGATTTCGGCGGGCGGCGTGAGGTCCTTGATTTCGTAGCGCAGCACCTTCACGCCCCAATTCACGGCAGCGTCGTCGAGCGCGTTCACGACCGACGCGTTGATCGCATCTCGTTCCTCGAATGTCTTGTCGAGCTCCATCTTGCCGATGACCGAGCGCAGCAGCGTTTGTGCCAACTGTGTGATTGCGAAGATGTAGTTGCTCGAACCATAGCTCGCGCGCATCGGATCCGTGATCTGGAAATAGATGATGCCGTCGACCTGAAGCTGGGTGTTGTCCCGGGTGATGCAGACCTGGCTGGGCACGTCGAGCGGCACCTCTTTCAGCGAATGCTTGTAGGCAACCCGTTCGATGAAAGGCAAGACGAATCGCAGGCCCGGCGCGAGCGTGCGGTCGTACTTGCCGAGCTTTTCGACCACCCAAGCGTGTTGCTGCGGAACGATCTTGAAGGTGCGGACGATGAAGAGGAAAGCGATGGCCGCAAGGACGAGCGGTATGAATGTGGAAGTTCCCATGGTCTCTTTCAGTTCAAGTTCAGCATTCGATGTTCAATGTGATGCCGGTGCCAGCACGAGCCAGTTGCCCTCGACCGCCGCGACGCGGTGCGGCCCGGGCGCCGCGACTGCGCCCGGCTGGAGGCGCGCCGCCCAGGTGCTGCCGCGGTAGATGACGCGGGCCGTTCCGTCGGCCGCCCACGTGGTGACTTGCACACGTTCACCGATGTCGAGATTGACGTCACGATTTTCCTCAACGGGAGCGGACTTCGGATCCCTCGAGCGCTTCCAGTGCCACAAGGCCGTCGCTCCTGCGCCGACCACGGCCGCGGTGACGATCTGGAGTGCGGGCGGAAGGCCGATGTGCGCCGCGATGGCTGCTGCCGCGAGGCCCAGGGCTACCATCAGCAGGTAGAAGGTGCCTGTCGTGAGCTCGGCGGCGACCGCGACGCCTGCGAGGATCCACCACAGGGTCGAAACGCTCATGTCCATTCAGTCTCCCATCGTCAGATCGGTGCAGTGTAGGGTGGGTGTGCACATTCCGATCGTGCCGACCGTGTCGTGGTCGAACAGCCCTACACTTCGCGCTTTCCAAACCGCCCATCGCGAGTTCGACCATGCAGCGTTTTCGATTTCCCATCGTGATCATCGACGAGGACTTCCGTTCGGAAAACACCTCGGGGCTAGGTATTCGTGCATTGGCTGACGCCATTCAGAAGGAAGGCTTCGAGGTCCTGGGGGCAACGAGTTACGGTGACCTTTCTCAGTTCGCGCAGCAGCAAAGCCGTGCGGGAGCCTTCATCCTGTCGATCGACGATGAAGAGTTCACTGCCGGACCGGACATCGACCCAGCGGTGCTGAATCTTCGCAAGTTCATCAAGGAAATCCGCTTCAAGAACGCCGAGATTCCGATCTATCTCTACGGCGAGACGCGCACCTCGCAGCACATTCCAAACGACATTCTTCGCGAGCTGCACGGCTTCATCCACATGTTCGAGGACACGCCCGAGTTCGTGGCGCGTCACATCATCCGCGAAGCGCGCAGTTACCTCGACTCGCTTGCGCCGCCGTTCTTCCGCGCGCTGATGGACTACGCGCAAGACGGCTCCTATTCATGGCACTGTCCAGGGCACTCGGGTGGCGTGGCATTCTTGAAGAGCCCCGTGGGCCAGATGTTCCACCAGTTCTTCGGCGAGAACATGCTGCGCGCCGACGTTTGCAACGCGGTGGAAGAACTCGGCCAGTTGCTCGATCACACCGGCCCGGTGGCGGCCAGCGAGCGCAACGCGGCGCGCATCTTCAACGCCGACCATTGCTTCTTTGTCACCAACGGCACGAGCACCTCGAACAAGATGGTGTGGCATCACTCGGTGGCGCCGGGAGACGTGGTGGTGGTGGACCGCAACTGCCACGTGTCCATCCTGCACTCGATCATCATGACGGGTGCAGTGCCTGTGTTCCTCACACCGACGCGCAATCACTACGGCATCATCGGCCCGATTCCAAAGACTGAGTTCTCGCGCGAAACCATCGAGCGCAAGATCGCGGCGAACCCGCTACTGGCTGGCGTGGACCCGAAGAAGGTCAAGCCGCGCATCCTGACCATCACGCAGAGCACCTACGACGGCGTGCTCTACAACACCGAGACCATCAAGCACACGCTGGACGGCTACATCAACACGCTGCACTTCGACGAAGCGTGGTTGCCGCACGCGGCCTTCCATACTTTCTACGGCGAGTACCACGCCATGGGTCGGTCGCGCCCGCGTCCGAAAGACCAGATCGTGTTCGCAACCCAGTCCACGCACAAACTGCTTGCCGGCATCAGCCAGGCGTCGCAGGTGCTGGTGCAAGATGGCCAGAACAAGAAGCTCGACAGGCATCTCTTCAACGAGGCCTACCTGATGCACACATCGACGAGCCCGCAGTACGCGATCATCGCGTCGTGCGATGTCGCCGCGGCCATGATGGAGGCACCTGGCGGTCCCGCGCTGGTGGAAGAAAGCATTCTCGAATCGCTGGATTTCCGCCGCGCGATGCGCAAGGTCGACAGGGAGTTCGGCAAAGACTGGTGGTTCAAGGTCTGGGGGCCGGACAAGTTCTCCGTCGATGGCATCGGCAAGAGCTCCGACTGGGTATTGAAGGCCGGCGACAAGTGGCACGGATTTGGCGACTTGGCAGAAGGCTTCAATCTTCTCGACCCCATCAAGAGCACGATCATCACGCCGGGGCTGGACGTGAGCGGCAAGTTCGCGAAGACCGGCATTCCGGCGAGCATCGTCACGAAGTACCTGGCCGAACACGGCGTGGTGGTGGAGAAGACCGGGCTGTACTCATTCTTCATCATGTTCACCATCGGCATCACCAAAGGCCGCTGGAACACGCTGCTGACTGCTCTTCAGCAGTTCAAGGACGACTACGACCGCAACGCCTTGATCGGCCGCGTTTTACCTGAATTCGCCGCAGCCTTCCCGCGTTACGAGCGCATGGGCCTGAAAGACCTTTGTCAGGGCATCCACACCATGTACGCCAAGGGCGACATCGCACGACTGACCACAGAGATGTACCTGTCCGACCTGCAGCCGGCGATGAAGCCGACCGATGCGTTTTCGTACATCGCGCATCGCAAGACAGAGCGAGTGCCCATCGACAACCTCGAAGGGCGCATCACAACGTCGCTGCTGACGCCGTACCCACCGGGCATTCCGCTCTTGATTCCAGGCGAGCGATTCAATCGCAAGATCGTCGACTTCCTGCGCTTCACGCGACAGTTCAACGCGACCTTTCCGGGTTTCGACACGGATGTGCACGGGCTTGTGGAAGAGGAGACCGAGACGGGCAGGGCGTATTTCGTGGATTGCGTGCGCGACTGAGTCTGTAGCCCGGATAAAGCGTTCGACCGGTTCAGCCGGCTCGCGCGCATTGGCCTTTCTGTGCTGTGCGTGTCGGCCGTCCTCCTTGGGATCGATGGCCTTGAGCAAACCTTGCAGCGCTTCCTCGTCGCTTTGGTCGTGGCTGTGAGCTTGAGCGCGCCTTGCGGATTGGCTGCATCGCTCAGACCCGACTTTGACAGTTCATAGCTACGCGGACCTGGCAGGTCGCCAGCTCTCCTAAACCCGCCTCCTAGATACACGGCCGTTTTGCTACCGGCCAAATTCCCCTTGCCTGACAGCTCAGCGCTGAGCGTTCAAGGCAAGGTGATCGTGACGTTCGCGGCTTGTGGAGCCATCTTGATCACGTCTTGAAATCTCGAGAGCTGCTGTTGAGTGCTGCGTCCAAGTTGCCAGTTGAGGCCGGTAAACGCCAGTACTCCCAGGAACGCGAAGACAGATCCGATGACCCACAGAGGCACGTCGTTCTTGAGGCGATGGACCACACGGTCAGGGGCGAGGGCATGGGGTGCGAACCCTGCCCGAGAGCCTTTGAGATGCGCGATCTCGTCCCCGAGGCGCGCCGTGAGATAGTTCAGTTTTTCACTGCCCTCGATGATGTACTTGCCCTGAAATCCCATTAGCAAGCACATGTGAAACACCTCCAGAATCTGGATGCGTTCAGCTCCCTCGCTTCGCAACTTTTCGAGCCTCTCAAAAAAGCGCTCACCTGCCAGTTGTTCACCGAACAATTGAAGCTGCAGCGGCTGCAACTGCCAAGCTTCGCGCGCTCTGAATTGCGACATGAGGATGACTTCATCCACAGTGGCACAAAACGCATATTTGCACAGGTGGATGTCTTTGGTCGAGGTGCCGAGCTTGGTGGCATCCCGTTCAACACCTGTCAGGAAATCATTGATCTGGCCGCGAAAGGCCTCAGCATCGCTCGGACCTTGTTTGGCGCGTAGCAAGAAGAGCAGATAGAACCCGTCGTACATCAGGTCCATCAACGTACGAGCCTCGCGGGAGGCGCTGCTGCTTGCAGGGGTCGGCATCCGACCGCTGCCACCCTGGAACAATGATGGAGGGGCAAGCACGTCGTTCATGAATTGATGGCAATCAGCTCGAGTTTGAGGTCGGCAAGCCCGTTGGGCACGTAGATCGAGACGGTCTGACCCTGCATCATGCGTTCATAGAGAGAACCGCGCGGTTCGAGCGAGAAATAGTAGCTTCCGGGTCGGACAGGAATAGCAGCCGGCACTTGCGGTGCGTGCACGAGTTGTACGCCAGCCATGGCGGAGAGAACGAGTTTTTCCACGTCCTCAGGTGCTCCGACTTTGAAGCGCATTGGCACGGCCTGAATCAGCTCGGCCGGCTGCATCGAAGCGTTCACGCCGAGGTAGAGGCAGGTCGAAGCGCTGATCTGCTGCGCATCGAGGCGTCCATGGTGGAACGATGGTCTCACCTCCGAGAGCGCGATAGCGAAATAGCGGGTCGAGATGACGGTTTCGAGCAACTCACGAATGATGTGGTCGAGCTTGAAAAAACCTGGACCCGGATTGGCGTGCTCGTAGGCGGGCAGGTCCGCCAGGGTAAATTCCTTCGAGAACGTCATCAGGGCGCCCGCAAGCTCAAGCAATTGCTGGAACATCCGTTCGGGATGAAGTCCTGGATGGCGCATCAGGTGCGACAGCGAGGCATAGGCGCTGCTGGCGGTATGAAGCAACCAGAACGAAGCAACGTCTCCAGATCGAAACTCGATGATGTTCTTCGAGGGCTCGCGGTGGAATCCGTACAGTGCATCGACCTTGGCTTGCAGTACATCCAATAGGCGACGCAGGTGCAAAAAAATCACCGGTGACGATTGAATGGTGATCGACGGAGGCACATACCGCGCGTCGATCTCATAGCCGCCTGTGGCATTGCGGCGCACGCGCAGTACCGGCATGGTGACCAGGTGACCTCGAGGCTCATGCTCTGATAGGAGTTTGACGGATTTACCCAGCATGCTGAGTTGTGCCGATGCTGCGTCGGTGAACAGATCTCCAATCTGCGCTTGGCTTTGGTAGTAGCGCACGGCCGTGTCGGCCTCTGCGCGTGTTGCGGCGAAGTTGCTTCCATTCGTGCGCAGCGGCGCCACTGCGGCATAGATGACGACCTCATGGCTTTGTCCAAGCGCTGCGTCCAGGTCGACGGGCTGAGGCAAATCGTCTTCGACTGGGGCGTTGTAGAACTCGCCGTCACTGAGCGCCATTTGCAATTCGAGCAATCGCAAACGCCCCGCTTGAAGCGCGTCTGCATCCACCTTGACGCTGCGAACGCCCCAAGCGTACGGATGCACGTTGCGCATGGCCTGAACAAGGCGCCATTCATGGTAGGCGTCCTGCTGTTGAAAGTGCTGTGGCCTGATAAAAAGGCCTTCGCCCCACAGGACCTTCGAGGTCGGATTCACTATTTGCCTTCCGAAATTTGAGTCTGGTTTGTCGGTTCCGCGGGTACGGTTTGCCGAATGCTGCATTCGCTTGGAATTTTCCTGAGGGCCGAACCCACACCGACAGGTGTGCCGGAAGCGACGCTCAAACTGCAGGCATGCGCACCAAGGACGATTCCATCGCCTTGTTGAAAGGTCTCAACTTCAAATGCATAGCGCCAGCGCTGTTCGGCTGGCGCCCGAAAAAGGGCCACCACCCCGAGATGAGTAGCTTCCCGGGCCCATCGCTCGTTAAGTTGATTGTCCTGTCCTGGCAGCAACACGATCTCACGGCTCTCGATCAACTCGTCCGCCAAGACTTCCTTCTCCTTGTTCGAGTTGCCGAATATTTCATATGGCGCGTTCAAGAAGGCAGTGGGGGTGCGGAGCTTGTATACCCGGACCAGCAAGGACAAAGAATTCCCTTTGGGGTCGACGTTCAATGACTCGCTGGCGGCAAGGCGCAGCTTCATCTTTCGCGCCGGCTTGGCGGCTTCGGGAATCTCGGGGGCGACGGGCCGCTCCGGCTTCTTGAAGCCGATGACCTCCAGCGCTTTGTCTCCCATGTTGCCGAAGCCTTCGCCCAACTTCGGGACGGAGTCACAGGCCGACAGCGTGCATGTCGCCAGTAGTAGAACGAAGACCTTCGCCCAACGGGTTTTGGTTTTTGTTGTGATCATTTGTATCCATGGCCGTGGGGTTGGCCCACCCGTACGCAGGGCTCAGAGGCTGAAGAGGCTGAAGAGGCGGAAGTCTAAATGGGCGCGCCACCGATTTGAACCGCCCCCTTAAGGGGGGGGGGCGACGGCCTAGGGCGGCAGGTACCATCCGCCGCTTGCTGTGGGCTTGAGCCCTAAAGTCATGTGTCCGGGGCTTTGATGATCCGCTGATGACAGGTGCAATTTGCCTGTAGACATTGATCTGTGCGTACAAAAAAGGTGTGGTGAGTGAAATTTTCGATCGAGATGTGTGGTCGTCTGGGGGTATCGGCAGTTGCCGCAGTAGTTCTGATGACGATGACAGCCTGTGCCACGCGGCCGGCAGAAATCAAAATAGTGGAGCCACCTTCCTATAGCGCCCTCATGGCGTCGGCTGATGAGGCCGGGAAAAACGGCAGCAGTGCGGATTCGCTTACTTTTCTGGAACAAGCCGCGAAAGCAGAGCCCGCAAAAAAGCAACCCTGGTTGCGAATCGCACAGATCCACTTTGATGCCCATGTCTATGGGGCGGCCATCACGGCGGCGCAAGAAGTCCTGCAGCGCGATAACGCTGACGTCACAGCCAAGAGTATCTTGGCTGCGAGCGGTTTGCGTGTTTCCGCCAATGCGTTGGAGCAACTCCGCGCAGTCGGTGCATTGGGGGGCGGGACGCGTGACGAAGCGCAGGCGCTTGCGCGAATCATGCGCGATGCGCTTGGCGAATCGATTTTGCCGACCCCGGTGACGAGCCCGCCTGCCCCGCCCAAGGTAGCCCATACGCGAAAACAGGCAGTGCGTGCGACGCCAGTCGAGCCGACCTCGCCTTCGGCGTCTTCTGCACCGCCAGCAATCGTCGCACCCGCGAAGACCCCGCCTGCTGTGGCAAAACCAACCGACGCGCCCGAGTCAAAGCGCAATCCGTTCACCGCCCTGAAGGGCTGAGAGGCTGAGAGTATTTCGATCATGCCCCTCATCACGTCAAAAGTCCCCTGCTCGTCGTTGCAAATGCTCGCCATAGCCCGGGCTATGGCTGCGCTTTGCGCCTAGATCAGGTGCCTTTTGACGCGCTGCTCGGGCACGCTCGAAA
>JAJKJU010000248.1 GCA_021153565.1 Rhizobacter sp.
ATGCTCGCCATAGCCCGGGCTATGGCTGCGCTTTGCGCCTAGATCAGGCGCCTTTTGACGTGCTGCTCGGGCACGCTCGAAAAACTCTCAGCCTCTGAGATCTTTAGAGCCCGGCCCTCCCCTCGCCCGGGCTTTTCGTTTGTGCTTCAATGAAAGCTTGAAGGGGAGTAGCTCGACTCCAGTGCAGCCTCACAAGGAATCGCACGAAAGTTTCGGCAGGTCGTCAATACGAAGCTTCGGCTTCCGGTCTGTCGGGCAACAATAAATCACTCCATGCCGAGCAAGACCTTCGATGCAAGCCGCGTGTCGGCAGGCTCGAAGGCGTCCGATGTTCCTTGAGCCCGCACTCCAGGCGACTTGCACCGTTTGTCGTGCAACTGTTCATGGAGATCGCATGGAATTCTTCTCTTCTACCTGGCTGTCGGCCCTCCTGGCCATCGTCTTGATCGACCTGGTACTCGCCGGCGACAACGCCATCGTCATCGCGCTTGCTGCGCGCAACCTTCCTTCCCATCTTCAGAAAAGAGCCATCGTCTGGGGCACTGTCGGCGCCGTCGTCGTGCGCTCGATCATGACTATCGGCGTCGTGTGGCTCCTGAAGATTCCCGGCCTGATGCTCGTGGGTGGCGTGGGATTGGTCTGGATTGCTTACAAACTACTCGTGCCGCAAGAAGATGCCGACGATCATCATCAGAAGGCGACGGGCTTCTGGGGTGCGATGAAGACCATCATCGTTGCCGACGCCCTCATGGGTGTCGACAATGTGCTCGGCGTGGCCGGTGCGGCCCACGGCGCGTTCGATCTGGTCATCATCGGCCTCCTGATCAGCGTGCCTATCGTCGTGTGGGGCAGCACGCTCGTACTGAAGCTTGTCGAGCGTTTCCCCGTCATCACCTATGCCGGTGCTGCGGTGCTGGCGTACACGGCAGCCCAGATGATCGTGAGCGAGCCGCTGCTCGACGCCGTGTTCGATCCGAGCCTCGTGAACCGAGTTGTCGCCCATGCCGTGGTCATTGCCGGCGTGCTCGCAGCGGGACGGTGGGCTGCTCGTCGTCATGCCTCCACTCCGCCGTCACCGACCTGAACCACGCTTTCGCCCACCACCAGGAGACCCAGATGGAAAAGATTGCCGTGTTCGTCAACGATGCCGTGCACGCACGGCACATCCTGCAGCCGATGGTTGTCGAAGGCGTTGCTGCCTATTGGGTGATAGTCGCCTGTCCGCCGACACTCACGCGGCACATCGGCCGCTGGGTGTCTGGCGCGGCGCGCGCCCAATGGCGCGAGCGTTGGGCCGCTGAGCTTTTCGCCGATCTGGAACCCGAGTTGAAAGCGCAGGCAGGCAGCCGCGTCGAGAAGCTCGTGGCCCGGCGGCCACTGGTCAACGTGTCGGCCAGGCTGTCCGCGCGACTTGGCCCGCTGCGACTCTTGGACGCGCGCCGGCCGCGGCTGGGCAAGGCCGACGAGCCGATCAGCTCGACGCAGCCGACGGATACCGCGATGCGGTGGGTGGCCCCGATTGCAATCACCACCGGACTGAGCGCAGTGCTGGCGATGGCCGACTGACGATCCGGCGCGACGCGGCTCGGGCCGCTGCAAGTGCTCGGTTTGAGGCCACTGGCGCGAAAGCCTGTGCTAACGTGCGCAGGCATGTCCGCATCGCACACGCTCGTTCAAATCTTCACAGGTGGCCTGTCTGCGCCGGACTCGTCGGTGGGGTCTCTCGTTGCGGCCTGTTTGAGTCTCATTGGCGTAGCGTTGTACCTGCGTGTCGCCGTCCCTTCAATGAGACCGCGTGCGGCGGCCCTGTGCAGCGGCGTGATCGCCATCGCCGCAATGGGAACGAGCTGGGCGCTGCTCGAGTTCGCGTCCGCATGGTGGCCGGCATGGCCGGCGGCGCTGGGATTGCTGTTCGGGCACTTGGGCTTGGGAGCCGCGCGCACATCGAGTGCTTCAGGTGTCAAACTTCCGGCCAAGACCCCAAGTATTTCACCGCCGGTCAAGTCCACCACCAAATCGCCGGCATCGATTCCTCCTCCGGCCACCGTCACGCCTGACCGGGCGTCCCTCGGACGCTACCGCATCGATCGACAACTTGGCCGCGGTGCCATGGGCGCGGTGTACCTCGGGCACGACCCCAAGATCGGCCGTCAGGTCGCGATCAAGACCATGGCGCTCAGCCAGGAGTTCGACGGGGCCGAGCTCGTCGAAGCGCGGGCGCGCTTCTTCCGGGAAGCCGAGACGGCGGGCCGGTTGCAGCACCGCGACATCGTGACCATCTTCGACGCCGGCGAGGACCAGGATCTTGCCTACATCGCGATGGAATACCTCAAGGGCCACGATCTGCAACGCCACACCTCGGGGGCCGACCTGCTGCCGGTGCCCATGGTGTTGAACATTGTGGCGCGCGTGGCCGACGCGCTGGCTTACGCGCACAGCCAGGGCGTCGTCCACCGTGACATCAAGCCCGCCAACGTGATGATCGATCCGAGCGAAGACAGCGTGAAGGTCACCGACTTCGGAATTGCGCGCATTACCGACTCGAGCCGTACCCGCACGGGCATGGTGCTGGGCACACCGTCCTTCATGTCGCCCGAGCAGATGGCCGGACGGCGCGTCGACGGCCGCAGCGACCTGTACTCGCTGGGCGTCATGCTCTTCCAGTTGCTGACGGGCCAGCTTCCTCATGCGGCAGATTCAATGGCCAAGCTCATGTACCAGATCGCCAACGACCCCGCGCCTGACGTGCGAACCGTGCGCCCCGACCTGCCAGAGACGCTGGCCAACGCGGTTGCACTTGCACTCGAGAAGCGACCGGAAGTGCGCTATGCCGAAGGCCGCCAGTTCGCCGAGGACTTGCGCGTCATCGCTGGCGCCCTCGTGCCCGAGGTGGGGGGCTTGCCCGCTGCCTCTGGTGATGTCACACCCCCCAAATCCGATGGGTTCGCCGCGACCGTGAAGCTAAGCCGAACCGATCCAAGGCACAATCCCTCGCCTTGATTCGCTCCCTTCGAGTCGAGTCCCCTGGCCCTCCTCAGCCGCTTGCCGCACCGCCAACGCACAACATGAGTTTCGAGTTCTTCTGCGCCACCGACACTGGCCGCGCTCGCAACAACAACGAAGACTCGGTGGCCGTGGACGAGCCGTCCGCGCTGATCGTGCTGGCCGACGGCATGGGCGGCTACAACGCCGGCGAGGTTGCCAGCGGCATGGCCACCTCGTTCATCAAGACCGAGCTCGGCCGCTGGCTGCAGGAGGCCTCTGCCACGGCGTCCGACACTGACGTGCGGCGCGCCATGGACATCTGCGTCGACAACGCCAACCGCGCCATCTTCAACGCGGCCAATTCGAATCACCAGTTCGCGGGCATGGGCACGACGCTCGTGGTTGGCGTTTTCCGCGAAGGGCGCCTGCTGATGGGTCACGTCGGCGATTCGCGCGGCTACCGGCTGCGAGCCGGGCGGCTCACGCAGATCACGCATGACCATTCGCTGCTGCAGGAGCAGATCGACGCGGGGCTCATCACGGTCGAGCAGGCCGCTTTCTCGGCCAACAAGAACCTCGTCACCCGCGCTGTGGGGGTCGAGGACACGGTGCTGCTTGAAACCCACCTGCATGACACCATGCCCGGCGACGTCTATCTGTTGTGCTCGGACGGGTTGTCCGACATGCTCGACGATGAAACCATCGCCCAGTTGTTGCAGGCGAGCGACTCGTTGGAGGAGGGAGGGTCCGGCTTGATCGATGCAGCCAACGACGCAGGCGGCAAGGACAATATTTCGGTGATACTCGCAAGAGTGCGCGGAACCAACGGTCCGGCGCGTTCGTGGTGGCCCTTCAGGCGATAAAGGGCACCAGCTTTCACGGGCGATTCGTCCTGGCGGAAAGACGAGACAAGACAACGAGGCACGAGGTCAAAGCATGGGCAAACTGGTCGTATCGCTCGACGGGGTGGTGATCAAGGAAGTTCAGATCACAAAGGACAAAACGACCCTTGGGCGTCGGCCTTACAACGACATCGTGATCGACAACTTGGCGGTGTCCGGCGAACACGCCGTGTTGCAAATGGTCGGCTCCGATGTCTTCATCGAAGACCTCAACAGCACCAACGGCACATACATCAACGGTAAAGCGGTCAAGAAGCAGCTTCTGACGCACAACGACACCGTTGAAATCGGCAAGTACAAGATCAAGTACCTGCTCGAAGACGGCACCGATTACGAAAAGACCATGATCATGAAGCCGGGATCGCTGCCTACGGCTGCGCCTGCGCCGTCCGCTGCCGGGTATGCATCCACCGTCGGATTCGGCAGTTCCGGATTCGGTTCGCTCGGCTCGAGCGTCGTCGCGGCATCGATTCGCGTGCTCAACGGCGCCGCAGCCGGCCGGGAAGTGAACCTCACCAAGGTCGTGACGACCGTTGGCAAACCTGGCGTGCAGGTGGCGTCCATCACCAAGCGCCCAGGCGGCTATGTTTTCGCCCATGTCGAGGGCACCACGCGTCCGACCGTCAATGGCCACCCGCTGACCGGCGAAACGGTGCAGCTCAAGAACGGCGACGTGATCGAATTGGCCGGCACGCAAATGCAGTTCGTGCAGCTCTGAGGCCTGGCCGCTAGAGTCGCGCGTTCGCCTTCCTGACGCGGCAAGGTGCGCCATTCGCTTCCCCGCGCACGGTCCATGGCAGTGGCGATATCCCTGCGAAGACGCAGGCTTGGCGTGAACATTTCACAGCCGCCGCCGCACCCTCTCGATTCACGAGGAAATGCGACTTCGGCGCCTTGCGCGGGCGTGTTGCGCCCATCAATATGTGTCATGCGCGCGCGGCTGATAGATGCCTGCCCGTCCAGGAACCCACCAGAGGCCCGGACAACGGCTTCAGAGAGCGCAAAATCGAACACGTCGGGGCCGTAACGCCGCCAGAAAGCGCCAGCCATGATCATTCGCGTCCTTGGTTGCTCCGGGGCCATCGCCGCCGGCTGCAGGACGACCTCGTTCCTGCTGGACGAGCGCATCCTGATCGACGCCGGTACCGGCGTGGGCGATTTGAGCCTCGAAGAGCTGGCGCGCATCGATCACATCTTCATCAGCCATTCGCACCTTGATCACGTTCTCTCCATCGGCTTGCTGGCCGACACGGTCATGCGCACGCGAGCGGCCCAGCGCCGGCCGCCAATCGTCGTGCATGCCCTGCACCAGACGCTTGACGCGCTTCGCCAGCACATCTTCAATGGCGTGATCTGGCCCGACTTCACCCGCCTGCCCTCGCCCGAGGCACCGGCGCTGCGTTTCGAGCCGCTGCAGGTCGGCGAGGTGCTCGCGGTGGGCCATCACAAGATCGAGGTGCTGACGGCCGCACACACCGTCCCGGCGGTCGGTTTTGCAGTCGATGCGGGCGGGGACCAAGGTGTTTGGGTCTACACCGGCGACACGGGGCCCAATCCGGCGTTGTGGCGACGCCTCGCGACACTGAAAGTGGCGCACCTGGTCATCGAAACGGCCTTCAGTGACGACGAGCGCCAGCTCGCGACCATCAGCCAGCACCTGTGCCCGACGGCCTTGCGTGAAGAGTTGGCGCAACTCGGCGGCAGCGTCGATGTCTATATCACCCACATCAAGCCGGGCGAAATTCCGTCGGTGATGGCCGGGGTGTCGAAGATCGAGACACCCCATCGCATCCATGCCTTGCAAGCCGGGCAATACATTGAATTGGCGCACACGGTTCCTGACGTTTTGCGTCAGTTCGAAGACGCAGTCGTAAGCCGCCCCAACAATTTGTGACCGTCCGCGTCAGTTGACTAGTCATAAGTCTCAAAATATCGAGCCCACCGGCATGGCACAGGCTCTGCAACAGAAGCAGGGCGAGTTTCACCACCTTTTTTCCCCTGGAGCACCACATGAAGCGAGTTCAACAAGGTTTCACCCTCATCGAATTGATGATCGTCGTCGCGATCATCGGCATCCTGGCCGCGGTTGCGCTGCCGGCTTATCAGGA
>JAJKJU010000249.1 GCA_021153565.1 Rhizobacter sp.
CAAACTCTCATGACCTCAACTTCTCGAACCGCCCGGTGCGGGCCCGCATGCCGGGTGGTGTGGGAGGGGCCCGATCAGCGATGATCGGCCCCTATCCCGATTTGACGCTGAGCAGGGTCAGGCGTGCGGTTGTGCGCTGCCTTGTACTGTCTCGAAGGGCAGCTTGAACTGCGTCAGGTCCTTGCGGGTCTCGACCAGCACCAGCGGGCCTTCCTCGATCGACTCAACCGGCTTCGGCTCACGCGGAGCATGCACGGGCTTGGGCTCTCGCTCCATCGCTTCCTGCACGGCGCGAATCTTGTCCGCGTCGGAGTTCACCCACTGCAGTCCTGCTGCTTGCGCTACCGCTTGCAGGTCGCTGGTCGGCAACACGAACGGCTCGATCGCGGCGGGGGCTGCCGATTCGACCGGCGCAACGACAGGCGCCGGTGCGACCACGAACGGGGCAGGCGCCTCGTAGCTCGCCATGATCGGCTGTTGTGCCGGCAGATCCGTCGCTTGGGGCTCGAAGCTTGCGCCCTTGGCCGCGCCATCGCCGGCAACCGGGACTTCTAACGAAGCAGCTTCGGGCACGCCTTCCGTGCTGCTCGGCAAGTCGTCTTCACGACGTTCGCGACGATGTCGGTTGCGACCGCGGCGACGACCGCCTTCGCGCTCTCCACCTTCTTCGCGTTCACCCTGTTCCGGGCCTGTGCCCTCGGTTGACGCAGCACGATCCGATTCGGCATTTGATGCGCTCGATCCGCTGACCGGTGCTGCGTCGAGATCGAGTTGTGCAGGGACGGCGGTAAAGCCGTCGGCGTGTTGTTCGCCGACGTTCAGATCGGTCGCGACGTCGTTGGCCTGATGAGCTTCGTCGCGATCGCGACCGCCGCGTCCGCGACGTCGCCGGCGTCCACCCTCGCGGTGTTCGCCGCCCCCGGCTTCAGCACCTTCGGCACTGGTGATGGGTTCAACGAAGCCTTGCAGTTGCTGGGCCTCATCGGCCGCCGCGCCTTCGACGGGGGCGGGTCGACGTGGTTCGCGGTCCTGGCGCGGGCCACGGCCACCTCGCTCACCGCGATCGCCACGGCCTTCACCACGTTCCGCGCGCTCACCACGCTCGCTACGAGCCTCTCCTCGGCCACCGCGCTGTTCGTCGCCGGCCGTCTGATCGACCGCCGCGATCACGCTGCCTTCTTGCGCCTTGTCCGCGCGCTCACCACGACGGCCGCGTCCATCGCGACCGCCACGGCCCCCGCGCTCGGAGCCGGCTTCGGGGCGTTCCCCGCGCTCACTGCGATCCACGGCAGCACGTTCACCGCCACGATCCACGGCAGCACGCTCACCGCCCCGATCCACGGCAGTACGCTCGCCGCCACGATCCGCGGCGGCACGTTCACCACCGCGTTCTCCACCGCGCTCGCTGCGGTCCGCACGCTCGCCGCGTCGGCCGTCGCCACGCTTGCCATCGCGATCGCCGCGTCCGCCGCGACCACCTCGGTCGCCGCGTCCTTCTCGGCGCTCGGACGTTTCGGCCGCCACTGCAGGCGCCGCCACGACCGCAGGCGTCGGAGCTTGCGCACCGCCACCGAACAGCTTCTTGATCCAGCCGAAGAATCCTTCACCGGCCTGCGCATCCACCGGCGGCGCTGCTACCACGGGGGCAGGCGCCGCCGCAGCGACCGGCTCCGGCTTGGGCGTGGCGATCGGCGCGGGCGTCTCGGGCAGGATGCCTTTGATGACCGGTTCCTGCTTCGCCTTCGTCTTCTCACGTCGAGTGATGCCGACTTCCTCTTCGGGTTCGTCGATCATCGTGTAGCTGGCCTGCAGATTTTCCAGGCGCGGGTCGTCGTGGCGCAAACGTTCCAGGCGGTAGTTCGGCGTTTCCAAAGCCTTGTTCGGCACGAGCAGCACGGTCACGCGCTGCTTCATTTCGATCTTGGTGATTTCAGTGCGCTTCTCGTTCAGGAGGAACGAAGTTACTTCCACCGGCACCTGAACATGCACGGCGGCGGTGTTGTCCTTCATGGACTCTTCCTGGACCATGCGCAAAATTTGCAACGCCGACGATTCGGTATCGCGGATGTGGCCGGTGCCGTTACAACGCGGGCAGGTGATGTGACTGCCTTCGCTCAACGCAGGGCGCAGGCGCTGGCGTGACAGTTCGAGCAGGCCGAACTTCGAGATCGAGCTGAACTGAACACGCGCGCGGTCCTGACGCAGTGCGTCGCGCAACCGCGTCTCGACTTCGCGGCGGTTCTTCGACTCTTCCATGTCGATGAAGTCGACGACGATCAGTCCGCCCAGATCGCGCAAACGCATCTGGCGCGCAATTTCGTCGGCGGCTTCGAGGTTGGTGCGGGTGGCGGTTTCCTCGATGTCGCTGCCGCGGGTTGCGCGCGCCGAGTTCACGTCCACCGACACCAGTGCTTCGGTGTGGTCGATCACGATCGCGCCGCCGGACGGCAGGTTCACCGTGCGCGAGAACGCGGTCTCGATCTGGTGTTCGATCTGGAAACGAGAGAACAGCGGCGCGTCGTCGCGGTAGCGCTTCACCTTGCTAGCCGATTCCGGCATCACATGGCTCATGAACTGATGCGCTTGTTCGTAGATGTCATCGGTGTCGATGAGGATTTCACCGACATCCGCAGTGAAGTAATCGCGGATCGCGCGGATCACGAGCGACGATTCCTGGTAGATCAGGAAGGCACCCTTGCCAGCCTGGGCCGCACCATCAATGGCGGTCCACAGCTTGAGCATGTAGTTCAAGTCCCACTGAAGCTCGGGCGCCGTGCGTCCGATGCCTGCGGTTCGGGCGATAAGGCTCATGCCTTTCGGATATTCGAGCTGGTCGAGGTTTTCCTTCAGCTCTTCACGGTCTTCACCCTCAATGCGGCGCGACACGCCGCCGCCGCGCGGGTTGTTGGGCATCAGCACCAGGTAGCGGCCGGCCAGCGAGACAAAGGTGGTGAGCGCCGCGCCTTTGTTGCCGCGTTCTTCCTTTTCGACTTGCACCAGGAGCTGGTCGCCTTCCTTGATGGCGTCTTGAACGCGCGCCGAGCGCACGTCCACGCCTTCGCGGAAGAAGTTGCGCGAGATTTCCTTGAACGGCAGGAAGCCGTGTCGGTCTTCGCCGTAGTCGACGAAACAGGCTTCGAGAGAAGGCTCGACGCGAGTCACGACCGCTTTGTAGATGTTGCCCTTGCGCTGTTCGCGCCCTTCGATCTCGGTCTCGAAATCGAGAAGTTTCTGGCCATCGACGATGGCGAGGCGACGCTCTTCGGGTTGCGTCGCATTGATCAGCATGCGTTTCATGTGCACTCCTTCGCCGTCCTCGTTTCAAAGGACAGGCGCTCAACACGCCGCCCGCTGATTTCTCAGGGGCGACTCATCGATGCACGAGAAACGTGGAGAACCGGAAGGAATCGCCCTGGACTGCCGCTGATCGGAATGCGATCAGTGAGGCAGCGTTGGCGCGTGCGAGGCAGTGGGGGAGGCGAGGACCAACCACCGAGCCAGGGCTTGTCGCCGGATGGGCGAAGGCTCGGCAGCGCATGGAGGCGGAGTCCCTGTCCACGCGTCCGCACGCGATGGGGCATCGCCATGGGTCGACATGACCGCGGATGGCGAGCGCTGCGCGCTTGGAAGGTGGGGGAGTCGGGACGACATTCGCGTGATCACTGGACGCGGGCGGAAGGTGCGAGGCATGCGGCAACTTCGCCGGACACCGGGCATCTTCTACCTGAAAAACCTTGTGTTTCAGGGCCGGAGGCCCTTCGGGGTTCGTTCTACGTTTGCTCTTCCGCATGGGCTGGTCGGCCGCCCTTGTCACTTGGGGACAGGGCCCGCCGCACGCCTTGTGCGTTGCATCACCTTGGTGGCTGAAGCTCTTGCTGCAGCCGCCACGTCTTCAAGCAAGCGCCCGAGTAAACTCAGGAAAATCAAACACTTACATCGCAAACGTGGTCCAACGCATTATAGGGGGCAAACCCGCCGCCAAAGCAAAGGCCGTCAAGGCCCCAGGGCCTGCGTCGGGCTCCGTCAGTGCGTCCGCGCCGTCGGTATTTCGGATGCAGGTTGACGAAAGCTCAGAAGGCCAGCGTCTCGACAACTTCCTCATCAAGCTGCTCAAGGGTGTCCCCAAGACCCATGTTTATCGGGTGATCCGATCCGGTGAAGTGCGTGTCAACAAAGGCCGTGCGGCAGCGGATACCCGGCTGGCGCTGGGCGACGAGGTCCGGGTTCCGCCGGTCCGAATGGCTGATCGCAGCGCAGAACCCTCTGTGCCGGCACGCGAATTTCCTGTCGTTTATGAAGACGACTACCTCATCGCAGTCAACAAACCGGCCGGTGTGGCAGTGCACGGCGGCAGCGGCGTGAGCTTCGGCGTGATCGAGCAACTGCGGCGGGCGAGGCCGCAGGCCAAGTTTCTCGAACTCGTGCATCGGCTCGACAAGGAGACATCAGGACTCTTGCTGGTGGCGAAGAAGCGTTCGACACTGACGGCGCTCCAGGACCAGTTCCGCAACCGCGAGACGGGCAAGACTTACGCGGCGCTGGTCATCGGTGCCTGGCCGGCGGGCAAGAAGGTCATCGACGTGGCGCTGCACAAATTCCTGACGACCGAAGGCGAGCGACGCGTGTGCGCCGTCGATGAAGACCATGAGAACGGCCGCCGCTCCATCACGCTGGTCAAGATCGCCAAGAAGTATGCGGACTTCACCTTGCTCGACGTGACCATCAAGACCGGTCGTACCCATCAGATCCGTGTGCATCTCTTGCACGAAGGCCATCCGATCGCAGGCGATGAGAAGTACGGTGATTTCGCCATCAACAAGTCGCTGGCCCGCGGTGAGACGGTGAAAGGCCATCGCTTCGATCGCATGTTCCTGCACGCCAGGCGCCTCAAATTCGAGCATCCTTCCACCGGCGAGGCGGTCGAGTTCGAAGCACCATTGCCAACAGAATGTCTTGCCCTCCTGAAAGTCCTATCTTGATCACACGCCCTCGCCAGTTCGACCTGATCGTTTTCGATTGGGATGGCACCTTGTTCGACTCCACCGCCACCATCACTCGCTCCATCCAGGCGGCATGCGCCGACTTCGGCATCGAGGTGCCCAGCGACAGGGAGGCGAGCTACGTGATCGGCATGGGCCTTGCCGAGGCCTTGCAGCATTTGGCACCCGGCCTGGCGCGCGAGCGCTACGCTGAACTAGGTAACCGTTACCGCCACCACTACTTTGTCAAGGAGCATGAGATCGTGCTCTTCGAAGGCGCACTTGCCATGTTGCAGGCGCTGCGAGAACGCGAGCACTGGCTGGGCGTGGCCACGGGAAAATCGCGACGCGGACTCGATGAGGCGCTGAATTCCGTGCAACTCAAGGGTATCTTTCACGCGACCCGCACTTCCGAGGAAACCGCTTCCAAGCCCGATCCGCAGATGCTGATCGAGCTGATGAGCGAGTTTGGTGTCGAGCCCGAGCGAACGCTGATGATCGGCGACACAACGCACGACCTGCGGCTTGCCGCCAATGCCGGCGCGGCGCGCATCGGCGTGAGCTACGGCGCGCACGAGAGCGCGGCCTTCGGCGAGTTCGCGCCGCTTCACGTTGCCAATTCGGTGTCAGATCTGCACGACTGGCTGTCTCGCCATGCTTGAGAAACCCGAGCTGCCCCCGCAGCCGCTTTGTCCGTCTTCGACCCTCGAAGAACGCGGCAATGCTTTCGTCTTCGACGTGCTGCATTTTGGCCAGACGGCGCGCGGATTCGTCCTGCGATTCGATGGGCGGATCGTCGCCTACCTGAACCGCTGCGTGCACGTTCCGACCGAGATGGACTGGCAGCCGGGCGAGTTTCTCGACAGTGGAAAAGAGTACATCCTTTGCTCGATCCACGGCGCCGCTTACGATCCGCGCGATGGGCGTTGTGCCGGTGGACCCTGCGGCCGTGGAAAGCTCACGCCGCTGCAGGTTGAAGAGCGCGACGGGCAGGTCTATTGGTATCCTTCACGAGACACCCGACCGGCCTTCTCGGACTGAGAGGCCAAGAGGCTAGTAGGCTGAGAGGCATGACTGATCTCCTACCGTCTCGCACACAGCCGGGCTGCCTTCAGAAAGTTTCCCCATGACTTCGCAAGACGACCTGCCGGGCGCTGGCCCGGCACCTGCCCCGCTTCCACCGCCCATTGCGCCCGCAGTCTCTGCGACCGTGCCCGTCCCAGGCCGGCTCGACAGCGTGATCGAGCAGTTCGCCCGCGACTACATCAAGGACCGCCGCAGCGATCGACGCTGGCGCCTCATCTTCCGCGGGCTTTGGCTGCTGCTTATCGTGCTGATGTTCTGGTCGCTGCTGGCTGCGCGCAAAGCGGCCAACCTGCCCAGCGGGCCGCATACGGCGCTGGTCGAAATTCGCGGGGAGATCGCCTCAGACACCGAGGCGAGTGCCGAGCGCATCGTCAACGGACTGAAGACTGCCTTCGAAGAGCCCAATGCGCAGGCCGTGGTGCTGCGCATCAACTCGCCGGGCGGCAGCCCCGTGCAAGCGGGCATCGTCAACGACGAGATTCATCGGCTCAAGTTGCTGCACAAGAAGAAAGTCTATGCGGTGGTCGAGGAGATGTGCGCATCGGGGGCCTACTACATCGCGGTTGCGGCTGACGAGATCTACACCGACAAGGCCAGCGTGGTCGGCTCCATCGGCGTGCTGATGGACGGCTTCGGCTTCACCGGCATCATGCAAAAGCTGGGCATCGAACGCAGGCTTTACACCGCCGGTGAGAACAAGGGCATGAACGATCCGTTTACGCCCGAAAGCGATAAGCAGCGCGCCTACACGCAGGCCATGCTCGACCAGATCCACAAGCAGTTCATTCGCAAAGTGAAAGAAGGCCGCGGCAAGCGTCTGAAGGAGACGTCGGACACGTTCTCGGGCCTCTACTGGAACGGCGAGGACGCGGTGAAGTTCGGGTTGGCCGACAAGTTCGGCAACCTCGACTACATCGCACGCGAAGTCGTGCATGCCGAAGAAATCATCGACTACACGCCCAAGGAAAACATCGCCGAGCGGCTCGCCAAGCGCCTCGGTGCGTCGATGGGCGCGGGTGCGGTCCGGGCGCTGCAAGGCGCGGGCACCATCCACTGATGAACGCCCCGACGGACAGACACTTAGAGGCTGAGAGTATTTCGATCATGCCCGCTCATCACGCCAAAAGGCACCTGCTCGTCGTTGCAAATGCTCGCCATAGCACGAGCTATGGCTGCGCTTTGCGCCTGGATCAGGCGCCTTTTGACGTGCTGCTCGGGCACGCTCGAAAAACTCTCAGCCTCTGAGATGCTCATCAACTGCGTCGCCTACGAAGATGGCAAGAAGCTCGCCGACTTGTCGGTGGAGCAGATCAGCGAATTCGTGCACCGGCCTGATTGCTTTGTCTGGGTGGCCTTGCGCGACGCGACGAACGACGAGCTCGAGAAGATGCAGGAGGAGTTCAGCCTGCACGACCTGGCGGTGGAGGACGCGCGACACGGTCATCAGCGGCCCAAGGTCGAGGAGTATGGCGACACACTCTTCGTCGTGATGCACACGGTGGAGTTCAGCGCGACAGATGAGTTGCGGGTGGGCGAGGTGAACATCTTCGTGGGGCGCAACTTCGTGCTGTCGGTGCGCAATCACAGCACGCAGAACTTGCTCGGCGTGCGTGAGCGCGCAGAGCACGAACCGCACTTGCTGAAGCACGGCGCGGGCTTCGTGTTCTATGCGCTGATGGACGCGGTGGTCGACCGCTACTTTCCGATCATCGATGCGCTGGAGGGGGAACTCGAGGTGATCGAAGAACAGATCTTCGTTCGCGGCTCGGCGCGCGCCAACATCGAGCACCTTTATGCGCTCAAGCGGCGCATCGGCGTCGTCAAGCATGCGGTGACGCCGCTGATGGAATCGGTGAGCAAGCTGTGGAGCGGGCGCGTGCCGATGGTGTGCGAGAACAACCGCGAATACTTCCGTGACGTCTACGACCATCTGGTGCGCATCAACGGCACGCTGGAGGCGCTGCGCGACACGATCGGAACGGCGATCCAGGTGAACTTGTCGATGGTGACGATCGAGGAGTCCGAGACAACGAAGCAATTGGCTGCGTGGGCCGGGATTTTCGCTGTCGCGACCGCCTTCGCTGGCATCTGGGGCATGAACTTCGAGCACATGCCGGAGTTGAAGTGGACCTACGGATATCCGATGGCGCTGGGCGTGATCGGCGTGACGTGCTACTTGCTATACCGCCGCTTCAAGCGCGTTGGTTGGCTCTGAGAGGCTGAGAGTATTTCGATCATGACCGAGCAGCACGGCAAAAGACCCCTGCTCGTCGTTGCAAATGCTCGGCCATTGCACGAGCTATGGCTGCGCTTTGCGCCTGGATCAGGCGCCTTTTGACGTGCTGCTCGGTCATGATCGAAATGCTCTCAGCCTCTGAGATTTGGCTGAAGCATTTCCATCGCCTGCATATCAAGCGGCCTTCAGTAGACCCTTGCGCTCGATGAAGGCCGTGACGTCGGCCAGACCCGTGTGCGTCTTGAGGTTCGTCATCACGAATGGTTTGATGCCGCGCATGCGCTTGGTGTCCGACTCCATCACACCGAGATCCGCGCCGACGTACGGTGCGAGGTCGGTTTTGTTGATGACGAAGAGATCGCTCTTGGTGATGCCTGGTCCTCCTTTGCGCGGAATCTTCTCTCCGGCGGCCACGTCGATGACGTAGATGGTGAGGTCTGAAAGTTCAGGGCTGAAGGTTGCAGCCAGGTTGTCGCCACCCGACTCGATGAACACGATGTCCGCGTTCGGAAACTTGGCCAACATGCGGTCGACGGCTTCGAGATTGATCGACGCGTCTTCGCGAATGGCGGTGTGGGGGCAGCCGCCGGTTTCCACGCCCATGATTCGCTCCGCTTCCAGCGCGCCGGCCACCGTCAGCAGCCGCTGGTCTTCCTTGGTGTAGATGTCGTTGGTGACGACCACGAGGTCGTAGTGATCGCGCATGCTCTTGCAAAGCATCTCGACCAGCGTCGTCTTGCCAGACCCGACGGGGCCGCCCACACCCACGCGCAATGGCGGGAGCTTCTTTGTGCGGCCCGGAATGCAGTGCAGCTTGCTCATGGTGGTGACTTTCGCGAAAGACGTTCGAGGTAGGCGCCCTCGATCAATGGGTCGGGCGGCGCCTGCAGACGGTGTAGCAGGTCTTGACCACCATGTCTGGCACGCGGGCCTTGATTTCAACGTTGCGAGCCATCAGGAGCGGAAGAGTCTGGAGTACTGAGTCTCATGCTGTGCCGAGAGGATCGCGAACATGGGTGCGAAGGCTTGCCGTTCGCTGTCCATCAAGGCAATGGCGCGATCGACGCACGCCGGAATGGCATCGCTGAGTTTGGCGAGGATGCGTTGGCCGGCGCTTTGTCCAAGCGGTACCGCCTTGAGCGATGCCTGCACCATGTTCTCCGCCCAGCCGAAAGCGAAGGCGAGCAGGGCTTCGCGCGGGGACGCGCCGGTTTGCGTGGCGGCCAGTGCGAAGGCGACGGGCCAGGTGGGAGCGGGTTGAAGCACAGCGAGTAAGGCGAGGCGCTCGTCGCTCAGGTCGCGATTGCGCAACCACTCGACCAGCGAGCGGCCCATTTGCTGTGTCTGTTGGCGAAGCTCGCTGCTTTCTCGGGTGGTGGTGACCCAGTTGTTGAGGGCGGTGATGCTGTCGAGGTCGGCGCGGTTCCAGGCGCCAATGGCCTTGTGCACGACGGCAAGATCGCTGCGCGAGAGGGCGAGGTGGAGTTGATCGGTCACCCACTCGGCGGCTTGCACTTCATTCGTGACGAGCCCGGCTTCAACAGCTGATTCAAGTACCTCCGAATAGCTGAAACCGCCAACAGGAAGCGCGGGCGAAGCGAGCCACATCAATTTCAGCAATGCGGCCGGCGGAGTAGGGCGCGGCGGTTTCAGGATACGAGGCATGGGGCGAGGGCAAGCTGTAGGAGGGCAAAGCCAAGCGTGCCCACGCGGCTCGTCGATCCGAATTGAATGACTACCGCGTGGGCATGCTTTGCATTGCCCACCTTACAACGGTGTTGTCAGAGGCTGAGAGTTTTTCGAGCGTGCCCGAGCGTGATGAGCGGGCATGATCGAAATATTCTCAGCCTCTCAGTGGTCGTGGTTGCAGCCTGGGCCATGCACATGAGGCCTGTGGTCCTCATGACCGTGCGCGTGACCGTGATCGTGATCGTGATCGTGATCGTGATCGTGATCGTGATCGTGATGCGCATGGCCGTGTACACCCGCCGCATACGCCCCGCCTTCCGGCTCGAAGGGCGCCAGCTCTTCGGTCACGATCAAATGCATGTTGCGCAGCATGTCGGCCAGCACATGATCGGGTTCGATCTGCAGCCGGTCTGATCGCAGATCAAGTTGCACATGGCGATTGCCGAGGTGGTAGGCCGCACGCATCAGATCGAACGGCGACCCATGCTCGCCGCACGGCCGGATCACCAGCACCGGCTGCGGCGTCGCGACGACCTTGATCAGCGATCCGTCTTCGGCCACCAGCACGTCGCCACCTCGAACCAAGGCGCCGCGCGCCAAGAAGACGCCAAGCGTGCGTCCTTGGGAGTCTTGGGCGTCGAAGCGACTCTTTTGCCGTGTGTCCCAGTCGAGCACCACGGCGGCGGCGCGCTTGAGCAGGGCGGGGGCCAGACCCTGGCCCTGGGGAATGAGTTTGTTGACAGTCAGCATGGCTCTGATTGTGCCGTGGTCGCAGTGATTACAAGGGAAGGTACTACAAGGGCAGGTACCGGACCGCCAGCACCCCTTCGATGGCCGCGATGTCGCTCAACACGCCTGGCGCAATAGGGCTGTCGACGTCGACCAGCGTGTAGGCCACGTCACCGCGGGACTTGTTGACCATGTTGTGGATGTTCAACCCGGCGCGAGCCATGGTGGTCGAAATCTGGCCCAGCATGTTGGGCACGTTGGCATTCGAGATCGCAACCCGGTAGTTGGACTCGCGGGCCATGCTTACCGATGGGAAGTTCACCGAGTTGACGACGTTGCCATGCTCCAGATAGTCACGCAGTTCCTCCACTGCCATCACTGCGCAGTTTTCTTCCGCCTCGCGCGTTGATGCACCCAGGTGCGGCAGGGCGATGACACGTTGATGCGCGTTGATCGTCGCGCTCGGGAAATCGCACACATAGGCTGCCAGCTGCTTGTCGAGCGCGGACAGCACCGCGCTCTTGCTCACCACGCCATCACGGGAGAAATTGAGCAGCACGGCGCCCTGCTTCATCAGCGTGATGTTGTCCGCATTCACGAGGTGGCGCGTCGCATCGACCAGCGGCACGTGCAGCGTCACGAAGTTGGCATTGCGCAGTACTTCGCTCACGCTCGACGCCTTCTTCACCTGCGACGGCAGACTCCATGCCGCATCGACGGTGATCTCCGGGTCGTGGCCCAGCACCTTCATGCCGAGCTTGATGGCCGCATCGGCCACCAGGCACCCGACCTTGCCCAGGCCGACGATTCCCAGCGTCTGACCGGCCAGTTCGAAGCCCGCGAAAGCCTTCTTGCCTTCCTCGACCGTCTTGTCCATGTCGACCATGTCGGGGTCGAGCGTGGCGACGAAGCGCAGCGCGGCGGGGACGTTTCGCGCCGCCAGCAGCATGCCCGTGAGCACCAGTTCTTTCACGGCGTTTGCATTGGCGCCTGGTGCATTGAACACCGGTATGCCCCGCTGGCTCATGGCCTTCACGGGGATGTTGTTCGTGCCTGCACCAGCGCGCGCAATGGCCTGCACGCTGCCGGGGATGTCCATCGAATGCATGTCTGCGGAACGCACCAGCACGCCGGCCGGTTGCGGGAGGTTCTTGCCCACGCTGTAGCGATCGGCCGGCAGCCGCGACAGCCCGTTCTGCGAGATCTGGTTGAGTACCAGGACGTTGAAGTGCGTCATCCATTCGCTCCCTGCAGTTTGGATTCGTAGGGTGGGCAAAGCGGAGCGTGCCCACGCGGCGTCGATTCACTTCAGCGGAATGGTCCGCGTGGGCACGCTTCGCTTTGCCCACCCTACAAAGCTCTCTCGTCAGGTGTGGCTGGCTTCGAATTCCTTCATATAGGCCACCAGCGCCTGCACACCCTCTTTGGGCATGGCGTTATAGATCGAGGCGCGCATGCCGCCGACGGACCGGTGGCCCTTCAATTGCAGCATGCCGCGCTCCTTCGCGCCCTTGAGGAAGGCTTCGTCCAGCGACTCGTCCTTCAGCTTGAACGGCGCGTTCATCAGAGAGCGGTCGTCTTTGGCGATCGGGCAGGAATAGAAAGTCTGCGAGTCGAGGTAGTCGTACAAGAGCGCCGCCTTCACGCGGTTGTGCTCTTCGATCGCCTTGAGGCCGCCTTGCTTCTTCAGCCACTTGAACACCAGCCCCGCAATGTAGATCGCATAGGTCGGCGGGGTGTTCAGCATCGAATCGTTGTCGGACTGCTGCTTCAAGTCGAAGGCCGACGGCGTGATGGGCATGGCCTGGCCGATCAGGTCTTCGCGCACCATGACGATGGTCAGCCCGGCTGGGCCGATGTTCTTCTGCGCGCCGCAATAGATGAGCCCGTAGCGGCCCACATCGATCGGCTTGGAGAGGATTTCCGAGGACATGTCGGCCACCAGCGGCACGTCCCCGGTGTCGGGCGTCCAGTGGTACTGCATGCCGCCAATGGTCTCGTTGGAGCAGATGTGCACGTAAGCTGCGTTGGGATCGAGCTTCCAGGTGTCTTGCTTTGGAATGCTCGTGAAGCCGCTCGGTTCAGAGCTGGCCACCACGTTGACGGTGCCGTATTTCTTGGCTTCATTGATCGATCTCTTCGACCATTCGCCGGTGTTCACATAGTCGGCGCTTGCCTTGCCGCGATAGAGGTTCATCGGCACGAAGGCGTTCTGGCCGATGGCGCCGCCCTGCAGGAAGACGACCTTGTAGTTGGCAGGAATGGCAAGCAACTCACGCAGGTCGGCTTCTGCTTCGGCGTGGATGCTCATGTACTCCTTGCCGCGATGGCTCATCTCCATCACCGACATGCCCGAACCATGCCAGTCGAGCATCTCGTCGGCGGCCTGGCGCAAGACGGATTCGGGCAGGGTGGCGGGGCCGGCGCTGAAGTTGAAGACGCGGGTCATCGGGTTCTCCGTGGGTCAGTGGCAAAGCAGGGGGGGCGCGAAGTTCGCAGCATACAGAACGCGGAAAGCATTTGGCGAAGTACTCGGATTCGAGCACTGATCTTCGCGAGATGCCTCCGTGTAATTTGGGTGAAGCCCGGGAATCGGCCGCTCGCGCAGGGCCCACCCCGGGGTTTCACGTGGCGTGCGCCCGAGGGTCCGTCACTCCAGTGGGGCAAGCAGTCCTTCGAGATCGTCAGCGCTGAACTTCTCCACTGCCGTGTCGTGCCCAAGCACACCCTCGGCCAAGGCCGACTTGCGCTCCTGCAATGCGAGCATCCGTTCTTCGATGCTGCCTTCGACCACCAGCTTGTAGACGAACACCGGCTGGTCCTGCCCGATGCGGTGGGCGCGGTCCGTGGCCTGCCGTTCCACAGCAGGATTCCACCAGGGGTCGAGATGGATCACCGTGTCTGCGGCCGTCAGATTCAGGCCCACGCCGCCGGCCTTGAGACTCAGCAGCATCACCGGCACTGTCTTGTCCTGAAACTGCTGCACGACGCTGCCTCGGGTGCTTACGGCCGTGTCACCCGTGAGCGTGAGGTAGGCCAGGCCGAGCTCATCGAGTTCTGCCTGCACCAGCGTCAACATTTCGGTGAACTGCGAGAACACCAGGACGCGCCGGCCTTCGTCCACCAACTCGACGAGCATCTCGCGCAGCAGCGCCATCTTGGCGCTCTCCATCGTCGACGGCTCGTCCAGCCCCTTCAACAGCCGCGGGTCGCAGCAGACTTGCCGCAGCTTGAGCAAGGCATCGAGGATGGCGATCTGCGAACCGGCGAAAGTCTTTTGCTTCAGCACGCGCCGCACCCTTTCGTCGGCAGCGAGCCGCACGCTTTCGTACAGGTCGCGTTGCTCGCCTTCAAGCGTCACGCGGCGCAGGATCTCGGTCTTGGGTGGCAGCTCGGTCGCCACATCCTGCTTGCGGCGCCGAAGGATGAAGGGCCGCACCCGCTGCGACAGCAACTGCGCGCGCAAGGTCTCGCCGTTTTCTTCGATGGGCTTGCGCCAGATCCTCGCGAAGCTGCGCGCGTCGCCCAGAAACCCGGGCATCAAGAAGTCGAAGTGCGCCCAAAGTTCGCCGAGGTGGTTCTCGAGCGGCGTGCCGGTCACGCACAACCGGTGTCGTGAGTTGAGCCGCCGCAGCGCAGACGCCGCGCGGCTGCCGGCGTTCTTCACCATCTGTGCTTCATCGAGTATGAGCAGGTGCCAGTGTTGCGCCGCCAAGGCATCCACATCGCGCCACAGCAGTGGGTAGGTGGTGAACACCACGTCGTGCTCCGGAATTCGCGCAAAGTGCCGCGAGCGGCGCTGGCCTTGCAGCGTGAGCACCCGCAGCGTCGGCGCGATGCGCGCGGCTTCGGCCTGCCAGTTGGCGATGAGCGAGGTCGGCAGGACGACGAGCGAAGGCAGGTCGTGCCGCCCCGCATGCTTTTCGACGAGCATGTGCGTCAACACCTGCGCCGTCTTTCCGAGGCCCATGTCGTCGGCCAGGATGCCCGCGAGGTGGTGTTCGCGCAGGTACTGCAGCCACGCGACGCCATGCTCCTGGTACGGCCGCAGTTGAAGTCCCAGTTCGGCAGGGGTTGCCACGGTCTGCGGGCTGCCCGCCGCACGCAGCCGCTCGGCCAAGGCGGCCAGGCCCGCATCGCCTTGCATCTGCCACGCGCCGTGTTCGCCTGCTCGCGCGGCCTGAGAGTCCATCAGGCTCACACGCATCGCTTCCACGCGGTGTGTCTCCCACGTCGACAGATGCAGCGGCCCCTCGGGTCGACGCGGGTCGGTGAGCAGATCCACCATCGCGCCGACGATGGCCTTGAGCGGCTTGGCAGGCGCGTCGATGCGGCGTCCGCCAGGTGCGCGTAAGGCGATCAATGCGTCGTCTGGAATAGCGGCAATCTCATAGGCTTTGAGCCAACGGCCATCGCGCTTGATCAAGTCGGCAAGCAGCGGAATGAGGTCCAGCCTTTCGCCTTCCACCTCGACGCCCAGGCTCAGCATCCACGAGCCTTCGCGCGGCGGTTGCCGCATGGCCGTGATGTTCATCGGTCGCGGGCCCAGGGGGTGCGTGAGCTCGCGGCCCGTCTCGTCGCCCGTGACAGGGTCGATCACGAACTTCCACGCGTCCACAGGCACGCTTTGGTGCGCAAAGCCCGGACGCACGACGATGGACCATCCTTGCGCTTGAAGCCGCGGCACCTGGTCCGCCCAGAAATCGCCGAAATGCGACTCTTCGATCAGCGACCAAAGATGTTCGTGACCCTCGGCAACCGTGCGTGTGCGCCACTGCAAAGCCTCGGACGGAAGAGGGCGCAAGCCGGAGCTCCACAGCAGGTCGCTCGCATCGGCTTCTGCGCGCAGGTCGCGATGAATCGTCACGTGCTCGCCCCAGGCGCCGCGAATCAGATGTGTGGGCTTGGGCCGCGTGGTCGTCACGCGTTCAGGGGCGGGGGTCTCCCAGTGCAGACCACCTTCCGCAAGGTAGGTCCAGTCCACCTGGGCGACGGTGACCTGCGCGCTGCGCGGGCCGAAGCCGGACAAGGCTCGCAGGCCGAGCAAGCCATCGCCGCGGGTCAGTGTCTGGAGTGTGAGGCGCGGGCGGAAGGGCGTGGGTCCATGGCTTGCGCTGCCGGCGGTTGATTGAGGGGGTGCAGATGACATCGGCGAATTCTCGGGCCGAACGAGGCGGTGGGGCTGTGAATGCATCCAGTATGATGAATTTCGCCCTCTGGCCTGTGTTCGTGGTCTGGGTGAAATCCCGGGGAACGTGCGCTTGGGTCAAGGTCAACCCCGGCCTTGCGAAGAAGGCGATTTGAAAGCTGTGAAGTCCCTGTCGTGACCCACCCATCCGCCTACACCATCGCTGTCCGCGCGCTGTGCGAATTCACGGCCAAGCAGGGGGATCTCGACTTGCGGTTCACGCCGTCACCGTCGTCGCAGGAAGGCGTGGCCGGGCACAAGACCGTGGCGGCAAGACGCGGCGGCACATACCGGGCCGAGCTGTCCTTGAGCGGGCAGCACAAGCATCTGACCGTGCGAGGGCGCGCCGATGGCTTCGACCCCGAACGACGAAGCCTGGAAGAGATCAAGACCTACCGTGGGGATCTCGACCGCATGCCGGCCAATCACCGGCATCTGCACTGGGCCCAGGCCAAGGTCTACGGCTGGTTGCTGTGCCAGCAACTGGGCTTGTCGGAGATCACTGTGTCGCTGGTGTACTTCGACATCGTCAAGCAGGACGAGACGGTGTTGTCGCAGCCTTGCACGGCGGGCGAACTCAAGCTCTTCTTCGAGACGCTGTGTGAACGGTTCATCGAATGGGCGGATCAGGAGACGGCACATCGAAAGCGGCGCGATGTTGCATTGACCGCGCTGCAATTTCCGCATGCATCGTTTCGTTCCGGGCAGCGATCGCTCGCTGAATCGGTGTTCAAAGCCGCGCGATTGGGGCGATGCCTCATGGCCCAGGCGCCCACTGGCATTGGCAAGACCATCGGTACCATCTTCCCGCTGCTCAAGGCATGCCCGCTGCAGGAACTGGACAAGGTGTTCTTTCTCACGGCAAAGGGCTCAGGCAGGGCTCTGGCGCTGGACGCAATCGATCGGCTTCGCAGTGACGTTGATGGCAAGCTCCCGCTGCGCGTGATCGAGCTCGTGGCGCGCGACAAGGCCTGCGAACATCCCGACAAGGCCTGCCACGGCGAGTCATGTCCTCTCGCCAAGGGGTTCTACGATCGTTTGCCGGCCGCACGAGAAGCGGCGGTGGCGTTTCAATCCCACACGAAGGAGTCGCTGAGGGAAGTCGCGCTGGCGCATCAGGTCTGCCCCTACTACCTGAGCCAGGAACTGGTTCGGTGGAGCGACGTGATCGTCGGCGACTACAACTATTTCTTCGACAGCACTGCGCTGCTGCACAGCCTGACAGCGATGAATCAGTGGCGCGTCGCCGTGCTGGTGGACGAGGCGCACAACCTCATCGATCGCGCGAGGGCGATGTACAGCGCGGAGCTGGCGCAATCGGATCTACGTGCTGTGCGCGCGTCGGCGCCGGTCGCGTTGAAGAAACCGCTGGACCGATTGAATCGCGCGTGGAATGCAGCCACCAAAGACCAGAGCGAGCCCTACGAGGTGCATGCGCAAGCGCCGAAAAAATTCGCCTCTGCATTGCAAGAAGCCACCGCCGCCATTGCCCAACTCATCGCTGACCAACCCGCCGAGCTCGACGGCGATCTGATGCGGTTCTACTTCGATGCGTTGCACTTCACGCGGCTGCTCGAATCACTAGACGAGCATTCGCTGGTTGATGTGAGCATCGATCGCGATGTGCACACCCGATCTCGCCGCGCCGATTCGGTGATGTGCGTTCGCAATGTGGTGCCGGCGCTGTTCCTGAAGCCGCGCTTTGTTGCGACCCGATCGACCGTGCTCTTTTCCGCCACGCTGACGCCCCAGCATTTCTACGCCGACACGCTGGGCCTGCCTGACAACACCGCATGGCTCGACGTCGAGGCGCCGTTCAGCGCGGAACAGCTGTCGGTGCACTTCGTGCGAAACATCTCCACGCGCTTTCGTCACCGCAGCGAGTCAGTTGTACCCATCGCGCAACTGATGGCAATGCAGTACCAGGCGCAGCCCGGGAACTATCTCGCGTTCTTCAGCAGCTTCGAGTACCTCGAACAAGTGGCCGGTGAGTTTGCGGTGCGGCATCCGCAGGTGCCCATGTGGATGCAGGCGAGGCGCATGGGGGAGACCGAACGCGAGGAGTTTCTCGATCGCTTCACCGCGCAGGGGCAGGGCATCGGCTTCGCTGTGCTGGGCGGATCGTTCGCCGAGGGCATCGACCTGCCTGGCAAGCTTCTGATCGGCGCCTTCATCGCGACGCTGGGCATGCCGCAGTTCAATCGCATCAACGAAGAGCTGCGCCGCCGCATGGATGCGACTTTCGGCGAGGGTTATGAATACACCTATCTCTTCCCTGGTATCCGCAAGGTCGTGCAAGCCGCGGGGCGGGTAATCCGAACACCCTCGGACCGTGGAACCCTATATCTGATTGACGATCGGTTTTCAAAGCCTGAGATCGTTCGATTGCTGCCGAGTTGGTGGAAGGTGTCGCGGGGCAGCTTCGGGAGTTGACTATTCGCCTGGGTCGTGCGGTATTCGTGCGGTCTGCATCATCAGCGTTGCCACGAACCCAAGGGCGATTTGCGCAGTCGGCCACAATAGAGCCAATTTGGCTCAACGTCGGCGACAACAGACATTTGGGGGATATCTGATGGTGAAGAGATTTGTTTTTTTACTGATGACGGGTTTTATTTTTTTTCAGGGGTGTGCCATGGCTAGCGAACTAATTGACGATATCAAACAGGCGCGTGAGAAAGACAATTCAACAAGATTGGATGTTTCGAGCATCGTCAGAAAACACGTCAAGAATGAATCATCATGGGGTGCGATTTCTGATCGTCTTGTCAAAGACGGCTTTGAATGCCATGCGCGGCCACCACAGAAGTCCGATTCAAATTTAACAGTTTATGACTGTGTATTAGATTTGAGGAAGTGGTACAAGCTTGGTTTTGGCGACAAGCTCCGGCTGGATATATCTGTTCAAAACGATAGAGTTATAACCTCCGGCGGTGAGTTAATTTATCTAAGTCTTTAATTTCAAAAATATACGGGAGTAAAAATGGAAAAAATTGAAGTCGGCTACACAAAGCTGGGGCCAGGTTACTACCATCAGTACATAATTTACACGGACTCGAATGGGAATCAGTACGCAGCTCGTGGCGGCCCCAGTGCGGGTGCCGGTTTAGGAGGTTCGTCTACAGGTCAGAGCGGATCTTCCATTGGTGCAATTGATTCGCCGTTTGGAAACATCCAAACCGAGTCTGGAGCTTACATTCCGACCATTCGCGATAGTAATGGCAACGTCACTCAAAAAGGCTTTCCAGACTATGATTACACTGGTGCCGATCCAAAGGAGACCGTCAAAACGGGCAATGATTTGTCTTCCGAATGGCAAAAAATCAAAGATGCAATCAAAGATATTGGGAATGAGGGGCATCAATATAGGCCAATTGACCAAAATTCCAACACAACGGTAGGCGAAGCTTTACGACGAGCGGGTGTTCCAGAGCCAACCGGTGACGGCATGGGTGGCAATTGGTCACCGGGGCAGGGAAATAACCTCCCAGGCGGCTCGGACGATGCAGGTGGCGGTTCCGGCACAACCGCTCCAGGTGGCACCGGCGGCGGTGGCGGTGCGGGTGGCGCTGGTGGTGGCAGTTCTGGAAGTGGCGGCAGTGGCAGCAGTGGTGGTTCCAGTGGTGGAACAGGCGGAGGGGCATCTGGAGGCCCTGGTGGTGGTGGTGGTAGTTCAGGCGCAGGCGGAACCACGCCTCCTCGCCGCGACCCGTTGGTTCTCGACCTGGATGGTGACGGCATCGAAACCACTGGCACCCGCGACGGCACAGTCATCCTGTTCGACCACGATGCCGATGGTGTCAAAACAGGTACCGGCTGGGTCAAGCCGGATGACGGTTGGCTGGTGCTGGATCGCAATGGCAATGGAACCATCGACACGGGCCGCGAACTCTTCGGTGTCGACACACTCAAGAGTAACGGTCAATTGGCCACTGACGGCTTTGATGCACTCAAAGACTTGGATGCCAACCAAGACGGAAGGATCGATTCAACAGAAAGCGTCTTTGCCAACTTACGCATTTGGCGCGACCTGAACCAAGACGGCTTCAGTCAGGCCAACGAACTGACCACCCTTGCTGCCAACAGCATTACCGGGATTGGCGTCAACTCAAGCTCTGTGCGTACCGATCTGGGCAACGGGAACGTGCAAACGGCGGGAGGTTCATTCACCAGATCCAATGGCACCACGGGCACAACTGGCGAAACCAACGGGGCAGCCGCCAACCTCGACTTGCTCGTCAACACCTTCTATCGGCAGTTCACCGATCACATCACGCTCACCGATCAAGCTAAGGCGCTGCCCACGTTGCGCGGCTCAGGCCGGGTGCGCGACCTGAACGAGGCTGTGAGCCTCTCGACCGACCTTGGCAATTGGGTGCAGACCTACACCCAGCAAACCACCCGCCAAGGGCAGATCGACAAACTCGACGGTTTCATTGAGAAGTGGGCCAACACCGCCGATTTGAAGTCACTCAAAGCGCAGGCTGGTGCGCTCACTGGCAGTGGCGTCAAGCTGACCTACAACTTGGCAGGGCTGACAGCAGGCACGCCCGCCTACGACGACTTCATCCGCAAGCTGGGTGTGGTCGAGCGCTTCATGGGCTTCACCTATGGCGGGGCTAATGGGCAAGCCCGGTTCACGCCATTGGATGCAACTTCCGGCAATCTCACCGTTTCTTTGGCTGCTGAGCAGATTGCAAGTATCTCGGTGGCTTACGACCGCTTTAAGACTGATATTTACGAGTCCCTACTGCTTGAAAGCAGATTGAAGCCGCTCTACGACAAAATAGAAGTTAGTTTCGTTGCGGCTAAACCAGTCTATTCCTTCGTTAAGCTGGAAGCTGCATTTATCCAGTCTATTCAAACAAATGCTCAACAGGGCATAGTTGATTTGGTGGAATTTCTTAGTGCGTTCGGCGAGTTGAAGCTCAACAAGCTCGGCTGGAACGCCACCGACTTCCTCGTCACCCAACTCAACGCCGCTCCTGACCTGGGCGCATTCAGCGAAGAACTGAGCAGCTGGACAGTCCGCCTCGCCGCTTCCACCGAACACAACCTCACCGGCACCTCACGGCCGGATTTGTTGGTAGGCACAGCGGGCGCAGATTACCTCTACGGCCGCGATGGCAATGACATCCTGCTGGGCAAGGGCGGTAACGACTACGTCTACGGCGAGAACGGCAACGACGTGATCGACGGCGGCGCAGGCAACGACCAGCTCTCTGGCGGTGCAGGCAACGACACCTACCTGTTCGGCAAGGGCGAC
>JAJKJU010000250.1 GCA_021153565.1 Rhizobacter sp.
AGCCCCTCCATCGTTCTCCAATCAGGGCGCCAGGGATACCGCGCCATGCAAACGGCCCGGTCTGGGCGGTAGGACTACCGCGTCAGCGGTTTAGTGCAACCCACCATATTCTCAGCAAGGAATCGCCTATATCGCGTGCCGCATCACCCCCACCCGCCACGTCGGTGGAAAACTTCCCCGTCGAGTGCTGCTGCGTCAAGCGTTGGATTTCCCACTTGGCCAACCGCCGGAACTTTTGAAAATCCTTGGCTGAGATTTGCATATGCCGGCCATGGACAGTAAATTCGATCGGAAGGTCCGCGGGGCCCAGTTTGAAGCCGTGATCCAGGTGAGCGCAGAGATGGTAAAGAACGCATAGCTTGATGTCGTCGTCGCGCTGAGGATCGACAAAGTGGACTCGCAGCAACGACTCGAAGTATTGCGAGGAAATCTTGCCGAGCAATTCGTTGCTGTGCCTGCCGATGACTGCCGAGCCGTCTGGCAAGTCATCCGACGGTGAGACCGCCCCGCTCGCGCGCTCCTCACAACGCTTCTTGATATCGTTGTAGAAGGCCGCAGGCTGCAATGTGCCCCTGTCGTTGCGGATGAGAACCGGTACGCCCTTGCGCATCAAGGCCGCCAGCGGCTTGGACATCATGAACCAGAAGCGCTTCCAGTCCTCGTCGTTGCCTGTGGAAGGTGGAAGATCCTCGATGACCAACGTGCGCGCCTCGATGGCCTCACTCAACGCCGCGCGGCGGAACATGTCCGGCTCCCCGGCAATCAACTGCTTCAAGTCGAGCACACCCGTGGTCGGGTGGTACTGCGCGGCGCCTCGCTGCAGTTTGCTGCTCGCCAATCCCAACGCATCGAGTGAGATGCCTTCCAGAAGTTCGGGCTCGAACGTCTCATCGAACAGGTTCTTCCCCGACAACGGAGGGATACGCTTTTGGTACGAACTCTCCTCACCCGAGGGTTCGCCAATTCGATTTCGGACGGCTCCGGCTTCGCCCGGCGCCAAGCTTTCCCGCGCCGCCTGGCTCTCTCCCATTGGCCCGGCCCACGAGCGGTCAGGAGACGTCGTCTCCACGGAGTGCCAGTGCCCTTCTTCGCCATCCCTCACTTCAGCCCAGGCGTGTGGCACGTTCGAGATTCCTTTGCCCGAAGGCGCGACGCGTCCGTGGCACACGCGCGCGGCAATACCGAACGACTGCATCAGCACCGCAGCGTAGCTGTGGGCGAATTCGTAGCAGACGCCCTGGCCAACGCTCAAGAATCGCTTGCACCGTTGCCCAACCGAAGACGTGTCATTCAGCGCCTTGGCATCGTCACCGGAGTACTGCAAGGTTGTACGGAATATTGCTGCGAGCTTGTTGGCGACCACGACGTCGCTCATTTGAGTTTCGACACGTTGGGCGGACAGAAGCCGGATCTGCTCGGCCAGAGTCGGCTTGAAGGCTCCTTCGAGGTCACGGAACTCAGGCGGAAGGTCGGGCAGCCTGTTGTCTGCCTCGCTGTCTGCGTTGATATCGTCGACGAGGCTGTACGTCACCGATCGGACGATCTGCCCCTGGCCTTGCGCAAGCACATACCAGCCGCCTCGCTCGTCGCGGTGAACGGCGCCGGGCTGGTGATCGCCCAGTCGAACCGCGGCGGGCCGCCGATTGAGCGGCACCGGGAAGTACACGCGTCGTTCACTGCCCACGAGCGAGATCAACGTCTCTTTCAGGGCGATCCTTGGAGCCTGGTTGGCGACAGGGTGATTGCCTTCGTGACGTACTGCCAACGCCCACTCCCGCCCATCCGCAGTCGCACGAGACGTGACGAGATAGCCGTCTCCACGGCCCGCGTTCGTGATATGCCCGATAGCGTCACCCTCTTCCAGGGGCGAGCCGACGCCGGACCGGAACCCCGTGCTCGGGTTGAAGCTTCCGGGCAAGCGGCCCACGGTGCCAGCGTCTACCGAGCCGTCGTCTGCGACCGCCTCGCCTGCAAAGAGTCGGCCCCGCCGTGCCTCCTCGAGCATGTAGGTGGTCAACTCCTCAGGCTCGCCGTCTGGCCTGAAGCGAAGCTGATGCTGCCTTGCGTCGTAGTCCAGCGGAAGCGCAACCGAGAGCATGGGGTCGGCACGCAAGGCCGGTTGGCACACGCCGGGATATGCGAGGCCCAGTGCCGTGCGAAGCTGCCGGGCAAGCTGTTCTTCAGGGGCGTTTTCGGATGCCACAGGTACCACCGGCCCCTGCGCGGCAAGACGTCGGTAGAAGCCGTATTGACCCGCAAAGGCCTCCTCGACCGTCATCATCGGCCCCCGCGCAAGAAGCGCCAGCGCATCGCGCAGTTGCCGGATTCCGGGCCGGAACTCAGAGGGTTGCCCGTGGAGCTTGCCCAGCAGATCAATGTGCCTGTCGACCAGTTCCTGCAGCTTGTCATCGGCCACGGCAGGTGCGGCAGCAGTACCCGATGATCCTGCCGACGATGCTTGCGCGCCGAGCTTCTGCGCATGCGCACGGGCGATCGGCAATATCTCCTCAGGCGCGTAGTCCTGCAGCGTCAGCAGCTGCATGCGGTTACGCAGCGCGGTAGAGAAGCTCTCGCGGCCGGCATAGCCCGCGTTGACCGTGGCGATGAGCGCAAAGCCCGGGGCGGCCGGCTGGCCCGTCTGCCCCGTCAGCAGCGTGTTGAACTCCCCTTCCAGGATGCCGCTGGGCAGCAGGTTCAATTCCGACACCAGCAGGACCTGCCCGCGTTCCCGTGCACTCGTCACCGCCGCGCGCAGCCCGTCGAGGTCGTTGGGGTTGGCATTGAGGTGCACGAAGGCGATGCCTTCGCGCTTGCCCTGCGCCTGAAGCATCGCCTTGACCACGGCATCCTTGCCGCGCGAGGCCGGCCCTTCGATCAGCAGCGCGCCCTTGCCCAGCGTGCCGTTCTTCGGATTGAATGTTTCGCGCGCGCCTTGCGATCGCAGCCACCCATCGACGGCGCCGGCCAGGGCGAGCGTGCTCTTGGTCGGCGCGAGTTGCTGTTCCTGCAGCGCGTGGCCGATGGCTTGCGCATCGAACAGCTCGGGTAGCCCGGCGCCCGCCGGGACACGCAGCTGATGCCGCAGCCAGGCCTGCACCATCGGCAGGCTCTCTTTTGGCAAGCTCGCACCGTACACCTGCAGCGCCACGCTGGCGAGCATCGGCGCAAGATCTTGCGGGCCACGGGCTTGCCGTTGGGTCAAGGCTCGCGCCAGGCATTCCTCAAGGTCGCGCGGGGACAGCCCGGTACCGGGAAAGACCTTCTGCAGCCGTTCGTGGATTTGCAGGATCTGATCGCCGATCCGGGCCACTTCAGGGCCGAGACCAAGTCGCAGCGACGACTCGATCACGGGCTCGACGAAGGCCTTGCGCAGGAAGTCGGTGTGCATCGACTTGAACTGCACGGTCGCGAAGGATTCCTGCGCTACCTGTTGCGGGCTGCGCCCCGGCAGGCTGTCGGCGTTGCCGGTGAAGATGATGCGGTGGTCGGCCTCGAGCTTGTGGACCACGCCGTTGAGGTGCAGGCTGCGGTCGGCGAACACGCCCTTCAGCATCGCGAGATTGCCCGGACGTGCCAGGTTGGCCTCATCGACGACCAAGGTGCCCGGCGGCTGGCTGACGGCCCATGCCTGCAGTCGCTCGCCGAAGGCCGTCGTGCCTTCATGGACGATCGAAGCCCAGAACAGCGGCCTGCCCTGGCTCAGGCTTTCCACCAGGTGCGTCTTGCCAGTCCCGGGCGGCCCCTTCAGGAAGATGCCCTGGGCTTGCGCTTGCTCGACTTTGCCCATCAGCTTGCGATCGCGTCCCAGCGGCGTCGGGCGAGCGTAGCTGCGCATCACCTTGACCCGCGACCGCGCCGATGGCTCTTTCGCCACCAGCGGGGGCAACTCGACGCGGTGCGCACGCGCCTGGGCGCAGACCAGATCCAGCACTTTGGCCGCGATGCCGGACTGCGCGCTCGGAACGACCGCGGACGACACTGGCGTGCCAATGACGCGCTCGATGACATCCGGACTGAAGGCATTGAGGAACGGCCAGGCCAGGGTCTCGATGTCGCGCGGGTGCCTGACCTGGGCCAGCAGGTCCTTCAGCCGCGACAGGTCCACCGACTGCTTGGGCATCTCGCTCATCTCGCCCGCCAGCAGGACTTTCAAGCACGCTTTGAGCTGGGCATAGCGGGTGTCGTGGACTTGGTCCGGGCGCCGATAGTCGCCGATGAGCATGTCCTTCAGCAGCGACCGCACGAGGCGCGCCTCTTCAGGGTCGGGCGATCGGCCGGACGCCCTGAGCTTGGTGAGGGTACGGCACAGCGTGTGCACCGTGGCGTAGCGTACTGGCGGATCCTGGTGCGGCATGACGCCGGCCCGCTGCAAGGTGTCGAACCATTCGACGACGGGCGCGAGTAGTTTCTCTGCCTGCCGGGCCGATACCAGGTCGGCAACGAGTCGGTTCGTGACGGCCTGCCGCCATGCTTGGCCGGTGGGGGCGGGGTCTTGCATCGCGGGTGTGAGTCCGTGGCGCTCGATCAGCTGGCGATCGGGGCTGACCACGATCAGCCGGCCATTGACGGCAATGCGCTCGCCGTTGATCGCCAGGATGTGCGGTGGATGCAGCAGCGGGGCCAGGTCGCGCACGAGGCTGGGGTTGGTCTCCAGGCCGTATAGCGCGACGAACTTGCCGGCCTGAAGGTCTTCGACGAGTCGGTGGGTCTGCACCTGCAGACCGGGCAGCTCGGGCCCTTCTTGTGGCGCTTGGCGTTTGAGGCTGTAGAGCAGTTCGTCGCTGCGGGTCGCGGGCGTGAGGTGAATGCGGGTGCAGTCCTCGGGCAGGCTCGGGTCGACGAGGGTCGGATCGGCACTGTGAAGGATCGTCACCGGAGCGGGCCAGGTGCTGGCCTGCCTCAAGTCGTCGATGGATGGCGCGGCAAGGGGAGCCATGCGGCTGGCCGTGGCCACATGCGCGCCATACCGCTCATCCACTTGCACGCCGGGCGCGACGGCCACGGCGAAGTGCTCGGTGTGCTGCATCAAGCGATCCCACACCTGGGGCGTGAGGGGTTCCGTGACGAGGATGACGGGCCGTTGTGTGCCCGCATTGGCTTGGGCCTGCGACAGCGTCGAAGGCAGTCGGGCCAGGGTGTCGTTTCTTGCACCGTAGCCGCCGTGCAGCACCTCGTCGATATTGCCCTGGCTCAGCGTGCAAATGGTGTCGGGGCGGGTGTGCAGGATGCGCTCGAAATCGGCGGCGGGTTGCTTGCGCGCCAGCCGCTGGGCTGCTTCGTCCCCAGGCAAGCCGTGTTCGAGGCGCACGGACTCAGGGTGCTTGGCCAGCCAGGCCAACACTTGATCCATCAATCGAGGGTCTGCCGGCGGGTTGCGCAAAACGAGCAATTGCCGGCTGAAGTCGAATCCCTCCAGTGCACCTGGCCCATGCTGCCAGGTCTGCGCGAGGGTGAGTTCGGGGCCACCGAACAGGGTGCTCTGCCACGATGCACTGTCGTCTTGCAGGTCGATGACCAAAGCCTCGTCGGCACTGTGGCTGACTGCGGCATGGATGACGGGGTCGGGCGCCGCTTCGAAGGTGCTGGCCTTGATGTCCTCGCGCAGGCTGATGCGCGAAGCGAGTGCCCCCGAGGCAATCTGGGTCAGCGAGGTGGGCTCGTCGACGAGAAAGACGATCTTCACGCGCTGGCCCTTGTCCTGGCAGGGGATGGGGCGGCCATCCCAGATCTGCTCTTCCATCAGCGTGTTGAGCGATTCGATCTGGCGGTGGCTGAAGCGGGGAACGCCCTCGTCGCTGCTGAGGTTCAGCAGCAGCGTTGCCGCCACTGCCGAGCAACCGGCGAAATGGCCCATCGGCACGCACGGGCTGGCCGTGCTCGATGCGCACGTCATGCTCCAGGTCTCGCAACATGGTGGCGTCGTCGGCATAGACGAAGGGGCAGCCTGATTCAGCCAGTGCCTTCTGCAAGGCGCGGCGTGCGTTCGTGAGCTGCCGCGACCCGATGACGATCATGGGGTGTCCTGCACCTTCGTTCAGGCATTCGAGCAGCGAGCCCTTCGGCGCGGCCTCGCGTGCAATGCGGGGCGCTATGTGAGGCGCTATGTGAGGCGCTATGTGAGGCGCTATGTGGGGCGCTATGTGGGGCGCAATCTGGCGCGTGATCTGCGGCGCGATTCGAGTCGGCACGCCTTCGGCCAATTGGGTTCGATCAAGTGTCGAATCAACGTGCGTTCGCATCGGCTCGCCAATGGACACGGGTTCGCTTGATTCGACGGTAGCGCGCGGAATGGGCCCGCCGCCAGACGATGGGACTTGTGCCCATGCGTTCGTCCGCTCAGGCAGGCGCTGCGCCGGCGAAGCTGTGCGTGGAGGTGTGGCGCTGGGACTCTGAGGACGTCGAGAAAGGCCAGGGACGCTACCCAGGGCTGCGCTGCGGCTGCTTCGCGCTTGCCCTTCTGGTGCGGGCACAGGGTCTTGGCGAGAAGAGGAAGCGTCTTTGATGCAGCGAAGCGGGTTGAGTTTCATGATCGTGGAAGTGCAGGAACGATGACTTCGCCTCAAACCAAGGACAGCTCATCTTTCGAGGATTGCAACAGCATCCACGCTCCGCTCAGTTCATCGGTACGAACTGGTGGTCAAGAATCCGAAGGGCACCACGCAAGTTCCAGAATGGCCCTATGCGGTGTGCAAAGCCGCTTGTGCGATGTGGACGCGATTCCTGCCCGATCGGGGTGCGTCGCGCGACGGCGACGCAACAAGTGCAGCCGCGCAAAAGCCACAAGAAATTGATCATCGCGCTGGCGCACAAGATGCTGCGCACCATCTACCCCATGCTGGCCAGTGGCCCCCACTACCAAGACAGGAGCGTTGCGACAAAGAGCGCATCCCCTTCGTGTTTCGACACACGGCTTCGCGCCAGGTCGACCGCTTCCTGGCGCCCCTGGAAAAATTGAGGGGATTGCGATCCCGACCTCTTTTGGGAGCGGGTCCGCTACGAAAGGTCATCTCATGCGAAGAATTGATGGAGCGGGCACGCGCGTTGGCCCCCAGCACGTAAGTGCCGGCAGTGATACGCCGACCGCGCTGACGCGCCCCCTGGCATATCGCCACCAGCAGCTCGCCTCGCTGGGCGACGGCCCGCCCGGCAGGTCGGTTTCAAACAGCGTTCCGATAGCGCCCCGGTCGGCGTTGCCGCCTCAAGGGGCGTTGCCGCCGCGGGAAAGCACTCCTCGCCAGAGCCGCGACGTGATCATCCAGGTCGATGCGCCGCCGTCGCACGATCTGCAGATATTGCCGTCTACAGTTCCGGCTTCCGCGACGCCGGGCCACCCGAACGCCGGTCCCTCTGTCCCGACATCTTCGCAACATACCGTGGTGCAGATCGAGGGAGATCACCAGCCCTCGTTCGATGTCCACGCCGAGCCGAGCTACGCCGAGGCCTTGTTTGCGAGGGTACAAGGTGCCGCGCCGGTGCATGCGGTGCAGGCCGCCACCGACCTGATCCTCTCGGTGCTGGAAGCGGCAGCATTGGGCCAAACCGTGAGTTCCGGCGCGGCGCAATCGCTGCTCCAGTCGGGCTTCCAAATTACTCTCGACACCACGTTCAGCGCCGGCTTGACCGGGGTCATGCAGACCGCGACAGTTCAGACGCTGAGGGCCCGGTTCAAGAGCGAGAATGAGACCAAGGAGGAAGCGCTGAGTCGCATACAGCTTTTGTCGGCGCTTGTGTCCATGGGCAGTAGCTACGTGGTCGATTTGAGCCGCTCGCAAATCGCAGCCTCGGTGCTCCATCAGTCCTTGTCCGCTCCGGGAGCCGGACTTGTTGTCGTGAACTCCTTGGTCGCATCGGGCGTGATCTCGGCCGGCGCGTTTGTGCTCTACAAGACCAACCCGGCTTTCCAAAAGCAGGTGGACGAGCAACTGTATAAGGTGTTCCAGGCGGTCAAGAACCGCTTGAAGTCGTTTTATCAGAGCGAAGATCCGCCTTCCTTCGCGCAGGCCGACGCGATGGAGCTGGGGCGGCAGGCCTTCCAGACCGGCCCCGACAGCGTCCCGAACTCACGGCATAGCGCTTGACCAGCGGCTGGCCAGACAGCGCCCGTGCCACCAGCCGCTTGACCTGCGCCGAGGCATAGCCAGTGGTCACGCCCAGGTCAGGATCACACCTCGTTGGACAAGACTGAGAGGTTGGGAGTATTTCGAACGTGTCCGAGCAGCACGTCAAAAGGCGCCTGATCTAGGCGCAAAGCGCAGCCATAGCTTGGCTATGGCGAGCATTTGCAACGACGA
>JAJKJU010000251.1 GCA_021153565.1 Rhizobacter sp.
CGCCTGATCTAGGCGCAAAGCGCAGCCATAGCTCGTGCTATGGCGAGCATTTGCAACGACGAGCAGGGGGCTTTTGGCGTGATGAGCGGGCATGATCGAAATACTCTCAGCCTCTCAGTCCGTTCGATTTTCATCTTGCGAATCTCCCTTAACTGGTTGTGACCATTGTGGTTTCCCTGGGGCTCTGAGTTGTCCTACGTCGGCGAAGGCACGTTCATCCACTCGCCGCGGGCAGGCGGTGAAGTCCGTGTCGAGGAATTGAGCCTGGCCAACTGGAAAAAGCGCTTCACCGGCGCCCGCCGGGTCGAGGCGACTGCTGCAGCCGCTTCGAGCGCTTCAGATTCCGCGTCGGCTGCCACCCACTGATCCCCACGCGACAGTGTGTGTCGCCCATGGGGGCAAAATGCGGGGCATGAGCGACAAGGTCATTCCGCTCGCCGATCACCGCTATGCCGCGACGGTGCCGGTGATCCCCGCGTTCGCCGCACCCGCCTCGGGCCGCGCCCTGGATCGCCTCGACCGGCCGCTGCGCGACCTGCGCATCTCCGTCACCGACCGGTGCAACTTCCGCTGTGGTTACTGCATGCCCAAGGAAGTCTTCGACAAGAACTATCAATTCCTTCCGCATTCATCTTTGCTGAGCTTCGAAGAGATCGAGCGCGTGGCGCGGCTCTTCGTCTCGCACGGCGTACACAAGATCCGGCTCACCGGCGGCGAACCGCTGCTGCGCAAGAACCTCGAGGTGCTGGTCGAGATGCTGGCGAAGTTGCGCACGCCTGAAGGCGAGGCACTGGATCTCACGCTCACGACCAATGGCTCGGTGCTGGCGAAAAAGGTCCATGCGCTGAAGGATGCCGGCCTGAAGCGCGTCACCGTGAGCCTTGATGCGCTCGATGATGCGATCTTCCGTCGCATGAACGACGCAGACTTTCCGGTGGCCGACGTTCTGCGCGGCATCGAAGCAGCAGAGCGCGTGGGCCTCGGGCCGATCAAAGTCAACATGGTGGTCCAGCGCGGAACCAACGATCACGAGATCGTCTCGATGGCGCGACACTTCAAAGGCACACCCATCGTGCTGCGCTTCATCGAGTACATGGACGTAGGCGCCACCAACGGCTGGCGCATGGACGAGGTGATGCCATCGTCCGAGGTGCTCGCACGCATCGCGCAGACGTTTCCCATCGAGGCGATGGCTTCGAACGACGTCGGGGAAACGGCGGCGCGCTGGCGCTATCGTGACGGCAGCGGCGAGATCGGCGTGATCTCCAGCGTGACGCAGGCGTTCTGCCACGATTGCAATCGGGCGCGCTTGTCGACGGAAGGCAAGCTTTTCCTCTGCCTCTTCGCAACGCATGGCCATGACCTGCGCGCCCTGCTGCGAGGAAACTTCAGCGACCCGCAAATCAGCGCAGCCATCTCCCACATCTGGCAAGGCCGCGATGACCGCTATTCGGAATTGCGCGGCGAGTTGCAAGCCGCCCCGGTCCCCGGCGAGCGTCGCGTCGAAATGCATTACATCGGCGGCTGATCGACCCATGGCAATTGCAATTGCAAAGCAAGACATCACTGGCCTCATCCTCGCTGGTGGACGCGGCAGCCGGATGGGCGGCGTCGACAAAGGCTTGCAGAATCACCTGGGCATGCCGCTCGCGATGCATGCGCTGATGCGCCTGTCGCCGCAGGTAGGGCACCTGATGATCAATGCGAACCGCAATCTGGGCGCGTACGAGTCGTTCGGCATACCGGTATGGCCAGATGCCCTGGCAGACTATCCGGGGCCCTTGGCGGGCTTTCTGGCGGGTTTGGAACACTGCGAAACGCCCTACCTCGTTACCGTGCCTTGCGACACGCCAAACTTTCCGGAGAACCTGGTTTCACGGCTGGCAGCCGTGCTGGTCGACCACGACGCCGATATTGCGATGGCCTCGACGACGGGGGCCGAAGGCGTGCAGGTGCAGCCCGTCTTCTGCCTCATGAAGGCCACGCTCATGGAAAGCCTGATCCGCTTCACGCAATCGGGTCAGCGCAAGATCGACAAATGGACGGCGGAACACCGCTGCATCGAAGTACCCTTCGACGATGAAGCCGCGTTCTTCAACGCCAACACCACCGATGAGCTTCGCCAGCTGCAAGCGCGCCATGGGGGTTGAGTTGCCGGTCCGCCTGCTGGGCGTCAACGATGCCGTGGCCTACAAGACCTTGCGCGACGACATGCTCGCGCATTATCCCGACGCATTCACCTCCGACGCGCAGGCCGAGTTGCGCAAGCCGGCTTCGACCTATTTGTCGCGCTTTGCCCTCCCCGACGGCGACCCTGCTCGATTCAGCTTCGGCGCCTGGCTAGTGTCGCGTCAAGCCACAAATGCCGGCTGCTCGCTTGCTCTCGAAGCGCATTGCGGCGTTGCGCCTCCTCGGGACCAATTGGTGGGCGCCATCAGTTGCGAGCGCGATGAGCGCATCAAAGTGCGCCACGTCGGACACATCGCGGGCATGATGGTGCGGCCGGAAATGCAAGGCCAAGGCATCGGGCGTGCCCTGCTTCACGCCTGCATCGCACAGGCACGCGTGCTGCGCGAGATCGAGATGTTGACCTTGTCGGTGACATCGACAAATGCGCCCGCCATCGCCCTATACGAGGCCGCGGGATTCGTGCGTTACGGTCGATTGCTGCGTGCCATCAAGTTGGGCAACGACTACTTCGACAAAGACCAGATGATGCTGACCCTGCAATGACCACACTTGCCGAGATCGCTTCCTGCCTGAGCGGCTACGACCCGAATGCTTTGCACATCGTGCAGGCGCAGGAATTCATCGCCCGCCTCGTGCCAGTCGTCCGCGAGGCGGAAACCTTGCCGATTCGCGATGCCCTCGGGCGGGTGCTGGCGAACGATGTTGTATCGGCCATCGACGTACCGGCGCATGACAACTCGGCGATGGACGGCTACGCACTGCGCGGCAGCGATCTGATGTGCGACGCGCCCACCGCGCTCGACGTCGTGGGCACCGGCTTCGCGGGCAGCGTCGGCTCGCAAGACGTGCTGGCCGGACAATGCTTTCGCATCATGACTGGCGCGGTGATGCCGCCGGGCCTGGATACCGTCGTGCCGCAGGAGCTCGTGGAGGCAGACGATGGCAAGGTGACGATCCCTGCGGGTGTGGTGCAGCCGGGGGACAACCGTCGGCTTGCGGGTGAAGACCTCGCCGCGGGCGAAGTGGCATTGCATGAAGGGCGGACGCTGCGACCTGCCGACATCGGCATGCTGGCATCGATGGGCATCGCGGAAGTGGCAGTGCGCCGCAAGCTGCGAGTCGCGTTCTTCTCCACCGGCAACGAGCTGCGCTCGATCGGCGAGCCGTTGGAAGCGGGCTGCGTGTACGACAGCAACCGCTACACGCTGTGGGCGATGTTGTCGCGCTTGGGTGTGGAGATCACCGACATGGGCTTGGTGCGAGACGATCCAGCCTTGCTGGAAGCGGCGTTTCTTCAAGCCGCGAACACGGCGGACGCGGTCATCACGTCCGGCGGGGTCAGCGTGGGTGAGGCCGATCACACCAGGCAGGTGATGGCGAAGCTCGGCGATGTGATGTTCTGGCGCATCGCGATGCGACCAGGCCGGCCGATGGCGATCGGCAAGATCACAAGCAGCGGGCGCGATGCGATCTTGTTCGGGCTGCCCGGCAATCCCGTGGCAGTGATGGTGACTTTCTATGCCCTGGTCCGCGATGCATTGCTTGCGATGAGCGGGGCGAGCGCGCAGCCGCTCTTGATGCTGAAGGCGGCTTGCGTGAAACCGATCCGGAAGAGGCCTGGCCGGACGGAGTATCAGCGCGGAATCGTCACGCGCTTGGAAGACGGTTCATTGCAAGTGGCGATCACGGGCTCGCAAGGCTCGGGGATTCTGCGCAGCATGAGCGAGGCAAACGGGCTTGTGGTGTTGCATCACGAACAAGGCAATGTGGACGCTGGAGCAATGGTGGATGTGCTGCCGTTTGATGGGCTGATCTAAGGATTTGGCCCGAAATAAGTTTCCGTTTTGGGGGCGCTGGGCGGGATGCGATGCAAGGCGCTCCGAGCGCCGTGTGACGAGCCACACAAGTGAGGAGCAACGCCGCAGCGCGCCCGCCCAGCGCCCCCAAAACGGAAACTTATTTCGGGCCAAATCCTAAGGTCGTCACTCCCTCTCCCGGCGAGGGACGGCGAGGGAGAGGGTTGGGGTGAGGGAGAGGTGGCGGGTAAACGATTCCACTTTTCTGACAACCCCTCGCCCCTGCCCTCTCCCCCGAGGGGGAGAAGGAGCAATCCGTCCGCGCCTTGCAGGGTGGGAAAAACGAGGGCCCTTGCATCCTGAGCCTGCCGAAGGCGGCCACGCGGACTGTCGATCTGATTCGAATAACGACCGCATGGGCACGCTGCGTTTTGCCCATCCTGCAAAAACTTGACGCCCTCTGCGCAGAAGAGGGCTCTATTCAGATCACGTATCAGCGCTTTGCCAGCCGCTGCCAAGTCTCCACCACCGTATCCGGATTCAGCGAAATCGACACGATGCCTTCCTGCGCAAGCCAATCGGCAAAGTCCGGGTGATCGCTAGGCCCTTGCCCGCAAATGCCCACGTACTTCCCCACCGCCCGGCAAGCGGCTATCGCCCGCGAAATCATGGCCTTCACTGCCGGATCGCGCTCGTCGAAATCGCGCGCCAGCAACTCGAGCCCTGAATCGCGGTCCAGGCCCAGCGTCAACTGCGTCAGGTCGTTCGAGCCGATCGACATGCCGTCGAAATGCTCCAGGAACTGTTCCGCCAGGATCGCGTTGCTCGGCACCTCGCACATCATGATCACGCGCAGGTCGTCCTTGCCGCCGGCCGCTGCGCGCTGCAAGCCGTGCTCGGCCAACATCTCCACGACGCGCTTGGCCTGCCCGAGCGTGCGCACGAAGGGCACCATGATCTCGACGTTGGTGAGACCCATCTCATTGCGAACGCGCTTGAGTGCTTCGCACTCCATCGCAAACGCCTCACCGAACTCGTCGCTGATGTAGCGCGACGCGCCGCGGAAGCCGAGCATCGGGTTCTCTTCTTCCGGCTCGTAGCGAGAACCGCCGATGAGCTTGCGGTACTCGTTGCTCTTGAAGTCCGAGAGACGGACGATCACCGGCTTGGGCCAGAACGCGGCTCCAATCGTCGCGATGCCTTCGACCAGCTTGTCGACATAGAACGCCCGCGGCGACGCATGGCCTCGCGCCACCGACTCCACCGCCTTCTTCAAGTCGATGTCGATGTTCGGATAGTCGAGGATGGCCTTCGGGTGCACCCCGATGTTGTTGTTGATGATGAACTCGAGCCGTGCGAGGCCCACGCCCGAATTCGGCATCTGCGCGAAGTCGAAGGCGAGCTGCGGGTTGCCCACGTTCATCATGATCTTGATAGGGCAGTACGGCAGGTCGCCGCGTTGCACGTCGGTCACTTCCGTCTCGAGCAGGCCGTCGTAGATGTAGCCGGTGTCGCCTTCCGAGCAGGCCACCGTCACGAGCGCCCCATCCGTCAGCACCTCGGTTGCATCACCGCAGCCGACCACCGCCGGAATGCCCAGCTCGCGAGCGATGATGGCCGCGTGACAGGTGCGCCCGCCTCGGTTGGTCACGATAGCCGCCGCCCGCTTCATCACCGGCTCCCAGTTCGGGTCAGTCATGTCGGTGACGAGCACATCACCCGCTTGAACCGTGTCCATGTCGGTGATGCTGTGCACGATGCGCACCGGACCCGTGCCGATCTTCTGGCCGATGGCGCGGCCTTCGGCCAGCACCGTGCCCGTGCCCTTCAACTTGTAGCGCTGCTCGGCCTTGCCTTCTTGCTGGCTCTTCACTGTTTCGGGACGCGCCTGCAGGATATAGAGCTGGCCGTCGACGCCGTCCTTTCCCCACTCGATGTCCATCGCTCGGCCGTAGTGCTGCTCGATGATCAAGGCGTACTTGGCGAGTTCAGTCACTTCGGCATCGGTGAGGGAATAGCGGTTGCGCTGCTCGGGCGCTGTGTCCACCGTCTTCACGAGTTTGCGCGAGACCTTCTTTTCCTCAGGCGACACGAATTCCATCTTGATGAGCTTGGAGCCGAGGTTGCGCCGGATGATCGGCAGTTTGCCGTTCTTGAGCGCCGGCTTGTGAACGTAGAACTCGTCGGGATTGACGGCGCCCTGCACCACCGTCTCGCCCAGGCCGTAGCTCGAAGTGATGAACACCACGTCCTTGAACCCGCTCTCGGTGTCGATGGTGAACATCACGCCGGCAGATCCGAGGTCGGAGCGCACCATGCGTTGCACACCGGCAGACAGGGCGACGTCGGAATGCGCGAAGCCCTTGTGCACGCGGTAGCTGATCGCGCGGTCGTTGTAGAGGGAGGCGAAGACCTCCTTCATCTTGTTCAGCACTTCCTCGATGCCGACGACGTTGAGAAACGTCTCCTGCTGGCCAGCAAAGCTCGCATCGGGCAGGTCTTCGGCGGTGGCCGACGAACGCACGGCGAAGGAGGCCCCGGGATTGCCAGCCGCCAGCTTCTTGAACTCACTCTCTATGGCCGCCTGCAGGTCAGGCGGAAACGGCGTCTCCTCGACCCATTGGCGAATTTGCGCGCCGGCTTCCGCCAGCGCGCGAACGTCGTCGGTGTTCAGCGTATCGAGACGCGCATTGATGCGAGTAGCCAGACCGTTGTGCTTAAGGAACTCACGGAAGGCGTGGGCCGTCGTGGCAAAACCGCCGGGTACACGCACCCCGGACGCAGCCAGTTGGCTGATCATTTCGCCGAGTGATGCGTTTTTACCGCCTACCGACTCGACGTCGGTCATTCTCAGCTCATCGAATGGAACGACCAGGGCGGTCGCCTCAAAGCTGGGTGTAGACATGGGAAAGCTCCGTAACGTTGAAAAACCGGGGCTCCCGTGTCGCGTTTGCCCGAGGCAGCGACTTGCGCGGCCGTACCGTGCAAGGTGCGTGCGCCAGCCCAGCCTGATGTTTTGGATTCTTGTGCTGAGGTCAGGGAGCGCATGAGCTACGAATGTGTCGGGAGAAATTGGGCCGATTCTATGGCCTGGAGTGATCTGGGGCGGGCCTTCCCGCCCCCGGATAGCCCCGCATAGGGCGGGGCCTTCGTTAGCGAGCGTGACCATCAGGCCTATGAGAGTGAAGCCTCAGGTGGGCCCTGACCTATGATGGCCGCCGTAAGCAGCCAGATCCCCATCATGCCCAATCACACCGTCTTCTTCGTTTCCGACGGCACCGGCATCACTGCCGAAACCTTCGGCAATTCCATCCTCAACCAGTTCGCCGCCAAGCCGCGTCACGTGCGCCGGCCCTTCATCGACAGCGCCGACAAGGCACATCAGGTGGTGCGCGAGATCAATCACACGGCCGAGGTCGAGGGCAAACGCCCGATCGTGTTCATCACGCTCGTGGATCGTGAGGTCCTGGCAATCGTGAAAGACTTGTCCAAGGCACTGGTGCTGGACATGTTCCACACCTTCATCGAGCCCTTGGAAGCCGAGTTCGGCATCACCTCGAACCATCGCGTCGGACGATTCTCAGACGTTGCGAAGAGTCAGGAGTACACCGATCGCATCGAAGCGATCAACTTCTCGCTCGCGCATGACGATGGGCAGTCGGCGAAGAACCTCGAATCGGCCGACGTGATCCTCGTGGGCGTGAGCCGTAGCGGCAAGACGCCGACCTCGCTGTATCTCGCCATGCAGCACGGCGTCAAGGCGGCGAACTATCCGCTCATCCCCGAAGACTTCGAGCGCGGCCACATCCCCAGTTCGCTCGCGGCACACAAAAATAAGTGCTTCGGCCTCACCATCGACCCGGAGCGGCTCAATCACATCCGCACCGAGCGGCGGCCCAACAGCAAGTACGCGTCGATCGAGAACTGCCGCTACGAAGTGCGCGAAGCCGAAGCAATGATGCGTCGCGAAGGCATTGCGTGGCTGTCGTCGACGCACAAGTCCATCGAAGAGATCGCAACGACGATTCTGCGAGACCTCCGGCCCGATCGGTTGATGTATTAGACCGAACGGATTAGAAGTTCGATGAGTTACAAGCGCCTGCGGGACGACTCGTACATGCAGATCGCCGCCGCCGCCGACACGTTGAGCGACTCTTCTCCGCCGGGCTGCGGGATGCGCAGAGTCGTCGTGCACTGATTCATCAGCGCCCCCGACACGCCTTGGCCCTCGTGCCCCATGACCCATGCGCAAGGCCACGGCAGATGCGCCTCGTGGATCGCTTGCGCAGCGTGCGAACTGGCGGCGAGCAGCGGCAGGTCGAGGCCTTGCAAGGACTCCGCGCCTTCGACCAATCGCAACCCGAAATGCGCTCCCATGCCGGCTCTCAGCACTTTGGGCGACCATAACGCCGCCGTCCCCTTGATGGCGATGACCTGTGTGAACCCGAAGGCCGAGGCGCTTCGAAGGATGGTGCCCACGTTGCCAGCATCTTGAAGCCGATCGAGCACGATGGTGGGCGCATCGTTCTGAAGCGTCCCCGCGCCTTGCCAAGACACGACAAAGCCAATCGGCGCAGAAGATTCCAGCGCGCTCAAACCATTCATCAACGCCTGGGGCACGACAAGCACCGTGTCTGCCCGGCTGGCAAGCTCGCGATATCGCGGCTGGTCCCACGCCAGCTCGGTGACCACCGCATGCGACGCATTGCCGCCACGCTCAAGCAAAGCCGCGCAGAGATGATCGCCTTCGATCCACACCTCACCCAGCTTGCGATAGGCCCCGGGGTCGCCCGCCAGCTTGCGCAGGCGCACGAGCAGCGGGTTGTCGCGCGAGGTGATCTGCTTGACCTGGGTCATCCGGCAACGCTGATCAGGCTGAGAGGCTCAGAGTATTTCGAGCGTGTCCGAGCAGCACGTCAAAAGGCGCCTGATCTAGGCGCAAAGCGCAGCCATAGCCAGGGCTATGGCGAGCATTTGCAACGACGAG
>JAJKJU010000252.1 GCA_021153565.1 Rhizobacter sp.
GCTCCCTCGCCCCTTCGGGGAGAGGGCTGGGGTGAGGGGCCTGGGCCTCTGAGCAAACATGAACTTGTCATGCGTCAACCCCGCCTTCTTCAAACCTCGTAAGGGAAAAATTTGCTCCAACGGCCATCTTCCGCGTGTCCAGCGTACGTAAAGGTCAGCCCTCCGGGAGAGCTCGACTCTGGGATGAGTGCGTAGTGGGTCTGTTCGTTTGCTTGAACAGCACTTCGGTTGAACGCCATGGTTTGTGGGCGGGAAAGGGTCTACTTTGGACGGCCATTTCATTCACATCAAATTCAAACGAAGTCATCATGGGTTTCAACTTTTCCAGGCCAGTCACGGGTACGCAGCACTCGCCAACCGGAGCGGCGGGACAGCAAGGTGATCCCACACCGGCATCACGACCCGCCCGAGAGAGCGGCCTTTCCGGGCCGCCCGCATTGATAGCGAGGGCATCGTCTTCGGGCAGCATCGCGCCACGAGTAACAACAACTTTCGACATGCTCCCCCGGGATATCCACAAGGAGATCCTGAAGCGCTTGCCGAGCGACGCACCTTCGCAGGCCCGTAATCTGATCGCCCTGTCGGAGACGTCTCGCGCTCTACGGGGTTTGGTGCATGAAGTCGACTCCTTCCCCAAATACCGACTACTGGGTCGCCGGATGAAAGCCATGGAACGTTTGGTCCGTGACTGCCACATAGCTCGCGGTGAAGATCTCGCGCCCGGCGGCGTACTGGAGCAGGCCATGCACAACAACATCGACCGCGTGTACGCCAGGGTCTTCGAGAGTGTCGCATTCCAAACCGAGGTGGCTTGCACGTTCACGGAAGCGGTCGAGCAGTCGAGCAGGTAGATATCGCCGACGCGGCAGAGGAGGCACAGGCTGGCGGGACCGGCTTCGTTACACCATGCCTGCTTCGCAGGCTCACCGGCCTGGGCCAGCAGAAGCCAGCGCACCGCAGAGCGTGTTGAGGCGTATGCACCCATGCTCGGACTCTTAAATCCGCAGCATCAACAGCAAGAACGCCTCTTGTCCGCTTCCAAAGCTTAGGCGAGGCCGACCCGATAGCCGCGCTGGGCGCGCAAGTGGCCCATCTGAACGAGGGTCAGCGCGAGCGCCTCGTCGCCGCTGCCATCGGCCTCGGCGACATCAGAGACAAGGCTTATGCGATAGCCGGACTGGCCGATTCTTTTTCCTGAAATGCCGAAATGCCGCAGCGTTGAATTCTCGGATTCACCTCGGGGTTGACGATTCTTCAGCCGCATCGCGATATCCGGACCGCCGAATGAACTACTGACAGGACAGGCCTTTGATCGGCTGGGAGGCTGAGCCTTGTTTGTCGCTCTCCCACCAATACCCGTTCGCCCTGATCCTTCGATACCTCAGGACAGGGTCGCTTCGCGATCGAAGGGCTTGTGGGGTCGAGAGCACGAGGAGAAAGACTCCTCAATGCTTGCCCGTCGAACCGAATCCGCCCTCGCCGCGCTCGGAAGCGCCGAACTCGGTCACCACCCGAAAAGCCGCCTGCACGACCGGAACGATGACAAGTTGCGCAATTCGTTCCATCGGTTGCACGGTGAAAGCCGTCGCGCCGCGATTCCAACAGCTCACCATCAACGGCCCCTGGTAATCGGAGTCGATCAGGCCCACCAGATTCCCGAGCACGATGCCATGTTTGTGCCCGAGGCCGGAGCGCGGAAGGATCATGGCCGCGAGACCTGGGTCGCCGATGTGGATGGACAAACCGGTCGGGATGAGCTGCGATTGGCCAGGTTCGAGGACCAATGCCCTGTCCAGGCAGGCACGCAGGTCGAGGCCGGCGCTGCCGGGTGTCGCATAAGCCGGCATCTGGTCGGCCATGCGGGCATCGAGGATCTTGACGTCAATCTCATTCAATTGCATAGGAGTTCGTTTGTCACCCTCCCCATAGGGAACCTTAGGGGATAGGGCTGGGTAGGGGCAACTCAAGGTTGAAGAAACACGGCTTCCCGCAGAGTCATGCGGAAAGCTTGCCGAGGCGCGACGCAATTTCCGCCACCAGCTGCCGCGCCAGTGTCAGCTTGTCCGCTGGTGGCAACGCCCGATGCCCATTTGCATCCACCAGCATCAGCGCGTTATCGTCCCGCCCGAAAGTGGCAGGTCCGAGGTTGCCGACAATCAGCGGCACATTCTTGCGCTCTAGCTTTTCCTTGGCGTGCTTGAGCAAGTCGTGACTCTCCGCGGCGAAGCCAACGCAGTAGGGTCTGTCAGGCATGCGCGCCACCGCGGCAAGGATGTCGGGGTTTTCAGTCAGCTCGAAGGTCGGCGCCACCTTGTTGCCGTTCTTCTTGATCTTCTGCTCAGACAGAGATGCAGGCCGCCAGTCAGCCACCGCGGCCGTCGCGACGAATACATCGTGCTGTGCCGCAGCCGGCAAGACGGCATCGTGCATCTGCTGAGCCGTTTTCACATCGATGCGCCGCACGCCGCGAGGCGTGGGCAGATGCACCGGCCCGGCGATCAGGGTCACGTCCGCACCCGCTTCCATCGCGGCACGGGCGATCGCGAATCCCATCTTCCCGCTGGAAAGATTGGTGATGCCGCGCACCGGGTCGATGGGCTCGAAGGTCGGCCCAGCCGTGATCAGCATGCGCTTTCCGAGCAGCGATTTGGGCTGGAAGAAGGCAATCATCTCCGCGCACAACTCTTCCGCTTCGAGCATGCGCCCATCGCCGATCTCGCCGCAAGCCTGGTCGCCGGCCGCGGGGCCGAGGATGGTCGTGCCGTCAGTGCGCAATTGCGCCATGTTGCGCTGCGTGGCCGGATGCGCCCACATTTCGCGATTCATCGCGGGTGCCACCAGCAGCGGGCAGCGCTCGATGGGCCGAGCGAGGCACAAGAGGCTCAGCAGATCATCCGCGGCACCGTGCACGAGCTTGGCCATGAAATCAGCACTCGCCGGCGCCACCAGCACGGCATCCGCCTCGCGCGTGAGGTTGATGTGCGCCATGCTGTTGGGCTCGCGCGCGTCCCACTGGCTGGCGTAGACGTTTCGATTGGACAGGGCCTGCATCGTCACCGGGGTGATGAACTGCTCAGCGGCTGCCGTCATCACGACTTGCACCGTCGCACCCGCTTTGACGAGTTCACGCGCCAGATCGGCCGCCTTGTAGCACGCGATACCGCCAGTAAGCCCCAGTACGATGTGACGGCCGGCGAGGTCCTGCGGGGCACTCACAGTGCTGTCCATGCGCGCTTCAAGTCTGAGAAGTTGATAAGAACCCGCACCGCCTTGCCATAGATCTGCTCGTGCGGCAGAAAGCCCCACACGCGCGAGTCAGATGAGTTGTCGCGGTTGTCGCCGAGCATCATGTATTCGCCTTCGGGCACCACGCATTCCCACTGACCGTCGCGTTCGGTCTTGCAGTTGGCGGCGAGCTCCGGAACCTCAAGGTGAAGCTGATGACGCCCCCGCCACAGCGGGTTGATCTTGAGGATGTGGGTATTTCCCCCAACCGTTTCGCGCACCAGCAGTTGGTTGAAATCTTCCGGTGCCGTGCCATCGCCAACGTCCTGTGCATCGAAGGGCGCGCCGTTGATGCTCACCACGCCATCCTTGAACTGCACCCGATCACCCGGCATCCCGACCAGCCGCTTCACGTAGAACTGCGACACGTCCAGCGGAAAGCGGAACACCACCACGTCACCGCGCTGCGGCTTGCCCATCTCGATGGCCGTGTTGGTAAAGGGCAGCCGCGGTCCGTAGGCAAGATGGTTGACGAGCAGGTAGTCGCCCACGCGCAAGGTCGGCTCCATCGAGCCCGACGGCACTTTGGGCCAGTCGGCCAGCGCGATGCGGCAGGTGAACATCAGTGCCACGACGATGAAGAGCTCGGAGCCGAAACTGACCCACAGCGGCTTCTTGGACGGAGGCTCGCTCATGGTGCGCAGCTTGGCGCGCCACGCCACCCAGCACAGCCCGGTGACGAGCGAAATGAGGAAGAGGATTTCGTTGATCGAGAAACCGATCTGCATGGGACGCATGGAGGAAAAACCGACGGTCGAGGTGGCGGAATTATGTCTGGTTGCATCCCTGTCATCGACAGGGCTACCCCTCCAGGGCAAGATGCCCCGAAAAACCTGACGAGGCAATGATGACAAGACGAAAGCCCCGATTCATCCAGACGCATCAAAGCGATTCACACGACGAACGCTCGGCTGCCATCGCCGGCCTGATGCGCACGCCCGCCGATGCATCGCCCAAGTACTTCTACGACCGGCTCGGCTCGCATCTTTTCGATGCGATCACGGAGCTGCCGGAGTACTACCCGACGCGAACCGAAGCGGCCATCTTCGCAGCCCATGGGGCCGAGATGGCCCAGCAGATCGGCGGCAGATCGACCTTCATCGACCTGGGCGCCGGCAACTGCGCGAAGGCCGCCAGCCTGCTGCCCTTGCTCGACCCTGCGCGGTATGTTGCCGTCGACATTTCCGCCGACTATTTGCGAGACGCGCTTCGCCGCTTGCAAAAGGAGCATCACGCGCTGGACGTCGTGGGCGTGGGCATGGACTTCTCGCACTCGCCGACCTTGCCGTCAGGTGTTTTGTCGCAGGAAGACCGGACGGTGTTCTTCTACCCCGGGTCGAGCATCGGCAACTTCACGCCGGACGAGGCGGCGACATTTCTCGCGGGCATTCGTGCGCAGGTACATGGCGGCGGATTGTTGATCGGCGTCGATCTCGTCAAGCCGAAGGCCGTGCTCGAAGCCGCCTACGACGACGCTCTGGGTGTCACCGCGGCGTTCAATCTCAACTTGCTGCGCAACCTGAATCGCAGCGTGGGGACTGATTTCGATCCGAGGCAATGGCGGCATGTCGCACTCTTCAATGAAGGGGCTTCGCGCATCGAGATGCACCTGGAGGCGCGGCGAGAAGTCGACGTGCGCTGGCCGAATGGGCGACGGTGGTTTCGCGAAGGCGAGCGGATTCATACAGAGATCTCTTGCAAGTACACGGTGGATTCGTTTGCAGCTTTGCTTGGTCGCGCCGGGTTTCAATCGAACCAATGCTGGACATCGGCAGATGGCTGGTTTGCCGTGTTCTGGGCGCGGGTGTAGCGGCTCCTCCCAGGACATGACACCGTCGCGCAGCTCATGAAGATGGGCTGGCAGGCGCAGCGCTTGCCCGAGTTGATCTCGCAAAGCCAAGCCGCCTGCATGCCCTCCACCGAGGGTTGAGGCTTCGATACGCCACAGGCATACCCTGCCCTGAGGTATCGAAGTGTTATATCGAGCCAGATCCTAAAGGACTCAAGCGACATGGACCCCGTTCTGCTCGCCCGCGCCCAATTTGCGGCCAACATGAGTTTTCACATCCTCTTTCCGACGATCAGCATCGCGCTGGGGTGGATGTTGCTCTTCTTCCGCTTCCGCTGGCTCAGGACGGAGAATACGGCGTGGCTTGTGGCCTACCGCTTCTGGACCAAGGTGTTCGCACTGAGCTTCGCGCTCGGCGTCGTCAGCGGCATCACCATGAGCTTTCAGTTCGGCACCAACTGGCCGGGCTATATGGAGCACGTGGGCAATATCGCAGGGCCTCTGCTCGGGTATGAGGTGTTGACCGCCTTCTTCCTCGAAGCAAGCTTTCTCGGGATCATGTTGTTCGGCCACGGCCGCGTGAGCGAGAAGCTGCACTTCACCGCCACCTTTCTGGTGGCCCTGGGCACCACCATCAGCGCCTTCTGGATCTTGTGCCTCGACTCGTGGATGCAGACCCCGGTGGGCTATGAAATTCGCGACGGCGTGTTCCATGTGACGAGCTGGCTGGAAATACTGTCCAACCCGTCCTTCCCGTTCCGGCTCACGCACATGCTGCTCGCCTCGACGCTCACCGTGGCCTTCTTCCTCGCCGGTGTGAGTGCATGGCAACTGCTGCGCGGAAAGCGCAATGCATCGACCGGCTTGGTGCTTCGCGTGGCGCTGACGCTGGCCGCAGTGATCGTGCCGGTGCAGGTGTTCGTCGGCGACCAGCATGGCTTGAACACGCTGCACCATCAACCGCAGAAGATCGCCGCGATGGAAGCCGTGTGGGACACCGAAAAAGGCGCGCCGCTGCTGCTTTTCGCGTGGCCCGACGAAACGCAGCGGACCAACCGCTTCGTGGTCGGCATTCCGCGCGGCGCAAGCCTCATCCTCGCGCACGATCCCGACGGTGAGATCAAGGGGCTCAACGACTTCAAAGGCGTGCATCCGCCGGTCGCGCCGCTCTTCTTCGGCTTTCGCATCATGGTCGGCGTGGGCCTGTTGATGCTGGCATCGAGCTGGGTGGGCCTGCTCCTGTACTGGCGGCGCCGATGGGGGGCCGAGAGCTTGCCGCGCCCGCTGTTGTGGGTTCTCACGGCCATGACATTCTCTGGCTGGCTTGCCACGCTGGCGGGCTGGTACGTGACCGAGATCGGTCGCCAGCCCTTTATCGTCTACGGCCTGCTGCGCACCGCGGATGTCGCATCGAAAGTTCCATCGGAGATGATCGTCTCCACCTTCGCGCTCTATGTCACGCTGTACCTGGCGCTCATCGTCGCCTATGTGAGCGTCATCAAGTACATGGCCGAGAAGCCAGTCGATGAGACACCGCAGGCGCCGCAAAGCGGCAGCGCGGTAGCGGCAGCTGCCGCCGGGAGGACGACATGAGCTTCGACGACATGCTGCCGCTGATCTTCATGGCCGTGATGGGCCTCGCCATGTTGACCTACGTCGTGCTCGACGGTTATGACCTCGGCGTCGGGCTCTTGCTGCCGCGTGGCAACGACGCGCAGAAGGACATGATGATCGCCACCATCGGCCCTTTCTGGGACGCAAACGAAACCTGGCTCGTGCTGGGGGTGGGCATCTTGCTCATCGCATTTCCGAAGGCGCACGGTGTGGTCCTGACCGCGCTGTACCTGCCTGTGGCCTTCATGCTCATCGGCCTCGTCCTGCGCGGTGTCGCCTTCGACTTCCGAGTGAAGGCGCATGACAGCCACAAGGACATGTGGAACCGTGTGTTCTTCATCGGCTCGGGGGTGACGGCCGCGGCGCAGGGTTGGATGCTCGGGCACTACATCACCGGCTTGCAAGCCGGTTGGCAGTACCAGGTGTTTGCCGCAGCCATCGCCCTCGCATTGCCCGCGGCCTATGTGCTGCTCGGCGCCTGCTGGCTCATTCTGAAAACCGAAGGCGAATTGCAGAAGCTTGCGGTCGCATGGGCCAAGCAAGCGTGGCTGCCAGTCGTCGTCGGCATGGGACTCATCTCGATCATCACGCCCATCGTGAGCCCGACCGTGCGCGGTCGCTGGTTCTCGATGCCCGCGTTCATCGCGCTCTTCCCAATTCCCTTGATGACCATCACCGCCTTGCTCGCAACGCGAGGCATGCTCAACTCGCACCGCGTGCTCGGCAAGCTGTGCTGGCTGCCCTTTGCACTGATCGTCACGGTCTTCATGCTCGGCTTCACCGGCCTCGCCTACAGCCTGTACCCCTACGTTGTGATGGACCGCATGACGATTTGGCAGGCCGCGAGCAGCCCCGCGGCGCTCAAGGTGATCTTGATCGGGGTGGCGATCTCAGTGCCGGCGATCGCGGCCTATACCGTGCTCGCCTACCGCGTGTTCGGCGGCAAGGCGAGCGAGTTGAAATACGCGTGAATGCGAGCCGTGGTCGCGCGGGCGCAACCCGGGACAATTTCCCAATTTGGGCGATGTCCTTAACTGCTACGCTCGGACTTCTTCGCCGAACTCTTCGCTTTCGCAGGCACTTTTCCGCCGGCCTTGCGCGCCTCCGACAGCCCGATGGCAACCGCCTGCGCGCGGCTCTTCACCGTTTGGCCTGAACCGCTCTTGAGTTCGCCGCGCTTGCGCTCGTGCATGGCGCGTTCGACTTTCTCCGATGCTTTCTTACCGTAGCTGGCCATATCAGCTCTCCTTGTCATGTTGAAAATGGTCCGTGCAAAACGATTCACTCGCACGGGCCCATGTTTCTCAGGCAACTCGTGTGCCTGACGGAATGGGGCGTTGCATTCGAAGACCCATGTCTTGTAGGGCCATTACCAATCCGGTCAACGGGCAAGGAAAGATGGCGTTGTTGAGTCACGCCCGATCACTTCGGTCCGGCCCTTCCTTAACTTCTGTAGGACGCACCTGATGAACAAACTGCTCGCAACCCTGATCGCCAGCTTCTTCGCATCCGTGGCTATTGCTCAGACCGCCGCTCCCGCGGCTTCTGCACCCGCCGCAATGAAGGCCGAAGCCAAGGCCGAGAAGAATGTTGCCAAGGCGGCAGCAGCTGAAGCCAAGGTCGACGCGAAGGCCGATGCCAAGGTCGCCAAGGCCGATGCCAAAGCCAGCGAAGCCAAGGCTGATGCAAAGGCAGATGCTGCCAAGAAGAAGGCCAAGGCTCACGCAAAGGTCGCCACGGCAGACTCCGAAGACAAAATGAAGGCTGAAGCCAAGGCCGACAAGGTCGATGCCAAGGCCGACGAAAAGGCCACCAAGAAGATGGTGAAGGCCAATGCCAAGTCTGATAAGGTCAAGGTCGAAGCCGCCGCCGACAAGGCAGATGCCAAGGCCACGACCGAAGCCGTCAAGGCCGACGCCAAGGCCGACATGAAGACCGCCACCGGCAAGTAAATATTTCGGCGCCACAGTGGCCCGAACTGACAAAGAGAGACAGGTTTGCCCTGTCTCTCTTTTTTTGCCTGCCTCTCAGTCAACGCATTCCTCAATCGCCGACCAACTGCACCGCGTCCACTTCCTTATAGCCGTGTTGGACGTTGTTCGCGATCGTGAACTTGACCGCCTTGACCTTGTAGGCTGTCTTTTCAAAGGTTCGGACGAACCACGTGCGGCCGCCGCGCTCGTCACGCTTCACGTCCGAGATGCCCGACCAGACGGTGTTCCATTTACCGTCGGTGTCTTGCAGCTCCAGTTTGTTCACAGCCTCGGCGCCCTTGCCGCCCAGGAACACGATACGCACTTCGGTGGCCGAGACAGGCTTGGCAAACGCCATCTCCAACCAGTCGAATCCGAGGTCGGAATGACTATTCGACCAATAATTTCCATCGACGGGGCCGGCGGCGCTCTTGGGGGAGTAGGTGTCCGACGTTTTCCCATCGCCGTCAACGTAACTCGAACTCGCCTGCCCTCCTGTTGCCCACTGCGCACGCGGATCATTCAGGTATTTGTCCTCCATCGTGGCGTATTCCATCAGGGCCTGCTTTCTCGCAAGCTCCTCCTGGCCTTCGGTGTTTTGAGCCTTGGCGGCAGGAGTGGGGGCCGGGGCCGGGGTCGGGGCCGGGGTCGGGGTCGGAGCTGCGACCGCAGGAGCAGAAGGAGCCTCGGCAGCCTTCTTCCCGCACGATGCAAGCGTCAGGCACGACAAAGCCAAGGCCATCACGGTGAGTTGCTTCATGTGCCACGGAGAAAAAGTTTCGAAGCTCGGCATGATGCCAGCCACGCGGCGCGTGGACCGCCTTGAAACTAGGGGGTACGCCGCACGAAAGATTGGTACCAACCTCGACAGCCCAACTCATTGACACGCGCTCCGCGGGACTTCCGGCAGCGTCGGAAGTGTCGAAAGAGACGTCAGGCGCGTTGATCGTGGTGGGCCACGAAAGCATTGGGGATCAAGTGCAAGTCACCAAAGAGATCGAAATGCCGATTCATGTGCGCGACAGCCAGTGATCCGCGAAGTCGCGCAGATCTTGATGGATCGACTTGGCGAGTTTCAAGTCCGCACCTTCGTTCGGGCTGCCATTGGGCGCGCGAAGCACCAGCGCCAGATGCACCTGCTCGGGCACGCCGCGCATGTAGGGGAGATAGTCATCGACGAAGGCCACGGGCGAAAGTTCGACGATCGCATCGGCCTTCGGGCTTCGTTCACCAGGGGCGTTGCCGGTGGCAATGACACGCTCGATCGGAAACTCGAGCTTTCGCAAATTGGCAAGCCGCGAACTCTGGTGATGCGCCTCCAGGGCCGACACGCAGATCAAATCGAAGCCGGCATCGTGTAGGCGATGGCACGCATCGACCGCGCCATCGATGGCCGGCAGGGAGGACCAGAAGTGCGTGTCGAAGTGATCGCGAAAATGCGCCAGTCGTTTGCCCGAGAGTCGATCGACGTCCCACCGGTCGAAGGGCCAATACGCGAGCGGATCGCGCTCGTGTGGCATTTCTCCGAAGGCCCTGTGCCATGCATTCGCATAGCCGACATGAAAGTCCACGAGGACACCGTCGGCGTCAAGGGCAATGAGCGGGCGAGACATGAAGGAACTGTAGCGCGGGCGCCGAGTCACTCTTGCGTCAACCAACTTCAAAAACACGACTGCCGCGGACAATCCCACGCCGCCCGGGGCGTACGCAAACCTTTACGGGCTTTCCCTAATCAAGTGCAGTGTTCCACGCCATGCGGAACACTGCACTAGAGCCGAGCTATGGCGAGCATTTGCGACGACGAGCAGGGGTCGAAATACTCTCAGCCTCTCAGAACCAAATCGTTGGGCTATGTCCTTGACCCTGCCCTGGGCTGGGCGTTGGCATGAGCTTGCGTTTCTGATCTGATCCAGCACAGGGCCAGAAAGCGCCCAGCACCGTCACTTGACGCTCACAAGGAAGACGCAAATGAAACACATCCGAAAAGCAATGCTGGGCTCGCTGCTCACCCTCGTGATCTCCGCTCCGCTCCTGGCCCAGGCGCAAGTTCCCGCGGGCTACCCCGCCAATTACGCCGACACCATTGCTGCAGCAAAGAAGGAAGGCAAGGTGGTGATCTACAGCACCACCGACACCGCTTCCGCCAACCCACTGATCAAGGACTTCCAGTCGCTCTATCCCGGCATCTCGGTCGAATACAACGACATGAATTCCACCGAGCTGTACAACCGCTTCATCAGCGAACGCGCAGCCGGCGGCGGCTCCGCCGACGTGCTGTGGAGCTCGTCGATGGACTTGCAGATCAAGCTCGTGAACGATGGGAGCGCCCTCGCCTATGCATCGCCCGAACTGCCGCACGTGCCGAACTGGGCGGTGTGGAAGAACGAAGCCTTCGGTACGACCTACGAGCCGATCGCCATCGTCTACAACAAGCGCCTGTTGAGCGGCGACGAGATTCCGCAAAGCCACGCAGACATGATGCGCGTGTTCACGCAGAAGGCCGAGAAGGTCAAGGGCAAGGTCACCACCTATGACATTGAGAAGTCGGGCGTGGGCTTCATGCTCATCACGCAAGACAGCAAGCACAACCCCGCCTTCTGGGATTTCGTCAAGGCATTGGGTGCCGCCGGCCCGCGCTTCCAGTCGAGTTCGGGGACGATGATGGAACGTATCAGCTCCGGCGAGAACGTGCTGGGCTTCAACATCTTCAGCTCGTACGCATTGCTGCGCGCAAAGAAAGACCCGAGCATCGGCGTCGTCTATCCCAAGGACTACACACTCGTGATGTCGCGCGTGATGTTCGCTTCAAAGGGCGCGAAGAACCCCAACGCAGCCAAGCTGTGGGTCGACTACATCTTGTCCAAGCGCGGCCAGACCATCGTCGCCAACCAGGCTGAGCTGGGGTCGATCCGCGCCGACGTGGAAGGCGACCAGACGCTCGCAGGGCTCACGAAGACGCTGGGCGCAACGCTCAAGCCGATTCCCGTCGGCCCTGAGCTGCTGAGCTTCCTGGACCAGACCAAGCGATTGGAATTCCTGAAGCACTGGCAACAGGCCATCAAGGGAAGCAAGTAAATGCGGGCCTCGCTGCCACGTGTCAGCGTCATTGGGCTGACCGCGCTCGCGGTGTTCCTTCCGCTGGGGCTGATCTTCTATCAAAGCATGTTGAATGCCCCATTCTTCATGCCCAACAAGACCATCGGGGCCGGCGCGTTCGAGTTCATCTTTGCGGACTCGGACTTCTGGGACTCGTTCAAGAACTCGCTGGTCATTGCCGGCGGCATGGTGCTCATCGCCGTGCCGCTCGGCGGCATCCTCGCATTCCTGATGGTTCGCACGGACTTGCCGGGTCGACGGTGGATCGAACCTCTGTTGCTGATTCCGGTGTTCGTGTCGCCCATGGTGCTGGCCTTTGGCTACGTCGTGTCGGCCGGGCCGGTGGGCTTCTATTCGGTGTGGGCAAAGCAGATTCTTGGCGGCGTGCCATGGAACGTGTATTCCCTCACCAGCATCGCGATCATCGCGGGGCTGACGCATGTGCCGCACGTGTATTTGTATTCATCTTCGGCGCTGAAGAGCCTCGGCTCGGACGTCGAGGAAGCGGCGCGCATGACGGGCTCATCGCCCTTTCAGGTGGCTCGCGACGTGAGCCTGCCCATGGTGACGCCGTCGTTGCTGTACTCCGGGGTGCTCGTTTTCTTCCTCGGATTCGAAATCTTCGGCTTGCCCTTGGTGCTGGGCGATCCAGAAGGCCACCTGGTGCTCGCGACCTATCTCTACAAGCTCACCAACAAGCTGGGCACGCCCTCGTACCACCTGATGGCGGCGGTGGCGGTTTGCATCGTCGCGGTGACTTTTCCACTTGTCATGCTGCAGCGGCATCTTCTGAAGAACGCCGGCAAGTACGTCACGGTCAAGGGCAAGGCTGGGCGTCAACGCCCGCTGCCACTGGGCCAATGGCGCTGGGTGGCAGCTGCCATCGTTGCGCTTTGGCTCTTTCTCACGATCATCGTTCCGCTGTCAGGCATTGCCTTGCGTGCTTTCGTGAGCCAGTGGGGCGAAGGCATCAAACTGTCCGAAGTGCTCACCCTTGATCATTTCCGCACGGTGTTCGAACAGCCGACGCTGGTTCGGGGCATTGTGAACACGGTGTTGATTGGCGTCGTGGGCGGGGCCCTGGCGGTGGCGTGCTACACCGCTGTAGGTCTCACCACACATCGCCGCAACGACGGCTGGGCGAGATTCGTCGACTACCTCGTCCTCGTGCCACGCGCGGTGCCGGGGTTGCTGGCCGGTCTGGCATTCTTGTGGGTCTTCTTGTTCTTTCCGCCGCTGGCTCCACTGCGCGGCACCATCTTCAGCGTGTGGCTCGCCTACACCGTTGTGTGGCTCGCCTACGGCATGAGGCTCGTGTCGAGCTCGCTGCTGCAAGTCGGCCCAGAGCTGGAAGAAGCTGCACGCAGCGTGGGCGCCACGCGCGGCCAAGTCAATCGGCACGTCACGCTGCCGCTGATCCGCTTCGGCCTGCTCGCGAGCTGGCTGCTCGTGTTCATGATCTTCGAGCGCGAATACTCGACGGGTGTCTACCTGCTCGGTCCGGGCACGGAAGTGATCGGCTCCCTGCTCGTCTCGCTGTGGTCTACCGGCGGCGCAGACATGGTCGCCGCACTGTCCCTCATCAACGTTGTTCTTGTGGCCGCCGGCCTCACCATCGCGCTGCGATTCGGAGTGAATCTTCATGACTAAGCTGGCCGTTCAAGACCTGCATCTCTCCTATGGCGACAACGCCATCCTCAAGGGCGTCTCGATGGCGCTACAGCAAGGCGAAGTGGTCTCGCTGCTGGGGCCCTCGGGCAGCGGCAAGACGACCCTCTTGCGCGCCGTCGCGGGCCTGGAAGTCCCTCTTCGAGGCGTCATTCAGATCGAAGACAAGCCCGTGTTCGACGGCAGCAAGAACTTCGAGGTGGCTGCCGAGAAGCGCAACCTGGGCCTCGTGTTCCAGTCGTACGCGCTGTGGCCGCACAAGACGGTGTTCGACAACGTGGCGTATGGCTTGAAACTGCGCAGCGTGCCTTCCGGCGAGATCAAGCAGCGGGTGGATAACGCGCTGCAGAACCTGGGCCTCGGGCACCTGGGCGACCGGTTACCGCATCAGCTCTCGGGCGGGCAGCAGCAGCGCGTCGCGATCGCGCGAGCGCTGGTCTACAACCCGCCGGTCATTCTGATGGACGAACCGCTGTCCAACCTCGACGCGAAGCTGCGCGAGGAGGCACGGGCATGGCTGCGAGAGTTGATCCTGAAGATGCAGTTGTCGGCGCTCGTCGTCACGCACGACCAGAACGAAGCGATGGCCATGTCCGATCGCATCCTCTTGCTCAACAACGGCGTGATCGAACAGCAAGGCACGCCGGAAGAGATGTACGGTCGCCCGCAGACCTTGTTCGCCGCGGACTTCATGGGCAGCAACAACAAGATCGAAGGCACGGTAAGCGAAGTGCGCAATGGCGCGACGCTGCTGGCCGGACCGGGATGGAGCCTCTGGGGCGAATCGCGTGGTGGGGCGAAGGCGAGCGGATCAAAGGCGACCGCGATGATCCGGCTGGAGCGCGTGCGCGTGGCCGAAGGGCCGGGCGAGAACCGCGTGAAGCTGCCGCTCGTGACGTCGATGTACCTTGGGGACAAGTGGGAGTACCTGTTCCATCTGGGGGAGATGCGCTTGCGTGCGTACGGCCGCGAGTCCTTGTCGACGGGCGAACAGTGGCTGGAGATTCCGAAGAACGACCTCTGGGTGTTTTGAGGCTCAGAGGCTCAAGGCACATCGCGACGAACTGATCATTTTTTCCAAGGCCGGCTACACGATGTGGCCCGGCCCCTGCGATTGGCAAGTGCGCTTCATGTATCCATGAAGGGCACCTGTGGTTGCGATCAGCGTACCTGCGCCCGCGGCCGGGCCATCTTGGCAAGGATCCGATCCATCTTTCGAGGGAACCAGCGTTGCATCAACCAGCCTCGGCGCATGCGGCCCGGGAAGACGATGATGCCTTGCTTGCGGGCCACGCCGCGCAGGATTTCGTCGGCGGCTTGTTCCGCCGAGATGGCATCGCGCGGAATCTCCTTGGCGCCCCAGATGTTCGTCGCCACAGCGCCAGGGCAGGCGACGCTCACGGCAATGCCGTCGGCGGCAAGGTCGTGCCGCAGGCTCTCGGACAGGCCGACGACGGCGAACTTTGTCGTCGTGTAGAGCACGTTGCTTGGCGACGGAAGCAGGCCCGCGATCGACGCAATGTTGACGATGTGCCCACCGCCTTGCCGGCGCATCAGCGGCAGCACGGCGTGGATCCCGTTGATCACGCCCCAAAGGTTGACGTCGACGATGCGTCTCCAGTCATCGAGCGAGGCATCGACGACTGAAGGAACGCCGGAGATGCCCGCGTTGTTGAACAGGAAGTCGACTCGAGACAGTCGGGCCTCGGCGAAGTCCACGAGCAGTTGCACGGCTTCCGCGTCCGTGACATCAACCGCAGCGTGCTGCACTTGCGCGGCATGGACAGACAGGCTCTCGACGGCACAGGCCAGGGCGATGCTGTTGCTGTCCGCCATCAGCACGTTCACGCCGCCATTGAGCAAGGCACGCGACAAGGCAAGGCCAATGCCCGAAGCTGCGCCGGTGACGACGGCGGTGCGGCCCTTGAAGTCATCCGTATGAACGCTGCTCACGCTCGAACCCTTCTTTCAAGAAGTGCAAACGCACTAGAGCCTACACCGAGCCGGGGATTTGAACGTCTTGGAATGGCAAGTGGAGAGAAGAGCGAACGACTGCGTGTTCGCCCAATTCGTCAGCCCTTGCAGGCCGCCCGCGCATTACGGCGATAGAACTCTGGCGGCTTGCCCGCGACCCACTTGACGAAATCAGCGATGACGGGATGTTCGCGCAGCGCCTGCCAAGTGTGGAACTCCCGCGCCAATTCCTTCTCAGAGAAGGTCGCGTGGATCTTGCGGTGGCAGATGCGGTGCATCTCTGTTCGAAATACTCTCAGCCTCTCAGGCTCAACATTCCAGGCCGGGGCATTGCGCAACCGTCGTTTCACCACCATATCGGAAGTTCCATCCGCCGCAATTCTGCCTCGGTGTGCGTTCACATCAATGGGGTACGCTTGGCGCCATTCACCACTGCCACAAAGGAGGCAGCATGCCAACATCACTCACTCGATTTCTATGCGGCGCATTGGTCGCCCTCGCCGCCGTGTCGGCTCAGGCCGGCGCAAAAGAAGACATCCAGGCCGACATGCAGGCCGGCCGCTGGTCGCAGGCGGACACGAGGCTCACGGACGTACTGAGCAAGCATCCCGACAACGCGCTGGCCCACTACTGGCAGGCGCAGGTCAAGTACCGCGAAGGACAGCTCAAGGACGCGCGTCAGCATCTGTCGGCGGCGAAGGACCTAGACCCAAAACTTGCATTCGCGTCAGACAAGGCAAGTCTCGCTAAGCTGGAGCGGGCGTTGACGCCAACAGGCGCTCCAGCGGTGCGCAGCGAGCCTGTCGCGCCGCACCAGGCCTTGCCTGCACCGATCGAGCGTGCGCCGGCCGTCAGCTACGACTCGCCTGCACCGCCGCAGAAATCGGGGTCGAACTTCTGGATGTGGGCGGGCCTGATAGCGCTCGTGGGTTTCATCTTCTGGGCCGTGCGGACGGCCAGGAACCGCGGGCTGACGGGGGAACGCGCCGCCATCAAGGCCAAACTCGAGGAAGCGTTGAATGACCTGCGCGATGCTGGGAAATCGATCGACTTCCGCACTGACTTGAGCATGGAGCAGCGCCTTGCCTTGTCCGACCGCGTTGTTCGTGCGCAGGGCGATGTGTCGGCTCACCTGGCAACGATGGCGAATCGCAGCGACCTGACGCAATCGGTCGATTTGCTGCGCCGCGTTCGCGACATCGCCGCCGAGGTACGCGGCGAGCGTAGGCCAAGCGAGATCGAGGCGGAACGCGAGCTGGAACTGCAGCGCATGCGCAACGCCAACATGGGCAACCAAGGCATGGGAATGGGAATGGGGGTGCGCAATTCAGGATCGGGTCTCGGCACCGCCGGAGCGGCATTGGGCGGCTTGGCGGCGGGTGCCGTGCTGGGTAGCTTGATGAGTGGCAGCGCGCACGCGAACACCAGTGGCGCAAGCACCGGCGGCGCAGGCGGCTACACACCGATCGAGGACTTCGACCGCGGCGATGCGTCGCCGAGCATTGATGTGGGCGGTTCGGGAGATGGCGGCGGGTGGGACAGCGGTGGGAGCTCCGACACAGGTGGTGGGGGCGGGGATTTCGATTGATAGGGGATGTTCCCCAGCCCGGCCAAGGCATTCACCCAGACTGCGAAATCGGTATACGCCTTGTCACAGTTCTGCCCTTGAGTCCTCCAGTGCCTTGTCGAAATCCAGATGACAGGGCCACTGGAGAACTGCCATGACTTCCTCCCCGCCGCAAGCCGGCTTCCTGATTGCCAATCGGCATGCATTGGCAACGATCCTCGACGCCAGCCAGACAAAGTCGATCATTGCATCGCGCGACATCTTCGACATTTCCGGCACCAAGCTCTGGGCGCGTGACCAGCCGGTGTCGCAGGCCTTGCAGCGCAAGCTGCTCGACCGGCAGCTGCGCCAGCCGCTCGAAAGCTGCCTGATTGCGGAAAACGGTGTCAGTTCGCGCAGCTTGCTGCTCGCCGTCGAAAAGCTGCTCGAACAAGACACGCCACTCAAACCGCTCTTGCAAGCGCATGCCGACGATATCGTTCATGCTGCGGTACACCTGCCCATCCATCCTGTGGCGCAACTGCTGCTCACCGCTGGACAGGCGTCGCGCCCCGACTCCTTTGACCATGCGGTGCAGGCCATGGCCTTGTGCGGCGCGCTCGCCATATCGCATGGCGGCAGCACGCGCGAGCTGCGCGTGGCAATGCTGTGCGGACTGCTGCACGACTTGGGCGAGATGTACATCGACCCGCGATTCGGCGAAGCCGACTCCGATCGCGCGCTCGATTTCCGCAGCTATCAACAACTGGTCGTCCACCCGCACATCGGCAAGCTGTTGATCGAGCAGCTCACCAACTACCCACCGGAAGTGGCACGTGCCATCGCGGAGCATCACGAAAAGCTCGACGGATCGGGCTACCCGCATTGCTTGCAACGCGATCAGGTGTCGCCGCTCGGGCGCATGCTGGGGGTGGTGGAAGGAACCCTGGGTGCCCTGCGCAAGGAGCACCCTCACCTGTCGCATGCGAGCGTCGCCCTGCGCGTGGTACCTGGCGAATATGACCTGAGCTGGGTGGGGCCCGTGTCACACGCGGCACGCACACAACCTGTGTTGCAGGCAAGCTTGAGCATCGACGAGATCAACATGCGCTTGTCGAAGCTCGGCGATGCCCTGCAGGCCGCGCAGAGCAATGCGAGTTCGCTTCTCACAATGGCACAGACGCCGTCGTACAAGGCAGCGCTTGAATTGGCGCAACACCTGCTGTCGCGCCTGCAGCTCGGTTGGAACATGAGCGGCTTGTGGAGCCCGCACGCCGTGGCGGCACAGAACTCGGCGGAGGTCGAGGCAATCGAGGATGAATTGATGTTCCGGCTGCGGGCCATTCAGCGTGCCGCGCTCTTGTGTGCGGGCAAGCTGCCCGAGGAAGATGCGCTGCAGTTGAATTTGCTGTGCGTCGGCATTGCGGTAGACGCTGCCTGATCAATCGACCCCGAGCAGGTGCGCGACGACTCGATACCCAAGCGCCGCACATGCCAGCGCCCCCACGACATGCGCCATCGTGTGCCCCAAGGCCAAAGCCAGGTGACCTCGCTGAATCAAGATCAAGGATTCACCCGAATAAGACGAAAACGTCGTCAACCCGCCCAACAATCCCGTGACCAGCAGCAGCCGCATAAGCTCATTGGGCGTGCGCTCGAACCACAGCAGCAAGCCACCGATGAGCAAGCCGCCGACACAGTTCACCAACAAGGTGCCTAGCGGAAAGCCCGCCCACTTCGCATTGAGCCACAGGCCCGCCAGCCAGCGCAGCCACGCGCCAAAGGTCGCGCCCACGGCCACGGCAAGGACCTGTGAAACCGTCACCGCGGGCATCATGCCGCGGCGTTCCTGCTGGACAGGCCCCAGCGCATGAGCGCGTCGTCGTCGCTCACGCGGGCATCGACCCAGCGGGCGCCTTCAGGGGTGTGCTCCTTTTTCCAGAACGGCGCCTGGGTCTTGAGATAGTCCATCAGGAACTCGCAGGCCTGGAAGGCTTGCTCGCGGTGCACAGACGTGACTGCGACGAGCACGATCTGGTCTTGCGGCATGAGCATGCCAACGCGGTGGATGACGCGCACGCCGCGGATGTTGAAGCGGAACAGCGCGTCGTCGACCATGGCTTCGATGGCCTTCTCAGTCATGCCGGGATAGTGCTCGAGCTCCATCGAGCTCACGCCCAGGCCCTCGTTGCGGTCACGCACGGTGCCGATGAAGGAGGCGACGGCGCCAACCGCCGAGTCTTGCGCACGCAGCGCCGCAATTTCCGCTGCCAAGTCGAAGTCTTCCGTCTGGATGGTGACCCGAGCGCGACCCATGGCTTTACCCGCCCGTCACGGGGGGAAAGAACGCCACCTCGGCGCCCTGCCCGACCAAAGCCGACTCTTCGCTGAGCGCTTGGTTCAGCGCGCAGCGCAAGGCCTTGCCACGCGCCAACGCCGCGGCATGAGCGGGACTCTTGCCGATGAGGATGTCGCGCAGCGCGGCAACGGTTACCTCGTCAGGGACATCGATCTTCTCGCCGCTTCCAAGCACCTCGCGGATGGAAGCGAAATAGCGCACGTTCACAGTATTCATCGCAGGAACTCTGAAAACGCGAGGAAACGTACCGCATCGCCTCGCTGAATGACCTGGCCCGGCGGGTTGTCGACAACACCGTCACCCCACACCACGGACGTCAGCACGCCTGAACTCTGGTTCGCAAAGAGGTCTAGACCACCGTGATCATTCAGCCTCACCCGAAGAAATTCCTGGCGCTTGTCGGGTCGCGGCCAGTCGAAATCAGCACGCAGGTTGACCGCCCGTGGCGTCAGCACCTTGGCACCCTGCAGATGCATGATCACCGGCCGCACGGCCATCAGGAAGGTGACGAAGCTGGACACCGGGTTGCCGGGCAGGCCGATGAAATATGCGCTCGTGCCGTCCGGGCGATCCACCTCGCCGAATGCCAGTGGCTTGCCGGGTTTCATTGCAATCTGCCAGAGATCGAGCCGACCTTCGGCCTGCACGGCGGGCTTGAGGTGGTCTTCTTCGCCGACCGAGACGCCGCCGCTCGTGACGATCAGGTCTTGTCCCATGGACGCACGACGCAAGGCGTCGCGGGTCGCATCGAGGCGGTCCGGGACGATGCCGAAGTCGGTGCATTCGCAGCCCAGGGACTCGATCAGGCCGCGCAGCATAAAACGGTTGGAGTTGTAGATGGCACCGGGTTTCAACGCCTCGCCGGGCATGACGAGTTCATCTCCGGTCGAAAACAGCGCGACCTTGGGCCGACGCGCCACTTTGAGCTTGGCGGCACCGACCGATGCAGCGAGCCCCATCGCCTGCGCCGTCAAGCGGTCGCCCTTGGCAAGTACCGTGGCCCCGTTCTGAACGTCTTCACCACGGCGGCGAATCCACTGACCCGGTGCCGGCACGGTATTGACCCGCACTGCCCCATCTAGCGCCTCGCACTGCTCCTGCATCACAACGGTATCGGCGCCTTGCGGGATCTGCGCGCCAGTGAAGATGCGCGCCGCCGTCCCGGCCTGAAGCCTCTCAGGCGGCATGCCTGCCGGAATGCGCTGACTCACCGGCAGGGTCGTGCCTGCTTCGGGGATGTCGGCACTGCGCATGGCATAGCCGTCCATGGCCGTGTTATCGGCGGAAGGAACATCGAGCGAGGATCGGACGTCCTCTGCAAGGATACGACCCAGCGCGTCAAAGGTGGAGACAGTTTCGGCTGCGTCCCGGCTAATTGGCCGGGTCGCGCCGATCAGCCGGTCCAGCGCTTGCGCCAGCGTCAGCATGGGCGGGCGCGCCGGTGTCGAAGAGGGGTGATCGGTACTCATAGCGCTCGGGATTTCCAAGAAGGAAATGTGCCACGGCATCCGGGTCGTTGAGGTCCAGAAGGGGTAATGCTGTGGGTTGGGGCAACTGATCGGGGCTGTCGGTTGAAATCGCGACGACGAAAGGGTCGTTCGGATATTGCGCCGGTTTGTTGGCCGCCGCGCGCCAGACTTCAATTTTGAGGATGTCGGCGTGCTTGAAACCTTCGACCAGCACCCAATCGCAGTCGTAGAGCTCGACGATCAGTTGGTGCACCGTGGGTTCCGACTCCACTTCATATTCGCGGATCTTGGCCAGCCGGCGATCGGAAGCCACCACCACCTCGAAAGCGCCGGCCTGACGATGTCGCCACGAATCCTTGCCCTCGTGGTCGATGTCGAAATCGTGATGAGCGTGCTTGACGACTGAAACGCGTTGCCCGGCAAGCTTGAGCCGACTGATGATCTGCTCGACAAGGGTGGTTTTTCCGGAGCCGGAATAACCGCTGAAACCTACTACTTTCATCCAAAGACCTTGGTTTGGAATGTCCACCCCTCACCCCAGCCATCTCCCGCAAGCGGGAGAGGGAGCAATTCGTCCTGTGCAGTCCTCGAGCCAGGCTCTGGCAAAGTAGGCGGTCCTGCCGGTGTTACTCCCTCTCCAGCTTGCGGGCTGGGGTGAGGGCGCGGCCCCTCGGGCATTCTCAGCGATGAAACCCTTTACCACCTGAGCATCGACCCGCATCACCTTGAACCAGGCGTGCCCGGCGACTGATGATCTGCTCGACAAGGGTGGTTTGCCAGAGCCGGAATATCACGCTGAAACCTACTACTTTCATCGAAGGGCCTTTGTTTTGGAATGCCCGCCCCTCACCCCAACCCTCTCCCGCAAGCGGGAGAGGGAGCAATTCGCCCGGTGCAGTCCTCGAGCCAAGCTCTGGCAGACCTTACGCAGTCCTGCGGGTGTTGCGCCCTCTCCCGGTTTCTCCCCTTGCGGGACGCGGGAGAGGGAGCGATTCGTCCTGTGCAGTCCTCGAGCCAGGCTCTGGCAGAGCTTAGGCGGTCCTGCCGGTGTTGCTCCCTCTCCCGCTTGCGGGAGAGGGCCGGGGTGAGGGCGCGGCCCCTCAGGCATTCTCAGCGATGAAACCCTTTACCGCTTGAGCATCGACCCGCATCA
>JAJKJU010000253.1 GCA_021153565.1 Rhizobacter sp.
AAAGCGCAGCCATAGCTTGGCTATGGCGAGCATTTGCAACGACGAGCAGGGGGCTTTTGGCGTGATGAGCGGGCATGATCGAAAAACTCTCAGCCTCTGAGTGGCATCGACGACGGGCACCACGATCAAAGCGGTACCTGTGCTGTCTCTACGCAAGCTGGGACAAACCGGATGCAGACTATTTGCGGGGTGGGGAAAAGCGAAGCGCGCCCACCGCACAGTTCAGGGTGCGATGCGCATCGCTTTCAGTCGCGCCTCGAACTCTTGACGCAATTCGCGCCGCGCCGTGGCCGCCTGGTGACGACGCTTCTGGTCTTGCGTCACCGGCACGAGTGGGGGTACCGGCGACGCCTTGCGGTTCTCATCCATCGCGACCATGGTGAAGAAGCAACTGTTGGCATGCCGAAGCGTCTGGGTCTGGATGTTTTCGGCGACGACCTTGATGCCGATTTCCATGGACGTGTTGCCGGTGAAGTTCACGCTCGCCAGAAATGTCACCAATTCGCCGACATGGATGGGCTGGCGGAACATCACCTGGTCGACGGACAGTGTCACAACGTAGCGTCCGCAGTAGCGGCTAGCGCAGGCGTAGGCGGCCTGGTCCAGCAGCTTGAGGATGGTGCCGCCGTGCACGTTGCCGGTGAAGTTCGCCATGTCCGGCGTCATGAGCACCGTCATCGTCAGTTCGTGGTTGGGAAGCTTCATCATTGCCACGCGCCTAGCCCATAAATACTCTCAGCCTCTCACTCGGCCTTGATCACGCCGCAGGCGATTCGTGCACCGGAGTTGCCGGTGGGCTGGGTCTTGTAGTCGTCGGCACCGCCATGGACGATGAGGCCGCGACCGACCAGGTCAGTAGTGCCGGAGCCAAGCGTCACGCCGCTCAATTCGAAGCTGGCTTGTGCGTTGCCGTTGGCGTCGGACTTGAGAGCGGGCATGTCGCCGGCGTGGTGGTCGGCATCTTGCGGACCGTGCGGCTTGCCGTTGGGGTTGAAATGGCCGGCGGTGCTCAGGCCGTCGCCGCTGGAGCAGTCGCCCTTTTCATGAGCATGCAAACCATGCTCCGCATTCGGCTTCAAGCCCTTGATGTCGGCGATAACCAGCACTTTGCCGTCCTTTTGCTGGAATGTGACGGTGCCGGAGGCAGTGTTGCCCTTGGTGGGTTCGAGGACAGCGACTGCCTTGTGGCCTGCTTTGTTGCCCATGATTCCGCAGGCAGCGAGCAGCGCGGCTGCGGCGAGAGAAGTCAGAACGGCGAGATGGTTGATTGATTTCATTCGATATCCTCGGGTTGTCGCGGACGGCTTCGACCATGGTCGATCATCAAGATGGATTCCACGGATCTTGGAGCTCGCTGGGGGCCGCACTCACGATGGGCAGCATACAAGTCGCGAGATTCGCCATGCTCATATACCTTTTGCTTCGCGTTATAACCCAATCATGACACTTGGGGTTGCCCCACGCCCGCCGCCTTCACCTCATGGTCAATTCTTGGCCTGAAGCTTTGCGAATGCCGCTGCCATCGCCGATGGTCCTTGTGGTGCAGCAGCCCCTGAAGACTGACGCGCCGACGCAGGCACCCTCTGCCCACGCTCGGCATGACGGAACTGATTGCCGCCCGCCTCGCCCTTGGGCGCGGGCTTTGTGTCGAGCTTCATGGTGAGCGAGATGCGCTTGCGCGACAAATCGACTTCGAGCACCTTCACCTTCACGATGTCGCCGGTCTTCACGACTTCGCGCGCGTCGTTGACGAACTTGTTGCTCAACTGGCTCACGTGCACGAGACCGTCCTGGTGCACACCCAGGTCGACGAAAGCGCCGAACTGTGCGACGTTGCTCACTGTGCCTTCAAGCGTCATGCCGGGCTGCAAGTCCTTGATGTCCTCGACGCCGTCATTGAAGCGCGCGACCTTGAAGTCGGGGCGCGGGTCACGGCCAGGCTTTTCGAGCTCGGCGAAGATGTCCTTCACGGTGATCGCACCGAACTTCTCGTCGGCAAAGGCTTCGGGCTTGAGGGTGCGGATGACGTCGCTGCGGCCCATTACTTCGGACGCCGGCTTCTTCACTGTGCTGAGAATGCGTTCGACGACCGGATAGGTCTCGGGGTGCACACCAGATTGATCAAGCGGGTTGTCACCGCCACGGATTCGCAAGAAGCCCGCGCTCTGCTCGAAAGTCTTGGCGCCCAGGCCGCTCACGTCGAGCAACTGCTGACGATTGCGGAAGGCGCCATTCGCATCGCGCCAACGCACGATGCTCGCAGCCACCGCGCCGCTCAGGCCCGATACCCGCGACAGCAGCGGTGCGGACGCGGTGTTCAAGTCCACGCCCACCGAGTTCACGCAGTCTTCGATGACGGCGTCGAGGCTCTTGGCGAGATCGCCTTGATTGACGTCGTGCTGATACTGGCCCACGCCGATGCTCTTGGGCTCGATTTTCACGAGTTCGGCCAGCGGGTCTTGGAGGCGGCGTGCAATCGACACAGCGCCGCGCAGACTCACGTCCAGGTCGGGCAATTCCTTGCTCGCGAATTCGGAGGCCGAATACACCGACGCACCCGCTTCGCTGACCACCACTTTCTCGATGTGCGTGCCCGGGGCGAGCTGCTGGATTCGCTTGATCAGGTCGGCAGCGAGCTTGTCCGTTTCGCGGCTGGCGGTGCCGTTGCCGATGGCGATGAGGTTGACGCCATGCGTCGCGCACAAGCGACCCAGCGTGTGGACCGAACCTTCCCAGTCTTTGCGAGGCTCATGCGGATAGACGGTGGACGTGTCGAGCACCTTGCCCGTGTCGCTTACCACCGCCACCTTCACGCCGGTGCGAATGCCCGGGTCCAGGCCCATCACCACGCGCTTGCCGGCCGGTGCGGCGAGCAGCAGGTCGCGCAGGTTTTCCGCGAAAACCTTGATCGCGACGCGTTCGGCTTCTTCGCGCAGGCGGGAGAAGAGATCGCGCTCCAGGCTCAGCGAGAGCTTGACCTTCCAGGTCCAGGCAATCGTCTTGCGGATGAGATCGTCGCTGGCGCGCTTCGCGTGGCTCCAGCCGAGGTGGATGGCAATGCGGCCTTCGGCCATGCTCGGCTGGCCCGGCACGAGTTCTTCTTCAAGCACCAGCTTGGCGTCCAGCACTTCCTGCGTGCGTCCGCGAAAGACGGCGAGCGCACGGTGCGACGGCACGGTACGGATCGGTTCGTCATACTCGAAATAGTCGCGGAATTTCGCGATGTCGGCGTTGTTCTCGTCCTTGCCGTCCATGAGCTTGGAGCGGAAGAGCCCTTCCTCCCACAGCCATTCGCGCAGCTTGCCAACGAGCTGTGCGTCTTCAGCCCAGCGCTCGGAGAGCAGGTCGCGCACGCCGTCGAGCACAGCCATGGCGTCGGCGAATCCGCCTTCGGCATTGATGAAGCCGGCGGCTTCGACAGCAGGGTCGAGCGAGGGATCAGCGAAGAGCTTGTCGGCCAGCGGCTCGAGGCCGGCTTCGCGGGCAATCATGCCCTTGGTGCGGCGGCGAGGCTTGTACGGCAGGTAGAGGTCTTCGAGTTCCTGCTTGGTCGGCGCGGCCTCAAGGACGGCGCGCAGTTCGGGCGTGAGCTTGCCCTGCTCGTCCACGCTCTTGATGACCGCGGCTCGGCGCTCTTCGAGTTCGCGCAAGTAGCCCAGACGCGCTTCGAGATCACGCAGTTGCGTGTCGTCCAATCCGTCGGTGGCTTCTTTCCGGTATCGCGCGATGAAGGGCACCGTGGCACCTCCATCCAGCAGTTCGACAGCGGCATTCACTTGAGCCGGCCGAACCTTCAGTTCGGCGGCGAGTTGCAGAAGGATCTTGTCCAAGGCGTGTCAGGGGTCAGACTGCGGAAGCCGCGCAGTGTGCCATAGGCCGCTCGGTGAATCTGTCACGTCATGTGTGGGTTTTCACAGCCCCGAGTGAAACCCGGGGCAGATGTTGACGCCAGGGCAACGCCAGAGCCATTCCCGGGCTTTACCCGAGCTGCGAAGCTGCCATTCCTGCGATGTAGCCGCTGGCGAAGCATGCTGTGAGCAAATAGCCTCCTGTCGGCGCTTCCCAGTCGAGCATCTCTCCCGCGCAATACACGCCGGGCAAGGCCCGCAGCATCAAGCCATCGGTCAATGCATCGAAGGGCACACCTCCCGCACTGCTGATCGCCTCGTCGATGGGTCGGGCTCTGGCCAGGGCAAGCGGCAAGGACTTGATCGCCGAAGCCAGCTTGGCTGGATCGGCAAACACTTCCTTTGACAACAACTCGTGCAAGAGTCCCGCCTTGACACCGTCAATGCCCAGGCGGCTCTTCAGATGCGTGGACAGCGACCTCGGCCCTCGCGGCCGCGCCACTTCTGCGGCGACGAATTCGGCAATGCGCTGCGGCAACAGATCGAGATGAATCACCGCCCTTCCCTCGGCTGCGATGCCGTCTCGAATCGGCCCCGAAGCCGCGTACACCAAGCTGCCTTCTACGCCGGCCTCCGTGATGACGAACTCGCCTTGCTGATGAAAGCGATGGCCATCAGCCGACTCGAACGACAAGGCCACGTTCTTCAGTGGTGTGCCGGCAAATCGCGAGCGGAAATGCTCCGTCCAGCCGTTCGGCGCGTGCACGTCGAATCCGCAATTCGAAGGCAGCAATGGCCGTATCGGCACGCCGCGCGATTCGAGCATTGGCACCCAGGCACCGTTCGATCCGAGTCGCGACCAACTCGCGCCGCCAAGTGCCAGCACGATGGCATCTGCCTCATCGACCACGACCTCGCCCGCTGGCGACTCGAAGCGAAGACCCAAGGACTCGTTCGACCAGCCCGTCCAGCGATGCCGCATGTGGAATCGCACGCCCGCAGCACGCAAGCGGGCAAGCCACGCGCGCAAAAGCGGCGCGGCCTTCATGTCGGTAGGAAACACGCGTCCAGAGGTGCCGACGAAGGTCGATACACCCAGCCCCTCGGCCCATGTGCGCACGCCGTCGGGCCCGAAGGTCGTCAACATCGGTTCGATCTGCGCGCGTCGCTCGCCGTAACGCGCAGCGAAAGAGTCGAGCCCTTCAGAATGTGTGAGGTTGAGCCCGCCCTTGCCAGCCAGCAGAAACTTGCGTCCGACCGAGGGCATGGCGTCGTACAGATCGACTTGCGCCCCCGACTGCGCGAGGGCATCGGCCGCCATCAGTCCGGCAGGACCGCCGCCGATGACGACCACGTGCCGCCCGCTAGCGGTAGCCATGGCCCGCCGCGCCAAAAGTAAATGCGACCGACACGTCGAGCACCTTTGAATTCAAGCCGCCCTGTCGCAGCGATTTGACCTGTCCCGCTCCGACCCGCACCGCCAGCGACCGCGTGATGTCGACGCCCACGTAGGCATTGGGCTGCACGATTGCCCCGCCCTGCGTGCTCACCCCGCCACCGCCTGCAGCACCAATGAGCATTTCGGCGCCTGCATGCACCGGGCCCCAGATCTTCGATTGCACCCCCGCCCCGAACAGGCCCACCGTGTAGCCGCCCGCGCCTCCGCCGTAGGCGCTGTGCGCCTGTCCGGTGAGATAGAAGTGCGGCGACACGAATCGGTTGGCCTTGAGCGTGTCGTTCTGCAGCACGCGCGTCGAGCCATCGCGGCGCAAGGCGTCGTAGCGCTCGACGCCGCCGACCCATTCAGTGCGGACATTGCGCAATGGCGCGGTGATGTCAGTCGGATCGTCGAGGATCCAGTTGAGCGATGCCGCGGCATGCAGCGCCTTGAAGCTGCCCTGCGGCGCACGCGTGACACCGCCTTCAATCGACAGGCCCAGGTCGCGCGTGAGGCGCACGGTGCCGTAGACCCCGCCTTTCAGCAGCAAGCCGCCGCCCACGCTCACGTCGCCCCCACCGCCCATGCCGACGGCCATGCGCGCGCCCAAGGTCAGCTTGTTGGGCCACACCGTGGTTTCGGTGCCGAGCGTCCCGAGGTATTCGGCATAACCCGCCACCCCGCCGTTGGCGGCGCCCGCGGCTTCGATGCCCCAATAAAGGTGATCGGTGACTGCGCGTTCCAGTCGCACGCCGACGAAGCCGATCTTGCCTTCGTAGTCCGCGCCGCTGTTGCGCTTTGCACTCGGCCGCGGCGAATAGGCGCCGAACACGGCCTGGACACGATCGAAGCCGATGCCCGATCGCCCGCTGATTTCTGAGCGTTTTCCAATCAGGTCGCGCGGCACGTAGCGGAAGTCAGTCTTCGCGCTCCAGACCAGGCCGAGTTGGTGGCTGTTGATGTCACCGTTGGCAAAGCGCACCTGCGATGCTGACAGGCCGGCCAGAAACGGCCCGAAGTCCCAAAGCAGATCGACATGCGGCCGAAGCATGAGGCCGCCGCCCACCGGCGCCGCGCCACCGCCGCCGCCGCCCGCATAGAACCCGGCATCGACGGTGAAGGGCCCGGCGATTCGACGCTGGTACGACACCTCGGCGCCAACGGTGAACAAGCCGCCGCGCTGCCCGCTGATTGCGCCGTACACCGCGGGGCCGACCGAGAAGCCGTGGCCTGCGTCGATCAGGTAGGAAGTGCCGACGAGACCCATCTTTTCGTCGCCCGGCAGCTTCACCTTTTCGATGCCGACCTTGATTCGGGCGGGAGCGACGACCAGCGGATCAGTCGCGGAATCTGTGCCCGATTGCGCCCATGACAAACCCGTCGTCGCCATGCCAATGCCCGCCAGCCAGTGGCGCAGATGGCGCGAAAGTCCGGGCGAGCGGGGCCGCATCTGCGGGCGCACACTAAGAGAAGTCATGAGAAGCGTGGTCGTCAACGTGGGGGCGGATGGTAGCGGCTGTTCGGATTTGTCTGTAAGAAAGGTCTGGGCGCGAACGACCTCCTGCAGACATGACTCATGAATGGGGTGGTGAGACGATGAACCCATTGAAGATCTTGCGGCGAATCTGGTCATGGCATGCCGGCTGCCTGATCGGCGTCGCCGGTGCGGTGAGCGTGAGCAGCATGGATGCAAGTGCGCTCGCGTGCACCGCGCGCAGTCCGGCCATCACGACGCCGCTCGTCGAGCTCTACACCTCGGAGGGCTGCAATTCCTGCCCACCAGCGGATCGGTGGTTGAGCAGATTCAAGGGGCGCAGCGACGTGGTGGCCTTGGCCTATCACGTGGACTACTGGGACCGCCTGGGCTGGAAGGATCGTTTAGCGAGTCCGTCGTTCACGCAGCGACAGCATGAGCAGCTTGGCGTGAACGGGTCGAGGTTCGCGTACACGCCGCAATTGGTGCTGGACGGTCGCGATCGGAAGGACTGGCCGCGCGCGAAGTTGGGTGCCGATCGGGCGGCCTCGCCCGTGACGATCGAACTCAGTACTTCAGGGCAGGCAGTGACCGGGACGGTCTCCGTCGTCGGCGACGCCACGATGCGGCTTGCAGCCTACTGGGCCGTGACGGAATCCGGCCATCGCACAACCGTGAAGGCGGGAGAAAACGAAGGTGCGACGCTGGATCACGACTTCGTGGTGCGCGAGTACGAGGAGGTCGCGGCATGGTCGGCGACTCGAGCGCAGCCACGCAAGCTGATGCATTCGATGCAATTGCCGGCCGATGCAGCGCATGGGCGGCGGGTGAATTTGGTGGTGGTCGATGCGGCGAGCGGTCGGCCAATGCAGGCGTTGGGAGTCGATTGTTCTTGACAAATACAAGCCCGAACCCCCCGAGCTACGAGTTCAGAGGCTGAGAGTTTTTCGAGCGTGCCCGAGCAGCACGTCAAAAGGCACCTGATCTAGGCGAAAAGCACAGCCATAGCCCGGGGGCTATGGCGAGCATTTGCAACGACGAGCAGGGGTCTTTTGGCGTGATGAGCGGGCATGATCGAAATACTCTCAGCCTCTCAGGCCGAAAGACTGGCGACAGCCTCGGTTTGATTCAACGCTTCGTTTGTCGGCACCTGCGAGAAGAGGTGTCGACAAACAAGGAGCGGGTCGTTGATGGTGCGCACCGTCGCATACGCCTCTTGCGCTTCAGGGTAGCGGCGACGTAAATAGTTGAGCCACTGCTTCAATCGTCCTGCGCGTGAACGCGGCTCGATCTGCACGTGAATGAGTTTCCAGAATTCCTGCATGAAGGGCAGCAACTGCTGCCACGTCAGCGGCGCTCGATCGGGCCAGCGAATGGCGAGCGCGAGGCCCGGGTCGCTCACCATGCCGCGACCGATCATCAGCGCGTCGCAGCCGGATATTTCCTTGCAACGCGCCGCGTCGTCGGGAGTCCAGATCTCGCCGTTGGCGACCACCGGAATCTTCACCGCGCGGTGAATGTCGTCGATGCGCTCCCAATACGCAGGCGGCTTGTAGCCATGCGCCTTGGTGCGAGCGTGCACCACGATTTCGGATGCGCCGTTGTCGGCCATGGCCTGCGCGCATTCGATGGCGCGGGTGTCGCAGTTGACGCCGAGACGCATCTTGGCCGACACCGGCATGGGTTCAGGCACTGCGCGGCGCACGGCGCCCACCAGCCTTGCAATGGTCTCGGGCTCATCGAGCAGCGCCGCGCCACCACCATGACGGTTCACGAGCTTGGCGGGACATCCGAAGTTCAGGTCGATGCCGTCGGGGCCGAGCGCCGCGAGCCTGGCCGCGTTCTCGGCAAGGCACACCTCATCGGAACCCATCAGTTGCGCCCGCACGGGAACGCCGGCTCGGGTGCGGCCACCGTTGAGCAACTCCGGCACGATGCGGATGAATGCGCGGTCGGGCAACAGCGTTCCCGACACGCGGATGAATTCGGAGACACAGCGGTCGATTCCGCCTACGCGGGTGAGGATGTCGCGCAGGGTGAAGTCGAGCAGGCCCTCCATGGGCGCAAGCAGGATCACGCGCAAAGACCTCGATGGATACGGCACATCTTTCGATTGTCGGCCACCTGAGGATTTGGCCCGGAATTGTTTCGGGCCAAATCCTGAGCCGTACACCGGGGGCGCTGGCGCCGGCAATTTCAGGCACTTTCAGCCGCTCGCGGCATCGCGCTCGGCGGCGGATGTTCTCGCGTCCTGTCCTGCACGCTGCTTTGCGCCCTGCCCGTGTTTGCGCCGTTCATGAAGCGCGCACACAGAAGCGGAAGTCGGCTCGCGAGGCGTGCGGCGGATAGCCATCTTGCGACGCTCGCGCATCACTACCGCGTCGGGCTGCATCGCCGGGCCGTCCTGAGCACGCTCGGCGCCCGCCCTGTCTACCGAGCGCCGGCGAAAGAGCGTGGGCACGAGCCTCATGAAGGCATCGAGGTCGGATCCCTTTTGCAGGATCGTGAGGTTGTCCAGCCCGGCCAGTCCCCGATCGCTGCGAAGCCGCTCGATGTCATGGTCGTACCCCGAATACACCAGCACCGGGATGCGCGAATTCACTTCGCGCAAATGAGTGATCAATGCCAATCCGCTTTCTGCGCCTTGAGACGAAGGTCCAGCACCAGCAATTCGGGATTGAACGTCTCCAACTCTTCGAGCGCCCCTTGGGCGCTTTCGCGCACCTTCACTTCGACGCTGGACAGGCACTTGGCCAACATGGCCGGAATGATGGTCTGCATGACTTCGTTGTCTTCTACGACGAGCACCCGCGACGTGCAGCGCTGCCGGCGATCGGCCGAGTCGTCGCCCCGGCGCCTGTCGGTCGGCTCAGCAATGGGCTTCGATTCGGCCCTCAGGCGCGCAAGGTCTTCGATGGCCAGTTGAGCTCGACGCCTCTCCTGCTCGTTGAATTCAGTCAAATTGCGCGTGCGATGAAACTGGTGCCATGCATAGACGGCGAGCGCACACACGATGACCAGCAGCACTTCTTGCACGCTTAGCCGATCCTTGACGAAGTCCCATAGGGGACCAAGCAGCTTTTCCATGATCGTCCTGCCGAAAAGGCAACGCGAGAGCGCATTGCCGACTTGTTGAAACTGTGGCCGCGACCACGGAACACAAACGGATTGCCGGGTGCACGAGTATGAGGAATCTCTCGCAGCAGTACACCCCTAATCCGTCCGACAGCGCGGCGTACATGACGAAGGTCATGCTCACACACGAGGATGCCCTTCATTCGCCAGTGCAGAACGAAGTCGTGTTGACACGCAATGTGCCCCAAAGTCAGCGCAGAAGCCGCCCGCTGTTATGACCCGATGTAATTTCGGCTTGCCGAACCACGCTAATCGAGGTTGAGTCATGGCACCTGTCCCGCGATGTTTTCGGCGGTGCCCGCACATGTTA
>JAJKJU010000254.1 GCA_021153565.1 Rhizobacter sp.
AAATAGTTGCTCAATGACGGCTGATAGTCGGCGTCGATGAGAAGAACGCGCAGCCCGAAGTCGGCCAGCAGCGCCCCGAGATTGATGGCCAGGGTCGTCTTCCCGACGCCACCCTTGGTGGAGATCACGGAGAAGACAATCATGTAGTTTGCGCATTCGCAAAACGCATGACAACTGCAGCCCTGGCGGCAACCGGTCGGACCGACATCGGGCCAAATTCGAAGCTATTCATCGCCACCTTTCAACATGGCCGTTGCTGCACGAGTGGGTGATGAACCAGCCAGCCTGGTTCGACGGTCGGATCGAATGAGCAGCGATCTCGAAGGCCTGACGCCGCCGTCGTTCCTTGTTGAGGTCCTGGCCAAGGGGTGCTTGTGTGAGGGCCCTCATGGCAATGCGGCAAAGCAACACATCCGGGCGAGAGGCTCATAGTTCTGCGATGATCCGTGCCGCCCTAGAAGCTGGAAACGTCTTGACATCGAAATCGTTCATTTCTATGAAGTAGAAATGCCGAGTTTCTACCAAATATTCATCAACTCGCGGAATATGGTTTCATTGAGTTACTTATTTGTATGAAAAAAACACATCCTGCGAAGTCCATTCAAGTGCTCGTTGCCGACGACCACTCGTTCTTGGCAAGTGGAGTGGTCGGAGAACTAAAAAAGGAGGGAATCGAATGCGTTGCAGTTTTGATCAGTGTTGCCAATTTAATATCTGAATACGAGCGATCCCGGCCTGACGTACTTGTCCTCGACGTTTCCTACGGGGATGAAGTGACGGGGTTCAGTGCTCTCAGCGATCTTCTCCAGCGTTATCCGGACGCACGAGCCGTTTTCCTCAGTCAACATGATGACGATGAGGTAATAAGCGAGGCTTATAGGGTTGGAGGTTTATCTTTTATTCCTAAAAGAAAGAGCTCCCGTCTTGTATTAGCCGAGGCCATTCGACAAGTGCACGCTGGCAATACACACTTGTTGCCGGAAATTGCCGATCAACTGGCTCGCCTAAGTCTTCAAGGTCTCGCGTCCCCTCGCGCCATTCTCACACAGCGAGAATTAAAAGTATTCGAAATGATGGCTCGCGGCCATACAAACGAGGAAATGGCGAAGGTTCTAGGAGTGACCCCGAGAATGGTGAGCATTAACAGCCAATCAGTGAAAACCAAGCTCAAGGTGGAAAGAAGCGCAGAGATAACATTACTCGCAGTCAAATACAAGATCATCGAACCATGAAATATAAGCGTCGCATCATATTTTCCGCAGTCGCAGGCCTATTACTTGCCGGCATATTCATCGGAATACAGCAATGGCAACATAGTCGAGGTACGCTTTGGCGAATCCTTAGCACAAACTGCATTCCGGCCGCTCAAGTCGGCAAGCCAGGCAAGTGTGCCGAGGTTGCACTCTCACGAGGGACTGAGGCTGGGGATGTTGTGTTCAAAGACCGGAATGGAGTGCTTCAGTATCTCTTGATGCCAACTAGGCGGGTTTCTGGCATCGAGGATGCATTCCTTTATAAGCCAGACGCACCACCCTATTGGGCGGATGCTTGGCGTGCGCGCCGCTGGATGGATGTGTCCAATCTTGCACCGGTTCCCCGTGACGACGTCGCAATCACGGTGAACTCTGCTTGGGGTCGGAGCCAAGATCAGCTGCATTTCCACATCTCCTGTATTCGGGCTGATCTCCGCTCGTACCTTCGCTCATCTGACGCAAGAATCGGCGAGACCTGGTCCCCACTAAAAGATGGCTGGCGAGGGCATCCGTACGAGGTACGTCGTCTTGTCGCCGAAAATCTCGATGGACAGAACCTATTTCTTGAGCTTGCGAAGGATAGTTCTAGTGATTTTGGTCGCCAAGCAATCGCAGTAATTGGTACACGTATTAATGGCCGGGACGGCTTCTGGCTTCTCAGGACTCATGTTGATTTTGGTGCCTTATGGCTTGCTAGCATAGAGGGCGACGTACAAGACCATACCTGCTCTGTTCTACACGGCACAAGCGGGGAAGATGCGGCACCTCGACCGCTAGCAGCCAGATGAGTTGTGAGAAGTTCTTGTGTTCTATAACAAGTTCCAGATTTGGAACAAATCTATTTCATTCAACGTGACGGTTAGGTATGATTAGCCAAGGCCACTGTTCGAATATTAGCGCCGTCATCGGTGCGTGCGTATTTCTCACTTCACCATTGGCTAATGCTGGAACCGATCCAACAGAATCGACCGGCGATATTCCTATTGTGATAACTCCAACTCGGATTAAACAATCGCAAGCCGATGCGCCGGCCAGTGTCACGGTTATCACGTCCGAATTCCTGAAGCGATATGGTGTCCGCTCTGTAGTGGAAGCTATGCGATTCGTGCCAGGGATGCAGGTGACCATGGCAGACGGCAACCAATACCAGGTCAACTATCACGGATCTAACGCGCTCAATCCGAGGCGGATGAACGTGATGCTCAACAACGTCTCGCTTTACCAGGTCACCATCGCAGAAGTCCGCTGGGACACGGTGCCAGTCAGCATGGATGACATTGAGCGAATCGAAATCATTCGAGGGCCTGACTCCGCGTCTTATGGACCAAACTCCATGATGGCGGTCGTCAATATCATCACGAAACACCCCATCGATGTTGCAGGCTGGTTTGTCGCTGCCGACGTCGGAACCAACAACAACAGTCGTGCCACATTGCGTTACGGCGGCACCACGTCAGGCGGAACGACATATCGGCTCAGTCTCGAACACTACGAGAGCGGCGGATTCGACCTCTCGTCCGGAACGGTAGCCCGCCCCTCGTTCAACAACGATCTCAGGACGAACCGGTTCTCGCTGTCCACGGTCATGCCCCTCGGTGAACGCACGGAGATGCGTACCGAGGCTGCGCTTTGGGGCGCAGTGCGGGGCTTTTCTCGCGTGGAGACCAATGCCCTGACCCCGTCTCCCTTGGAGACGAATGCCGGCTATCTGAGCGCTTCAGTGAACCACCAGCTTTCCGCCGACCACGAGATCTCCTTCCGAGGCTACTTTGCGTCCAATCATCAGGCTCAGGAGTGGCGAACTGGATATCCCCAAGCTTCTCTTTTGCCGCAAATGTTCGCCATGTGGCAAGCGAATCCCACGTACGCACCGGCGATCCTTGCGGGGCGGGTACCAAGTGGTGGGACGGCCGGTGACGATGCGCTCGCGCAAACCGCGATTCAAGCGATCGCCGCTCTGGGCCCGGCCGCTCGCCAACTGGCGTTTGCAACGGTCAACCAAGACTTCGTGGAGAACAGGCTTGAGTTGGAGATGCAGGACTCCAACGTGTTCTCGCCGACTTTGCGCACCGTCGCGGGATTCGGTCTCCGACTGAACAGAGGCTCCAGTGAAACGTACTTCGGCGGATCGGTGTTCAATTCCGTTCTCTGGGGCTTCGGCAACGTAGAGTACCGGCTTGGGAAGCGGTCCACGCTGAACGCTGGCGCCTATGTCGAAAACAGCCGACTGGGCGCCCCCGCTATCGCCCCCAGGGCTGCACTCAACTTCAAGGTCGACGAGTTTCAGTCTCTCCGCTTCGTTGTGTCGCACGGCTTCCGATCGCCTGACATTCATGAGCAGAAGTCGAACTGGACTTACACGTTCCGCGACGTAACGCCGGTGCAGTTTGAAGGTGCACGTTTGTACCAGTCCGCGATCTCGACGGAATTCCTGGGCAACGAGCACATCACGTCATACGAAATCGGGTATTTCAAGAGGGCGCCACAGTACGGGCTGACCTTCGATATCAAGGGGTTCTATGAGCACCTGTACCACCTGATCTCGGAGCGCCTTTCCCTCAGCACATTCTTCCCGACCAATAACGGCCAAGTGAATTTGTCGGGGGTCGAGTTCCAGGTGAATGCGGAACTGTCGCCGGGCTGGGGAGTGTTTGCAACCTATGCGCACGTCAACAATGATGCGCCGCAAGGAAGCACGGAAAGGACCCAGTACGCAAAAGACACCGGCTCGATCGGAATAACGCACCGGTTCCAGAACAACGTTCGAGTGTCCGCCAACTTCGCTTACCAATCGAGCGAAGTCCCCTTGACGAACCCCTACGGACGGTTCGATATAAACCTGAGCAAGAGCTTCATCGTAGGCTCGAGGAATGTGGAGCTGACGGCCGGCTTCCGTCGATTCGACTCAAGAGACAATATATGGATCCGTGGCACAACGCCCGTGTACTACGCCTACCCGAGCCGTTATCAGGCGCTGGTTGGCGTTCGTTGCGCCTTCTAAGGGCTGCTTGCGGTAATGAACCTGGCCATCAACATGACATGCACTTGACTGATGGGACGCGCCGACGCTTCCTCAGCGTTGCGGCATCCGTTATTGCGGCGCCGCTCGTGGCTACAGCGGCGAGTCGGGGAGGCTATGAACTGCGTGTTCTCCTGGGCGAGAACGGAGATACAACCCAGCAGATACTGAAGGCGATCACGGTTCGCTTCCCGCATGCCCGCATAGCGGATGCAGTGGCTGTCCAGGACGATCGCAAAGGTACTGCCGTCTATCTCACCCTTGGAGCTGCAGCATTGCAGTCCGCGCTATCGGCTGGCCTGAGTGCGCCGATTCTCGCCCTATTCACGTCGAACGAGGCATTCACGCGTGTCGTCGCCAACCTTCGCCCTGATCAGCGTGTGCAAGGCATCTCCGCTGTCTTCGCGGAGGCGAGTCCACTACATCAGCTGCGGCTGGTAAGAGCGCTGTACAAGCGGCGAGTCGGCATCGCTGCGCTGCTCAGCGCGGGCACTGCGCATCTTCAGTCGCTGATCGAGGAGGCAGCGCGTGCGAACGACTTGGATCTGCACCTGCGGCTCGTCGACCCTGGCGAAAACGTCGTTCGGGCCCTCCTCAGTCAACGAGATGCGCAGGCATTGCTTATGGTTCCTGACCGCAATTTGTACACCGCGGAAAGCCTTCGCACCGTGCTTGAGTCGGCGTACCGACGTACGTTAGGCGTCATTGGGTTCTCACCAGCGCTCGTCCGAGCGGGAGTACTTGCGGCTGCCTATTCCACTATCGACGACGTCTTGTCTCAGGTAGGTGCGGCTGCTGACGCCCTGGCTCAAGGCCACACCCCTTCCCCGCAGTACTCAACGTACTGGCGCGTCCTGATCAATGAGCGTGTCGCCAATTCACTTGACGTCGTGGTCTCCGACTCCGACCGCGCGCTAGGCAATTTGCCCAATTGATCATGAAGCATTGGCATCGTCCCAGGGAATGGAGCATTGCGTCGCGGGTGATGGTCATTGCGACGGTGCCTGTGGCCGTCTTGTTCGTGGCGGTCGCCACTTGGCTTTACGTGAGTGGGAAAAGCAGCGCACTTCTGGCTGTGCATCGAAATGGAGAACTTCTGGCGAGCGCACTGGCCCAAACAAGTCAGTTCGGCGTTGTGTCTGGCAATACGGAGGCCTTAAGACGTTCAATGCAGCACATGCTGCAAGCTAGGACAGACATCTCTCAGATTCAGATTCTCGACGACCACCATATATCCATAGCCACAGCGGGCCAGGCACACCTCGATAAGTCACTCAACTTTGAGCAACCGATCACCGACGATGTACCGGACGTTGACTTGTTCGAGGGCAGCGCTCCACATGCCTCAACATCCAACAACAAGCTTCCCCAGCTCCGTTCAGCACGGGTGGTCGGGTACGTGCGAGTTCTCATGTCGCCAGAGCCAGTGCTCAAGGAGGAACGGCTCCGATTGCTCCTGAACGCCCTCGTCTTGTTGGCAGCTGCTGTCGTCAGCATTCCGTTGGGGCTTTACTTAGCGCGGCCCACCATACGATCACCATTCTCCGAGATGACGCACGCTCTTCGCGCCGTTCGCCATGGCAAGTTCGACATCCAATTCAAGTCGAAGACCGGAGGTGAAATTGGCGAGATGCAGTCTGCCTTCGAAGAGATGGCAAAAGGCCTCAGTATCACTCACGAGGAAATGCAGCAACAGGTACTGCGCAGAACCGGGATGCTGCAACGTGCGATGGAACGTTTGCAGGAGAGCGACCACGAGCGGCGACAGCTCATGGCGCACAGCACCGACCGCATTGAGGAAGAGCGACGGCGGATCGCACGTGAACTGCACGACCAATTCAACTCGGGCCTATTGTCCATTCGGTACAGGGTTTGCTCCCTGCTGGAGCAAGATGGGCTCGACATGGAACAGAAGGAGGTTGCTGCAATCGCCTCGTCAATCATCAATGACGTCGAGAAGCTCTACGACGAAACCCGGCAACTCTTGAAGCGACTCCGACCAGAAGCGCTCGACACGCTCGGCTTGACAGGAGCGATCAGGGCGGCAATTCGGACATTCAACGAGACTCAGCCTGCATGCACCGTTGACCTAGATGCACCTGCAAGCGAACTTCCGCCCCTGTCATCGAAGGTTTCGATCACAGCTTACCGCGTCGTGCAGGAAGCGCTGTCAAATATCCTCAAGCATTCGCAGGCGACCCACGGATCGGTCTCGTATCGCTTTGATAGCGAGGTCCGCTTGGTTGTGCTCGAGGTACATGACAATGGCGTTGGATTTGCACTTGGCCAGAAGTCGGCCGGCTTTGGCATCCTTGGCATGCGCGAACGGGTCGAGTCCGTCGGCGGCACGATGGAATTGCGATCGGCGCCCGGCCATGGCACAGCGCTGTCATTTGCATTACCGGAAGCCGAGCCGCACGATGCGTGACAGAGCGGCCGCTGCCGGCCTGGACGACAAGGCGATCTTCGAAACGATGGCCGTCAATCACATGCCGGCTATCAAGCGCTTTCTCGCCGACGTAAGCGGTCACGGAGCGGCGTCCTTCCGCCCAGCCGTGGTCGCTCGAACAATGCAGGCATCAGCATTGCATGGAGACGACCATGGAAGGTACCAAGCCCAGGGCGACACGGCGGCGCCTGAGCGAGCAGGCGTGGAAGGTCCTGATGAAGCGGTTTGACAGCGCCGCTATGACGATCCAGGAGTTCTGTGCGCGTGAGGGGCTGAGCCCCAGCAACTTCCGGCTGTGGCGCGCGCGACTGATCGCCCGGCGGCCTGAGCCGGTGTCATCGGTGGTACGCCCATCGCCGAAGGCTGCGCCGCCTGCGCCACCGTTTGTCGATCTGGGCCTTCTCGGCGCATCTGCGGCCCGCGACCACGGCGCGCTGGATCTGCGCATCGGAGAGTGATCCAAACCGTGGGAGGCCATTTACGCGGCTTGGCCGCCGACATCGATGGCGTAACAGCACATGGTTGAGCGGGATTCGGCCCGGATTCTGCGAATCTGACTGCGAAGGCTGATCAAGCTGGCCCCTGGCCCTGCGGTCGCTTACAGCAGGCCGGCGTCGGCTACGCTGGCGACTGTGCCAACCGATCGGAGTTGCCATGCGACTGATCATCGAAGCCCGCTTGGAGCGGTGACCAAACGATTGCGACAGCGACTGATCCAACAATCGTTGCAGTGGTGGAACGGAAGGATCGGAGCGTTGCCGACTTGGGACTCACGCTTGCCGAAGGCCGGGCCCTGCTCGCCGAGGTTCAATCGGTACTGGTGTCGCAACAGACTGCAGACTGGATGGAGGGTCAGTTAACCTGCCGCCACTGCGGCTCGGTTCTGGCGCACAAGGACAGCCGATCGATCGTGGTGCGGACTGCGTTTGGTAAGGTCGAAGTGCCGAGCCCGAGGCTGTGGGCGTGCAGCTGCATGGCAAAGCGAGGAAAACCGCGCCGCTCCGTGAGTCCGCTCTGTCAGGCTGTTCCCCAGCGAGCCACTCGGGAATTGGAGTACCTTCAGGCCAAGTGGGCTGCCCATCTGCCCTATCGGCAGGCCACTGAGCTGCTTCGGGAGGTCCTGCCGCTGGACAAGGGGATCTCCTTCGGCAGCACGCGACGCACGACTCTTGCCGTCGGCAACGCACTCGACGTCGCGATCGAGCGCGACATCGCCTCCCGGCCCAAGCCCATCGAAGGCGATCGAGTTCGCGAATCGGTCAGCGTCGGCTGCGTCAGCGTGGACTCGGCGTGGCTGAGATTTAGCAGCAGCGCCGAGAGCCGTAAAGCCGCGCGCGACCTGGCGAAGCTGATATCGCCCTGCGCACAAAACTTGGTCCAAGAGCGGCACGTCAACATAGTTGCCGGGCCCGCAACGTTTGTCGATCGCACTCCCCGCCCTGTATGCGTACGTGCACAAGCAGGTGACGTCGGCGGCCGCGCGGTTGGACCAGTTTCTCTCCGCAAGCGGCGTGGCTCCCAACGAGCGAGTCACCGTGATCAGTGACGATGCAGGCGAGTTCGGCAAGGCTGTGGAGGGTAGTCAGCTCGCCAGAGGACGGATCCTGGACTGGTTTCACGTCGCGATGAAATTCAAGGCCGCGGCGAACTCGGTGTTTGGCAGCGCGACGATCCCGTCGGAGGAGCGAGTCGCTGTGGAGACCGAGATCGATCACGCCAAGTGGCTCGTCTGGCACGGCAAAGGCCGAAAATCGGTGGCACGCATCAAGGCTCTGGATGCCTCGCTGCTGGCGAGGGAAGGCTATGAGAACTCGACGTTGTGGTGGAA
>JAJKJU010000255.1 GCA_021153565.1 Rhizobacter sp.
AGAAATATGCGTCATTTACATGGGTACAAACCAGGACAAGAAAAAGGCCGTAACCCACGCCAATGCTGGGTTACGGCCCGATTAGGGGTTCAAAGTTCGGTCTAGGTTTGTCTGTGGCGGCGGCCTTGAATGGCCGCCGCTCGTTCAACTCGTCGAGATAGTTCTCGACTCCTTCGCCTTCACGCTCGAGAAAGTCGGCAACCGCCCGCGCGAACTTCGGCTGTGCAAGCCAGTGAGCGGACCAGGTCTGCACTGGCAGCAGGCCGCGCGCCATCTTGTGCTCACCTTGCGCACCGCCTTCGAAGCGCTTCATGCCATTGGCGATGCACCACTGCAGGGGCTGGTAGTAGCAGGCTTCGAAGTGCAGGAAAGGGATGTGTTCGACGGCTCCCCAGTAGCGTCCGAATGCCGCGCCTTGTTCAGTGTCGATCGCGATCAACGACGAGGCGACACGGCTGTCGCCGCGCCATGCAACGAAAAGCACCCAATGCTCAGGCATCGTCGCGGCCATGCGGCGAAAGAAGTCGCGTGTCAGGTACGGCGTTGAGTGGTGCGCGCGGTAGGTGAGGGTGTAGCAACGATAGAAGAACTCCCAGTCGCGCTCGGTGATCTCGCCGGCGGCGTGGGTGGTCAAGCGGACTCCTGATTCCGTGACGCGACGGCGCTCCTGCTGGACCTTCTTGCGCTTTTCTCGCTGGAGCGAGGATAAGTAATCGGCGAAGTCCGCGTAGGGTTCCGGCTCGCGATTGGTCCAGTGGAACTGGACCGTGCTGCGCATCATCCAGCCCGCGTTGATTGCGGCTTCGCGATCGGCATCGTTCAGAAACAGCACATGCGCCGATGAGAGTTTCGCATCGCGGGCGACTTGCGACATCGCGTGCAACAAAAGTTCTCGAGATGCGGTGTCGCGTGCGAGCAGGCGCGCACCCGGCACCGGGGTGAAGGGCACGGCGCAAAGAAGCTTGGGGTAGTAAGTGAGGCCATGCCGCTGGTATGCGTCCGCCCAAGCCCAGTCGAACACGTATTCGCCGTAGGAGTGATCCTTGAGGTAGAGCGGGCAGGCGGCAATCAACTCGTTGCCGTGCTCGACGACGAGGTATTGCGGCAGCCATCCGGTGTCGCCGATGGCACTGGCCGACTCATGCAGTGCGTTCAGGTACTCTTGGCGCATGAAGGGAGTGGGGGCCGCCTGCGATCGCAGTAACGCGTTCCAGCGCGCGGCATCGATGGCAGCGGGGTGATCGATCACCCGAATGACATAATCGTTCGAGCCTATTTCCTCGCGCATTGAGCGATGTTAGGTCCTCGACCTATCCCCTTGAACATCCATACCTAAACTAACCCGACTGAGGAGCGTCAATGAAACAAATCACCGCCATCGTCAAGCCGTTCAAGCTTGAGGAAGTCCGCGAAGCCCTGGCCGAAGTCGGAGTCACCGGCCTCACGGTCACCGAAGTCAAGGGTTTCGGCCGTCAGAAGGGCCATACAGAGTTGTACCGCGGGGCTGAGTACGTTGTCGACTTCCTGCCGAAGGTGAAAGTCGAAGTTGTCGTGAAGGACACCGACACCGACCGCTGCGTGGACGCGATCGTCAAGGCCGCGAAGACTGGCAAGATCGGCGACGGGAAGATTTTCGTGACTGCGGTCGAGCAGGTGGTGCGCATCCGCACCGGTGAGACCGACGAAGACGCAGTTTGAGGTTTTCGTAGCCCGGGCGAAATCCGAGCTACGTCTTCAAATGCGCCGGTAGTCGTCGGATCGCGACGCCACAAGCGCGGCGTTTGTGATCCGCGCCATCAACGTCGCGGCATCACTGTCCACCAGCAGCAATTTGCGCTGTGCCGCAGCCACGAATCCTCGGTCCTGCGTCTGATCGAGAAACTCAATCAGCTTGTCGTAGTAACCGTCGACGTTCAGTAGCGCGATAGGCTTGTCGTGGTAGCCCAACTGCCGCCAGGTCCACACCTCGAACAGCTCTTCGAAGGTTCCGATTCCACCGGGCAGGGCAATGAACGCATCGGAACGCTCCGCCATCATCTGCTTGCGCTCATGCATGGTCTCGACCACATGCAGTTCGTCGAGGCCCTGATGACCGAGCTCGCGCTGCATGAGCGATTGCGGAATCACGCCGACAGTGCGAGCACCCGAGGCAATTGCGGAATCGGCTACACGACCCATCAGGCCCGCGCGGCCTCCGCCGTACACCAGCTGCCAACCCGATCGTCCGATCAGCGTGCCGACCTCGTCGGCCGCGGCCGAATAGCTCGGCTCGCCGCCCGCGCGGGAGCCGCAGTAGACGCACAGCGACAAAGACGGGGGCATCATGTGCCGGTGGATACCGTATGCCAGATGGCGGCGACCCAGACCGAGGTGCACAGCATCAGCGAGAGAAATACTGCGGCACTCGCCAAGTCCTTCGCGCGCTTGGACAGATCGTGAAGTTCAAACGACACGCGGTCGACCACAGCTTCGATGCCTGAGTTGAGCAACTCCACGATCATCACCAGCAGTACCGATCCGGCCAACAGTCCGACCTCGACCCAGGTGCGGCCCAGCCAGAAGGCCATCGGAACAAGAAAGACCGCGAGCCACGTTTCCTGGCGGAAGGCGCTTTCGCCGCGATAGGCGGTCTTGAGGCCGGCCACGGAGTAGCCGGTGGCGCGAACAACCCGGTCGAATCCGGTACGGCCTTTGAATGGATTTGTCATCGGCCTTGATTGTGCCGCGAGTCAGTGGCGCTTCGACTCAGAGGCTGAGAGTATTTCGAGCGTGTCCGAGCAGCACGTCAAAAGGCGCCTGATCTAGGCGCAAAGCGCAACCATAGCTCGTGCTATGGCGAGCATTGGCATCGACGTGCAGGGGCCTTTTGGCGTGATGAGCGGGCATGATCGAAAAACTCTCAGCCTCTCATGTCTTCGGGAAAGTCGAGACGATTCTTGTGCCGCAGAGGGCGTCGTGAGGGAGCTGTCGCAACGGATTCAGCAGCGGTGTCAGCGCGTAGACGACCACCCCCCCAAGCAGTACGCCGAGAATCATGCGCGCGTCTTGAATACCCCAAACGTTGAGAGCGATGCAGGCGGGTAAAAACCACAGCCAGCTCAGTAGGTAACGCGCGAGTGCACGCCACGCCGTGAGTGGCGCGCCGTCTGTCCGCACGACCCGAATGCGCCAGGATTTCATGGCGAGCGTTTGCCCGCCATGCGACCAGAACCACACGAAGTACAGCCCCAGGACGACGAACAACACCGCCATCAAGCCGCTGCGCCCGACCATCGCGTGGCGCTGCTGGACGATTCCTGCATAGAAGAGGGCAGTGGTCATCACCACGCCAAAGAGCAACACGCCTTCGTAGACGAAGGCGGCGAGGCGATGGCGAAGGCTGGGTGCCGGGAGCTCGTTTTGGCCCGCGATCACCGCGCTCATGGGCGCGGAGTGGGCGTCGACGCCGCGGAAGATCGTGTCGCGGCCGCTTGCGGTCCGCGCTGGGGCAGAAGCGTCGTCTTGTCGACGAACTCGGGTGTCGCCGCGATCTTGGGCATGCCAGTCTGCTGATGGGCCGGAGGTGTCGGCCGTTTGGATATCAACGTGGTCGTCGCGCCGGGTTGGGCCTGAACCACGGTTGGGCCCACCGACTTTGGCGGCGCTGCATCAGACGGATTCGGGACGATGTTCGATTTGCGCTGCACCTTTTCCGAGCGCTGCCCATTCGGTTTTGATGCGGCCGCGGCCGCCTGGGGAGCGGCCCGAGCCTGCAACTGGCGCCTTTGCTCAGCAGGCAGTGCCTGATAGGCCTCCCACTGCGCTTGTCGGTCCTTCGGTGACACCCGCGTGGCCTGTTGGAATCCGATGCGGGCCTGCCCGCGCTCGGAGGGTGACAGCCGAGCCCATTCGCCCATGCGTGCTTGGATTCGCTCGCGTTCGGCCGGGGGCATGCCGGGAATGCGCTGTGCGATCTCGATCCACTTTTGCTTGCGGTCGGGGTCGATGGTCGACCAATCGCGTTCGAGCGGCTTCAGGGAGTTGCGCTGAATGGAGGTGAGTTCAGACCACTTCGGTCCGCTTTCTGCCGCCCCGGTTACCAGCGCGCCCGCATTGCCCTGTGGCCACACCATCTGTGAAACCAAGCCCAAAGTAGCAGCCAGCACGCTGATCGTCAGTGTGCTGATCAATTTCGAAAAGTGGGGGAGGCTGCGGCGCCGCATGGCGAGCCGCGTCAGTTGCGCGGGACTTTGAGAAATTCGACAAAGCCCGGGTCGCTGTATGCGGCGGGAGGAACGTCATCGGCCAGCAAGGCAGCATCTATTTCGGCGGCTGCGGCGATCTGCTGGCGGGTATGCATGTGTTCAATGAAGAAGAAGCCGGCGACGAGGGCGGCGATGGGCAGGGCGGATGCGAACTTGAACCACCAATCGGAGCGGCTTCTGCCGCCGCCCAGATTCAGGGCTGCAGAAGAGCCGTTGCCCACCATCTGCGTGCTGGTTGCGGCTTCAGCGCGGCGGGCCAAGCGAGCGCGTTCAAGGGCGAGTTCGCGAGAGGCTTTAAGCCGTTCGCTCACGTCGTGAGGGAGTTCGCACGAAGCTTCGCTCAGTCGGGCCGCGACGCGCAGCCCGAATCGAGCCTGGAGTGCCTCCAGGCCACCGGACGACAAAATGATGTTTGACTTCTTCATAGCTCTATTCCCTTGGCCTTCAGGGCTTTTGCCAAGGCATGCACCGCTCGGGAGCAGTGAGTCTTGACGCTTCCTTCGGAACAGCCCATCGCAGCGGCAGTCTCGGCAACATCGAGTTCTTCCCAGTAACGCAGCAAGAATGCCTCTCGTTGACGGCCGGGAAGCTGCTCGATCTGTCCTTCGATCGCTAGCAGGATTTGCGCCCTCGAAACCTGCTCGGACGCACTCTCAGAAGCGGTAGAGCCGTCTTGTGCCTCCAAAGTTTCCAGGATGTCGAAGTCGCCGTCATCCCCCGCGGACTCGAAGTCCGAGAAGTTTTTCATGATCGCGCCGCGCACCTTCTGGCGGCGAAACCAGTCCATGGTCGCGTTCGAGAGGATCCGCTGGAAGATGAGCGGGAGTTCGGCTACCGGGCGGTCGACGTACTTTTCGGCGAGGCGAATCATCGCGTCCTGGACAATGTCCAGCGCGGCTTCGTCGTCGCGAACGGCATACAAGGCGCGCTTGAATGCCCGCTTTTCGACGTTCTTGAGGAAGTCTGAGAGTTCTTTGTCGGATGCCAAGAGAAGGTTTGCCGTTGTGATCGGCCGAAAGCGGGCGCGATTATCTCATTGCGTTCCTTTCGCAATTTGAAATGAGCGGATCGTTGCAAACCAATGCAATAATGCTGCTTCGCACAACACAATTTTGGTCACAGGCTGGGCCTCCAACCGGGGCGCCACGCTTTTTGATTGCGCAGGTACCACACCCGCTTCACGAGAGCGCGGAAAGGTGCACCAATGGTTTTTCGTCAGAGAAATACTCAAAGGTTCAAGATGGACATGTCTGCCGCGGAAGTCAAGCGTGCCACTTCGGCACAACCGCACCCCTCCCAATCTTCCGAGCCCAATGGCTCCGAAATTCTCGTCCGATGTCTTCAGGCCGAAGGCGTGAAGTACCTCTGGGGTTACCCGGGCGGCGCGGTTCTCTACATCTACGACGCCCTGTACAAGCAAAACAGCATCGAGCACGTGCTGGTACGTCATGAACAGGCGGCCGTCCACGCTGCCGACGGGTATGCCCGTGCCACTGGTAACGTCGGCGTTGCCCTCGTCACCTCCGGTCCGGGCGTCACCAATGCCGTCACCGGCATTGCCACCGCGTACATGGATTCCACCCCAATGGTGATCATCACCGGGCAGGTTCCGACGCCGGCGATCGGCCTTGATGCCTTCCAGGAATGTGACACGGTCGGCATTACCCGCCCGATCGTCAAGCACAACTTCCTCGTGAAGGACGTGCGCGATCTGGCGACGACGCTCAAGAAGGCCTTCCATATCGCTCGCACCGGCCGTCCGGGGCCGGTGGTGGTCGATATTCCGAAGGACGTGTCGCTCAAGACCACGCAGTTCCACTATCCGCAGTCGGTGGAAATGCGCTCGTACAACCCAGTGCGCAAGGGTCATGGCGGTCAGATTCGCAAGGCCGTTCAGTTATTGTTGTCCGCCAAGCGACCGTACATCTACTCCGGCGGCGGCGTGATCCTGGGCAATGCGGCCGCGGAACTGCGTGAGCTGGTTGATATGCTGGGCGTTCCTTGCACCAACACTCTAATGGGCCTGGGAGCGTTCCCCGCGAGCGACCCGAAGTTCCTCGGCATGCTGGGCATGCATGGCACCTACGAAGCCAACATGACGATGCAAAACTGCGATGTCCTGTTGGCGGTGGGTGCCCGGTTCGACGACCGAGTGATCGGTAACCCCAGGCATTTCGCTTCAGTGGAACGCAAAATCGTCCACATCGACATCGACCCGTCGTCGATCTCCAAGCGTGTCAAGGTCGATATTCCCATCGTCGGCGACGTGAAGGACGTGCTGCAGGAATTGATCGTCCAGATCAAGGAAGCGCAAGGCAAGCCGGACGTGCAAATGCTGTCGGCGTGGTGGGGCCAGATCAATGAATGGCGCAAGCGCGAGTGCCTCAAGTACAAGAACAGCACCGAGGTCATCAAGCCGCAGTACGTGATCGAAAAGCTCTGGGAATTGACCAAGGGCCGCGACACCTACATCACGTCTGACGTGGGCCAGCACCAGATGTGGGCTGCGCAGTACTATCCCTTCAACGAGCCACGCCGTTGGATCAACTCTGGTGGTCTGGGCACGATGGGAGTGGGCCTGCCCTATGCCATGGGCATCAAGCTCGCCAAGCCCGACTCCGATGTGTTCTGCGTGACGGGCGAAGGCTCGATACAGATGTGCATTCAGGAGCTTTCGACCTGTCTGCAGTACCAGACGCCGGTGAAGATCGTCTCGTTGAACAACCGCTACCTTGGCATGGTTCGCCAGTGGCAGCAACTCGACTACGGCGGCCGCTATTCACACAGCTACATGGATGCATTGCCCGATTTCGTGAAGCTGGCCGAGGCTTATGGCCACGTCGGCCTGCTGGTCGAGAAGCCAGGCGACGTCGAGGGCGCGTTGCGTGAGGCCATCAGGCTCAAGGATCGAACCGTGTTCCTCGACATACGTACTGACCCGACGGAAAACGTCTGGCCAATGGTGCAGGCGGGCAAGGGCATTTCGGAGATGCTTCTCGGGTCCGAAGACCTGTGATGCGCTGAACGCAGGCGAGGGGCGGGGCGTTACCGCGCCCCCTCAGGAGCCTGCGGAATGCGCGGATCAACTTCGGCGACATCAACACTTCCATCGACAGCGTCGCCAAGGGCCGTCGGTTACCGCCGCCGGTCTGAAGAGCGCGCCCCACAACATGAAACACGTCATTGCTTTGCTGCTCGAGAACGAGCCCGGCGCGCTGTCGCGCGTGGTTGCCTTGTTTTCATCCCGTGGCTACAACATCGAGAGTCTGACCGTCGCGCCGACAGAAGACTCCTCGCTGTCACGCATGACTATTGTCACAACGGGATCCGACGACGTCATCGAGCAGATCACCAAGCACCTCAACCGGCTCATCGAGGTCGTCAAGGTCGTCGACCTCACTGAGGGTGCCTTCACAGAACGCGAGCTCATGCTCATCAAGGTTCGCGCGGTCGGCAAGGAGCGCGAGGAGATGAAGCGCATGGCTGACATTTTCCGCGGGCGCATTATCGACGTGACCGAGAAGAGCTACACCATTGAATTGACTGGTGACACGAGCAAACTTGATGCTTTCTTGGAAGCTATCGACCGTGCCGCCATCTTGGAAACCGTGCGCACCGGAACCAGCGGGATCGGTCGCGGCGAGCGCATCCTGCGCGTTTGACATCGGCCCGCAATTAATTGATTTCGAAGGAGATAGCAATGAAGGTTTATTACGACAAGGATGCAGACCTCAGCCTGATCAAAGGCAAGAACGTTGCCATCATCGGCTACGGTTCGCAAGGCCATGCGCACGCGCAAAACTTGAACGAGAGCGGCGTAAAGGTCACGGTTGGCCTGCGCAGGGGCGGACAGTCGTGGTCGAAGGTCGAAAAGGCCGGCCTCATGGTTGCTGAAATCGCCGACGCGGTGCGCGACGCCGACGTGGTGATGATCCTGCTGCCCGACGAGCAGATTGCCCAGGTCTACAAGAACGACATCGAGCCGAATATCAAGCAAGGCGCGTCGTTGGCCTTTGCCCACGGCTTCAACGTGCACTACGGCCAAGTCGTGCCGCGTGAAGACCTCGACGTTTGGATGGTGGCACCGAAGGCGCCGGGCCACACGGTGCGCAATACCTACACGCAAGGCGGCGGTGTGCCCCACCTGATTGCCGTGCATGCAGATAAGACCGGCAAGGCGCGTGATCTCGCGCTGTCCTACGCGGCAGCGAATGGTGGCGGCAAGGCCGGCATCATTGAGACCAATTTCCGTGAAGAAACGGAGACCGACCTGTTTGGCGAACAAGCGGTTCTGTGCGGTGGCACTGTCGAGCTGATCAAAGCTGGCTTCGAGACTCTGACCGAGGCTGGCTACGCACCTGAGATGGCCTACTTCGAGTGTCTGCACGAACTCAAGTTGATCGTCGACTTGATTTATGAGGGCGGCATCGCCAACATGAATTACTCGATCTCCAACAACGCTGAGTACGGGGAGTACGTGACGGGGCCGAAGGTGGTGACTGAGGACACGAAGAACGCGATGCGCCAGTGTCTGAAGGACATTCAGACTGGCGAATACGCGAAGAGCTTCATCCTTGAAAACCGCGCCGGTGCGCCGACTCTGCTGTCCCGTCGTCGTCTGACCGCCGAGCATCCGATCGAGCAAGTGGGCGAAAAGTTGCGCGCAATGATGCCTTGGATCAAGGCGAACAAGCTCGTGGACAAGAGCCGCAACTGATCCTCTTTTGCGACGCCAGTCAAGGGCCGACCTCGGGCGGCCTTTTTCAAATCTGCGGAGTCGCACTGTGATGCTGCTAGGCTCGGTGGTCGACCAACAGTCGACTCGTCTGGAGTGACATCACTCGCCTCGACCGCCCTTCTCATTCGTTTTGGGTTTATTGATTTCGCATGTCATCGAGCAAAACTGAACTTATTGCGAAATCGCTCCTTTATCGCCTGAGAGCCTGAAGAATGCCATAGGTGCACGCGAGACCTCGAAAGGGGGGGGCTGATGTATCCTCCCGCTCCATGAATTCCTACCCGACACCGCAAGGCTAATGAACGAGATGCACGACGGGACTTCCCCAACGCCAGAACGGTCTCCGGTACTCGTGCGGCCGCGGCGTAAGGGCATCTACATTCTGCCCAATCTTTTCACACTTGCTGCGCTCTTCGGTGGCTTTTACGCCATCGTGATGGCAATGAACGGGCAGTTCGAGCAGGCGGCATACGGCATCTTCATCGCGGCCGTGCTTGACAGTCTTGATGGTCGCGTCGCGCGGATGACGAACACGCAAAGCGCGTTCGGTGAACAAATGGACAGCCTGTCCGACATGGTGAGCTTCGGTGCGGCGCCGGCACTTATCGTCTACGAATGGGCGCTGAAGGGGCTCGGCAAGCTCGGCTGGATCGCTGCCTTCGTTTACTGCTCTGGCGCCGCACTTAGGCTTGCGCGCTTCAATACCAACATCACCGTCGTCGACAAACGCTTCTTCCAGGGGCTTCCAAGCCCGGCTGCAGCTGCCGTGCTGATCGGCTTCATCTGGGTGATGGACGATTCGGGCTACAAAGGGGTCTCGAAGATCGACTGGCTGGCATGGTGCGCGTTTGGTGTCACGTTGTACGCGGGGCTCACGATGGTCACCAATGTACCGTTCTACAGCTTCAAGGATGTGAGCTTCAAACGCACCGTACCTTTTATCGTGATCGTCGCGATAGCCCTCGGCTTCGCGGTCATCACGATCCATCCGCCGATTGTGTTGTTCAGCGTCTTCCTCGTGTATGGCCTCTCGGGCTACGCTGTCTACGCGTACAAGCGTGTGAAGGGCAAGCCGGTGAGCGTTATCGCGACATCGACTGACGAACCCGACGAGCAAGGTTTGCATCGCTGAAACGCGTGCTATATTCTCCAACTATGACGTTCACGTTCGCAACCTCGCTACTGCTTCTAGGAGAGCCGCGGGTTCGCTGATCGTCCACGTCCAAACGTTTTCGTCTCAACGGCCCGTATGCAACCAGCAGCGGGCCGTTTTGCTTTCTCAATGGTGCTGGTTGCGAACATGACTCATAAGGGAACATCCATGTTGAAGCAACCGCACACAAAGTACCGAGCATGCAAGCCGGTCGAACTTGCCGACCGGACTTGGCCCGACGCCGTTCTGAGCCGCGCGCCCCTGTGGTGCAGCGTGGACCTTCGCGACGGCAATCAGGCTCTGATCGAACCCATGGATTCGCCGCGCAAGCTGCGGATGTTCGAGATGCTGGTGCGCATTGGCTTCAAGGAAATCGAGGTTGGCTTTCCTTCCTCATCGCAGACTGAGTTCGACTTCATCCGCAAGCTGATCGAAGAAGACTTGGTGCCCGAAGACGTGACGATTCAGGTGTTGACGCAGGCGCGCAGCGAGCTGATTCATCGCACCTTCGAGGCGCTCAAAGGCGCGCGACGCGCCGTGGTTCATATCTACAACGCAACTGCGCCGATCATGCGTCGCGTGGTTCTCGGCACTGACGAAGACGGCATCATTGGGCTCGCAACCTCGAATGCGAGACTCATTCGGGAACTGGCCTCAAGGCAACCTGAGACCGACTTCATCTTTGAGTACTCGCCGGAGACTTTCTCAGGCACCGAACTGGCGTTCGCCAAGCGCGTTGTCGATGCTGTTACCGACGTGTGGCAGCCCACGCCCGAGCGCAAGTGCATTATCAATCTGCCTTCCACGATCGAGCATTCCACGCCCAACATCTTTGCGGACATGATCGAGTGGATGCATCGGCACATCGACCGCCGCGACAGCGTTGTGCTGTCGGTTCATCCGCACAACGATCGCGGCACCGGCACGGCAGCTGGTGAGCTCGCCTTGATGGCTGGTGCCGATCGCATTGAGGGTTGTCTCTTTGGCAACGGTGAGCGCACCGGCAACGTCGATCTGGTCAACATCGCGCTCAATCTGTACACGCAAGGAGTGTCGCCGGGTCTGGACTTTTCCGACATCGATGAGATTCGCCGGTGCGCAGAGCATTGCAATCAACTGCCAGTGCACCCGAGGCATCCGTATGCAGGAGACCTCGTTTACACCTCCTTTTCGGGTTCGCATCAGGATGCCATCAAGAAGGCCTTCGCTGCGCGGTGCGAAGACGACGTCTGGGACATGCCTTACCTGCCCATCGACCCGAAGGATCTCGGGCGCAACTACGACGCAGTGATTCGCGTAAACAGCCAGTCGGGCAAGGGCGGCATCTCGTACCTCCTTGAAACTGAATACGGTGTCGAGTTGCCGCGCCGCCTGCAGATCGAGTTCAGTCAGGTCGTGCAAGGCGTGATGGACGACAGCGGCAAAGAACTGGCTGCGTCCGACATCTGGAACATCTTCCAACGCGAGTACGGCATCGGAGACTTCGCCCAGGCCCGAGTAACGCATCCGGTGTTCACTGGCGAGGCCCTGCGATTGTCGGCGGTCGTGCAAATCGGCGGACGAGAGTTCAGTGTCGACGGCGTTGGGTCAGGGCCGATCGATGCCTTTGTGAGCGGATTGAACCGACATCTGGGCGGCTCGCCGCTTCGTGTGCTCGACTACCACGAGCATTCAATCGGCAGCGGTGCGGATGCCCAAGCCGTGGCCTATCTCGAACTGCGCATTGGGGGCGAGCTGACGCAGTTCGGTGTGGGCATCGACGCCAATATCGTGTCGGCGTCGCTCAAGGCCATCACTTCGGGCCTTTATCGCGCAATGCGTCGTGATGCATTGCGCTTCGAACCAGCCGCACTCGCCTAAGATCGCAGTCAATATACGCTGAGGAATCATCATGAGCGACAAACTGATCATTTTTGACACGACGCTTCGCGACGGCGAGCAGTCTCCCGGGGCATCGATGACCAAGGACGAGAAGCTACGCATCGCGAGGCAGCTCGAGAGGCTTCGCGTCGACGTGATCGAGGCCGGCTTTGCGGCATCGAGCAACGGTGATTTCGAAGCGGTCAAGTCGATCGCGGACCATGTTCGAGAATCCACGGTGTGCTCACTGGCACGAGCAAATGACCGTGACATTTCTCGGGCGGCGGAGGCCTTGAAGGGTGCCGCCCGCTCGCGAATTCACACCTTCATCGCCACCAGTGCGTTGCACATGGAGAAAAAGCTGCGCATGACGCCCGACCATGTGTTGGAGCAGGCCAAGCTCTCGGTGCGATTCGCTCGCAACCTCACCGACGACATCGAATTTTCGCCAGAAGACGGCTTCCGGTCTGATCCCGACTTCCTGTGCCGCGTGCTTGAAGCAGTGATCGCCGAAGGTGCCACCACAGTCAACATCCCGGACACAGTCGGGTATGCGATTCCCGAGCTCTACGGCAATTTCATCCTCGATCTACGCCAACGTGTGCCGAATTCAGACAAGGCGATCTGGTCGGTGCACTGCCACAACGATCTCGGCATGGCTGTCGCGAACTCGCTGGCAGGGGTGAAAATCGGCGGTGCACGGCAAATCGAGTGCACGATCAACGGCCTCGGTGAGCGCGCGGGCAACTGCTCACTTGAGGAGGTGGTGATGGCCGTGAAGACGCGTCGAGACTATTTCGGCCTGGACCTCGGCATTGATGCGACACAGATCGTTCCGGCGTCGCGCCTCGTTTCGCAAACGACCGGATTCGTCGTGCAGCCCAACAAGGCGGTCGTCGGTGCCAATGCGTTCGCGCACGCATCCGGTATCCATCAAGACGGCGTGCTCAAGGCGCGAGATACGTACGAGATCATGCGGGCCGAAGATGTGGGTTGGTCGACCAACAAGCTTGTGCTTGGCAAGCTGTCGGGGCGAAATGCCTTCAAGCAGCGCCTCCAGGATCTGGGCATTGAGATGGAGTCCGAAGCTGAGATCAATGCTGCCTTCGCGAAATTCAAGGAACTTGCCGACCGCAAGAGTGACATCTTTGACGAGGACATTCTGGCGCTCGTGATGGATGAATCGGTGAGTACCGAACATGAGCACTACCGCCTTCTTGCGCTCTCACAGCGCTCAGAGATGGGTGAGCGACCGCATGCCAAGGTCGCGTTCGCCGCCGGTGATCAAGAGCATCACGCTGAGTCCGATGGCAACGGACCGGTGGATGCGAGCCTCAAGGCCATCGAGTCCGAGATTCAAAGTGGCGCCGAAATGCAGCTGTATTCGGTTAATGCCATTACATCCGGAAGCACAGAATCTCAAGGCGAAGTGACGGTTCGACTGCAGCACGGGGGGCGGGTCGTCAACGGCGTCGGCGCCGATCCGGACATCGTCGTGGCATCCGCCAAGGCCTATTTGTCGGCGTTGAACAAACTGCACAGCAAGAATGAGCGCGTCGCTGCCCAAGGTTGATTTGCGACATTTGTCACAAATTAAACGACTCAAGGTAACTCGAGGAGCGCGACGTAAGTCATTGATATTGTGCGGTCTTTTTGTATCACCTACACTGGCACCACCCGTGTGAGCAAGGTTCTCGTGCTGTATTTGTCAAAATTCGCGTCTGCAGCGATCGTGGCCATTTCGGCGGCGCTCTGCCTGGCTTCCCCAACGGAAGCGGACGCTGCCATGGCGAAAAAGAAGGCCAAGGTTTCTACTGCGCGCGTCGCAGCTCGCAATATCAAACACATCCGCTCGGTCGACGAGGTCGAGCCTGCCCATGTGTCGTTCGGCCAGATGGCCGGCCTGCATTCAACTCCCGACGCCCTCTCGTTGAAGTCGGGCGTCGCCCTTGTCCTCGACCAAGACACCAATGAAGTCTTGTTCAGCAAGAATTCGCAAGCGGTCTTGCCGATCGCGTCGCTCACGAAACTGATGACCGCGGTCGTAGTGACTGAAGCCAAGCTTCCCCTCGACGAGGCGTTGACGGTCACGCAAGACGACGTCGACACCGAGAAGCACAGCCGTTCGCGGCTGAAGGTTGGCACGCAGCTCACGCGCGGTGAAATGCTGCACTTGGCGCTGATGTCCTCCGAGAACCGCGCCGCGCACGCACTGGGTCGCCACTACCCAGGTGGTCTCGATGCATTTGTTGCCGCGATGAACCAGAAGGCGCAAGAACTCGGCATGGCGGACACCAAGTATGTTGAGCCCACGGGTTTGTCGAGCCGCAATCAGTCAAGTGCGCGAGACCTCGCAACGCTGGTGAAGGCCGCTCACGGGCACCAGATCATTCGCGAGCTGTCGACCTCGCCGGAATATAAAGTTGCCATCGGCAATCGCCAGATGCAGTTTCGCAATACGAACATGCTGGTGCGCAACCCGACCTGGGACATCGGCCTGCAGAAGACGGGCTACATCACTGAAGCGGGCCGCTGTCTCGTGATGCAAGCTCAAATGGCGGGTCGCAAGCTGATCATGGTCTTCCTGGACTCCGCCGGCTCTCATTCGCGCATCGGCGATGCGGAGCGGGTTCGCAAGTGGATCAACGAGACGAATCCGACCGCGAATGCAGTTGCGGTGCCTAAGGTTACGTCGTAAGGATTTGGCCCGGAATAGGTTCCCGTTTTGGGGGCGCTGGGCGGGCGCGCTGCGGCGTTGCTCCTCACTTGTGTGGCTCGCCACACGGCGCTCGGAGCGCCTTGCATCGCATCCCGCCC
>JAJKJU010000256.1 GCA_021153565.1 Rhizobacter sp.
CGCCTGATCTAGGCGCAAAGCGCAGCCATAGCTCGTGCTATGGCGAGCATTTGCAACGACGAGCAGGGGGCTTTTGGCGTGATGAGCGGGCATGATCGAAAAACTATCAGCCTCTGAGCTTTCAGGTGCTTGTGACTGACAGTTCCGCAGAGGTGGCCCGAAAGACTCGCTGCAAGACTCGTCCGTTCTCTTCGCGCCCACCGTCAATCGTGAACCCGAGAACTTGCAGCATCTCAAAGACCTCGATGGCTTCGATGAGGTTGTCGATGTCAATGACGCGGTAGACCCTGTGCGTAGGACCTTCAATGCCGATCGACATTCCGATTCCGCTTTGGACGGCCGGCGCCGACGATGCCTGCAAGTGCCGCAGAAGAGCGCTGTCTACGGACAGCGGTTCTACATCGTCGACGAGCCTCGTTAGCATGGTGTGCTTGACCTGAAGTCAGGACAGAGCATAGATAGAAGCGCAGCTGGACGAGGGGACGGCACTTGCACCGAAATGGTCATTCGATGTCGATGTCGATGTCGATGCGGCTGCGCGTCCACGCAGCCGCGGCCCTTGCATCTATAGGGAATTCATGAAATTCGTCAGATCATCGATCTCCTCATTCGTGAGTCCCATTCCGAAGCGCTTGTCGTAGAACATGACAGTGTCACGAACCGTCGCTGCTGAACCGTCGCTGAAGTAGGGCGCGCGCGAAGCGAGGGCGCGCAACTGCGGTACTGATTTGCGGCCTATGTCGGAGCAGCGGCCGGTGATCAGGGCTTGGCCCGGGTCATTGGTGAGCACCTCTTTCCCGTAGTACAGCGTGGTGTATGGGGCCTTGCAGGTGATTCTGAAGATGGGCAAATCCTTGGAAGGCGCTGGCCCGCCGAATTGCGTGGCATGTCCTCCAGTGCCGATGTCGCGCAGTGCGGCCGACAGCGGGCTGCTTCCAGCCTGCAGGTTGCCGTGGCAGGAGACGCATGTCGCAGTCGATGGGTTGGTTGCGCGAAGCACCGCTGCATTGTTGAAGCCTGCGACGTTGGATACGCTGAAGGCGCGAGTGTTGAAAAGCGCTTGGCCGCGAGCAATTGACGCGCGCATCTTCTGCATGTGGCCAGCCCCCGCATGAGTCGTCGGCCAGGCGTCGAACAGCGCGAACCCAGCGAACGCTGGCGACTGTTCCGACATCCATTTCGGGCCGCCGAAAGCGGTACTTCCGTGGCTGGGTGTCAGGTTGCCTGCCAACACGTTGTAGCTCTGTGCAGCGAAGACACTCTTCTCGAACGCCACGATCTGTGCGATCTGAGCGTCAGTGGGAGGCTTCAGCGCCTGAGCATGGCCGAGCGTCGCATTGCGGGCCTGGCTTTCCAGCGTCGGCTCGCGCCCGTCCCACATGATGTTGCCGCCGATGGCCGCGCCGGTGCTCGGGTCGACGACGCGCACGCCCGTCACGATGTCGACGTTGGGCAGTCGGCCTGAGCCCAGCGTGAGCGAAGGCGTCGTCATGAACTTCAGGTTGGCCGACATGCGCGGGCGCCGGTACACAGAGATCATCTGCTGCTTTTCCTGCGTGACCGGATCCACCTGCTGCGCGTAGGCAGGGTCGGTGTTGCAGCCGTAGGGGTCGCTGACAACGGAGATGGTGAACTCGACGGGATGGCTGGGCGGCCCGCCGACCGCTGTGAGATCCGGCGTGTGTTGGGGTACGGGAAGGAATATGCGGAACAGGCCCTTGTTCAGCAACAGCGAGTGAGCTTCGTTGCTGCTGGACTGGTGTGCGCCGCCGTATCGCGCACTGTATCGGCCACCAAACCCGGGGGCATAAGTTTGGGCGTGAGGCACGCTGCTCGGGCAGTTTGCGCCATCCACCGGGGCGAAGAGCGGATCTCGGCCGGCGGTAGCCATGTAGAGCATCCGGATCGTATTCGTGTTCAGGCTCATTCCATCGGACGGCCGGTGACAGCTGAAGCAGGATCGCCCGTTGGTACCCAGCGATTGGAAGAACGCATTGCTGGCCGGCAAGACCGCCCCGCTGGACTGATAAACGCCCAGCAAGCCATTGGTATTGGGGTAGGCCTGCGACGGCTCGAGCCTGGGTGCCGGCAAGAACGGGCTTCCAACGGTGCCGGCCCACGGTAGCGGCGCCGACATGGCTGCGGGATACGAGTACCGGAAATAGTATGGTGTATTGCCATGCAGTGGCTGGGTTTGCGCGATTGCGGCGCCACCGCCTGCCAATAGTCCGCCTGCCAATAGTCTTAGTCCTAGTCCTGCGAGAACAGTCACCTTGGCATAGCGTTGCGCAGGCGAACAGTGGTGGGGACGGACTGCGAAGTCCGTCCAGCTGAAGTGAAGCATGGATCCCCCCGTGTCTACTCAGTCAGAGTGACTGATGTACGAATATTGTTACTCGTGCTGAATGGGTAGGCACATGCTCATGTGCGATAGCCGATATTCACGCCATCCAGGAACCAGACTCGCCAGGAAGCCGGCGACCAGCACGAGTAGCGTCCATTGCTCCGTCGTCGTCAGCCTCTCAGAACGGCTTGTTCACCGACACGTACAGCGTACGTCGCATACCGTACTGGGCGGCTCCGACGCCGATGCCCGACCCGTCGCGCAGTTGGTATGTACTGTCGAAGAGGTTCACGACTGATACGCGGGCGTCTAACTTGCCGAAGCCCTGTCCAAAGTCGAAGTTCTTCGCCGCAGCCACGTTGAACGTCGTGTAGCTCGGCAGGTGCGCGGTGTTGGCGAAACCGTTGCGCAGGCCGCTGCCGTACAAGGCGTCGGCGCTCAGCGTCAAGCTGTCGCCGAAGCGATAAGCGGCGCCTGCCGAAGCGCTCAATCGCTGCTCGTGATCGAGGTGCACCCAGTTGGCATTGATGTAGTCGAGTTCGTCCTGTGCGAAGTTGAACTGACCGGTCTCGATTCCCTTGCCCCTCGCATGAGTCAGCCCCAGGTTGAGGTAGCTTGAGAAGGCCTTGTCCTTGTAGCTCGCGGACAGATCCAGTCCATAGATGCGGCCCTGCTCGAAATTGAATGCCGAAAAGATCAGCGCGTTGCCGAACTGGCCTTCGTCCTGCAGATGCTTGACCTTGCGGTAGTAGCCGTCCAGGCCGAGCGTGAGCTGCGGTGTCACCTGATAGGCGACGCCGGCATCGAAATAGTCGGACCGCTCCGATCTCACGGCGGTGTTAGCGTCGGAAGGCAGTGCATTCGTGGTGCCGGCAAACAACGCGACCGAGGTCGTGTCGATCTTCTCCGTCGGCGGCGGCGTGAAGTAGCGCGCATATCCGGCGTGCAAACGCAAATCTCTGCTGAGCTCGTAGACCAGGCCTATGCGCGGGCTCAACTGGCTCTCGTCGACCACCGTGTTCACCTTGTCGTAGCGCGCCCCATAGTTGATAGTGAGCTGCTTGGAGGGCTGCCATTCATCCTGCAGGTATGCGCCCCACAGATGGCCGTTGATGCGCGAGTTGTCCTGGATGAAGCTCGGCGTGCCACTGGTCTGGTTGCCGTCTGTGTCTGCGGGGAACACCGATGCGCCGTTTTCAACGACGAACTTTTCACGTTGTGCGAACAATCCGGTGCGCAGTGTGTGTGTCGGGTTGATGCGATAGCTCAGGTCGGCCTGGAGGCCGCTCGCATCATTGCGCCGCAGGATGTCGGCGGCGATGCCGTTGTACTGGAGGTCACCGACCGTGTCGGGCTGATAGTGCACATCGGTCGTGCGCTGAAACAGCGACACCTGATAGTCCACGCTGGCGCCCGCCGTGCCCTGGTACGACAGCACCGTGAAGCGGTTGCGCTCGCGCTGGCGAGCATCGAGGGTGCTGGAGTCCTTGGGAGCTGCAGAGTCGAGGGTGAAGCTCGGTGTCTGACCCGGCACGTTCGGAATCTCGAATCGGTTGTTGGTCGTGCCGAATAACATGCTCATGCGGCTGTCGTTGCCTGGCAGGTAGGACAGGTAGCCGAAGCCCTTGGTCTGCTGCGTGCGGTCGTGCAGGGCATTGCGCTCGGGCGTGGGATTCTCGATTCCCAGGTTGTCGCGCAGGTAAGAGCCCGTCACGTAGTAACTGAACGCGCCACGCGTGCCGCTCAGTTCCGCCGTCGTTTCTGCGTGGCCGTGTCCGCCGGTGGTGAAGCCGATGCTGCCGCCGTTTTCGATGTCTTCGCCCTTGCTCTGGATGTCAACCACCGCCGCATTGCGCAAGCCGTACTGCGCAGGGAGTGCGCCCGTCAGAATGCTCAGGTGATCGGCAAAGCGAGTCTCCAGCGCCTGCCCGAAGCCACTGATCGACTCCGGAATGATCACGCCGTTGACGCGGTATTGCACGTTGGCGTGATCGCCGCGGACGTGCAGTTGCCCGTACGAGTCCTGCACGACACCGGGCGTTTGCAGGATGACCTGATTCAGCGGCGTGCTGTCGCCCAAGGGCAGGTTCTTCAGATCCTGTCTGCCGAGGCGGTAAATGCTGCTGCCGGTATCCGGCGACAAGCCGTTGCGCGCCGCGTCCAGGCGTTGGCGCGTAACGTTGATTTCAACCTCGGGAAGCGTCTGGGGCTTCTGGGTCGTCGATTGGGCGACAGTGGTTGCGGCCGCGGAGGCAGGGTCGGACGGATTCGATGCCTGGGCCGGCAAGGGTGCTGGCTCGGCAGCAAAGGAAGACAAGGGATAAGCGACGACGATGGCCAGCGCCAGAACGCGCTTGCGGGGGACGAACATGATGAAATTCCTCTGAACACGGCAAAGACTTTTCGCTCTGCGCGGATTGACGCGCGGGGCGGTTCGGTTGACGGGGCGATCAGAGGAGGGGCGGAGGGCCCCGGTTGCGCAGAGAAGGAAGCAGAGTGCCGCCGACGTATGGGGCGGACATTGGCGCGGGGTGAAAGAGCAGGTCCGCGCGCAGCGGCAAGACCACGACATTTGGTGCAGCAGCGTTATCGAGCTGCGCAAATCCGAGGCACAACTCGCAGGCCTCGCCATGCGCCGACTGCTTCTTGTTCTGGTCCTGCGTTGAGGGCGCGTCGTTGTGACTCAGTTCATGCAGCAGCGCACCCTGCTGCGCGAGAAGCAGCAGGAAGGGAAGCAGAAGGCTTCGGCAGAGCTTGCGCCAAGGCAAGGCACGCAGCCGGATCGTGCGATGCACCGTGTAAGACCCTTAGGAGTTGCTTCGCATTATGCTTTCGCCAACATCGCAAGGCCTCTCAGATCTGCACTCGCGTGCCCAGTTCGATGACGCTGTTATTGGGCAGCTTGAAAAACTCCACCACGCTTCCCGCATTGCGCGACATGGTCGCGAAGAGCTTCTCGCGCCAGTGAGCCATGCCCGATCCCTTGGTCGGAACCACGGTTTCCCGGCTCAGGAAATAGCTTGTCTCAAATGTGTTGATACGAAGCCCGTGCGGCTCGCACGACTCCAGGGCGCGCGGAATGTCTGGTGAATTCTTGAACCCGTAGTTGACGCGCACCCGCCAGAAGCCGTCGACCAGCGCCTTGACTTCCACCCGCTCGTCGGAGGGAATCCAGGGCACGTCATGGAAGACCACCGTGAGGATCACGTTCTGTTCATGCAACACGCGGTTGTGCTTCAGGTTGTGCATGAGCGCCTGCGGCACGGTCTCGGGATTCGCCACCGTGTAGACCGCGGTGCGCGGCGTGCGGGGAACGTTGTCTTGTGTCAATGCGCTGATGAACGGAAGCAATTCAGGATCGTTCGTGCGGATCTGTTCCAGCAACAATTCGCGGCCGCGCTTCCAGATGGCCATGACCGTGAAGATGGTGAATCCCATGGCAAGCGAGAACCAGCCGCCCTGCCAGAACTTGAGGGAGCACGAGATGACAAGAACCGCGTCCAGAACCAGGAAGACGCCGGTTGCGCCAACCGCAATCCACATCGGGAAACCCCAACCGTCGCGCACCACGAAGAAGGTCAACACCGTGGTGATAAGCATGGTGACCGTCACGGCGATGCCGTAGGCGGAGGCGAGGGCGGACGAACTGCCGAATCCCACGGTTGCGAGAACGACCGCCACCAACAGGACCCAGTTCACGAGGGGCAGGTAGATCTGTCCTGCCTCTTTGGCCGATGTGTAAATCACCTGCATGCGCGGCAGGAAGCCGAGCTGGATGGCTTGCTTGGTCATCGAATAAGCACCCGAAATCACGGCCTGCGATGCGATCACGGTGGCAACCGTCGCAAGCATCACTGCGGGAACGAGCCACGGTCCGGGAAACAGATGAAAGAAGGGATGCTCCAGTGCAGCAGGGTCACGCATCAGCAAGGCGCCTTGGCCGAAGTAGTTCAGCGCCAGCGCCGGGAACACCAGGCCCATCCACGCGATTTGGATCGGCCGCTTGCCGAAGTGGCCCATGTCGGCATAGAGCGCCTCCGCACCGGTGAGCGCGAGAACGATGGCACCCACGGCGGCGAACATTTGCCACCCGCGCTCATGCAGGAAATTCCAGGCATGCAAGGGGTTCAAGCCGGCCAGGATGGCGGGTTGCTTCGCGATCTGCGTGACGCCCGTGACGGCCAGGACGATGAACCACACGACGATGACAGGGCCGAACATCTTGCCCACGGTGCCCGTGCCGTGGCGCTGCACCATGAACAGGCCAACGAGCACGGCGACTGAGATGGGCACCACATAGGCCTTCAAGGCGGGCGTGGCAACTTCCATGCCCTCGACCGCACTGAGCACCGAGATTGCCGGTGTGATGACGCTGTCGCCGTAGAAGAGGGCCGCACCGAACACGCCAAGCAGGAGCAGCATCGTGCGGCGCCGGGCGGTGGTTCCGAAGGCGTGCGCAGCGAGGGCGGTGAGCGCCATGATTCCACCTTCACCGCGATTGTCCGCACGGAGGATGAGCACGACGTACTTGAGAGTCACCACCATCATCAGGCCCCAGAAGATCACCGACGTGGCGCCGATCAGATGAAGCGCATCGAGTGGAACACCGGTGCCGGGGCTGAACACCTCCTTCATGGTGTACAGCGGACTCGTGCCGATATCGCCGTAGACAACGCCGATGGCGCCGAGTGTGAGGGTGGCGAGGCCTTGGTTGGCCTGTTTCTGATCCATGAGACTGGAGGTGGTGACTAGGGAGAGCGCTTTGTACCAGTCTGCGTGTAAGGATCACATATAGATGTGATGACCAATCGTCCTGTCGGATTCAAACTGGCATCAACCGCGGTGGAGAGTGGCATGAACTGATTCATTCAGCCTTCCGAAAGCCATGTAGCGCCAGAAGCCCTTGCCTTGAATAGATGTCCGTGTGCATCTAGAGTAAGTTGGCACTGAGAGGCTGAGAGGAGATCGTGCGACAGCACTCCTCTCGAAGCTTCGGAGTTCATTCATGGTGCCGAACCTCCTGCCGCCGCTGCCCAATGCCAACAACACCGGCCGGCTTCACTATCTTGGACCAAGGAGTACATCGTGGCGAATCGAACGTTGACCTGCCTGAGTTTCTTGACCGTGGCGTTAGCCTCTCCTCTGAGCTTTGCAGAGGGCGACGGCTTCCGTAATCTCAACAACGAGGCCGGAACCGAATTCATCGGCAATTCAGGAATGCTGTCCCGCGAGGAGGTCAAACTTGATCGAGCGGCGCACAGGAGCGACTCTCGAGTGAGCGAGGCCAGTCCTGCTCCCCTGGATAGCTCCGTGCGCGCGGGCTTCGCACAGAGCCGTGAGGAAGTGCGTCAAGCCGCGGCTATTCGTGACCGGGCCGCGATGTCCTCTGGCTGGCGCAACATCGGTGGGGAAGCGGGCTGGGTATTCGAAGGGCGCTGAGCCGCGTTGTTGCAGGGGCCATAGCACGAGCTATGGCTGCGCTTTGCGTCTAGTGATTTCCGTTCAGGCTGACCCTTCGATACCTCAGGGCAGAGTACGCCTGCGGCGTATCGAAGCCCCATCCCGACGCTCCACAAGCCCTTCGATACCTCAGGGCGAACGGGTGTTGATAACTTCCCATCAGTTTGAATCGCACCCATCAGGCGCCTTTCGACGTGCTGCTCGGGCACGCTCGAAAAACTCTCAGCCTCTGAGATCGATCTCCCCGTCGAACTTGACGTTCAGCTTCAAGCCCTGAACGTCGAGCGTCATCGTCGCAGGCAGCTTCGACATGCCAGCAAGTTCGCCATCGGCCATCGCTTTCGCCACGGCGCGTTCGATCTCACGTTGAGAACTGACACCCACCGTCTTGAGGAACTTGCGGATGCTCAGGTTGAAGGTTTCTTCGTTCATGGCGATCTCCGCGAGTTGATTCGAGGGGACAAGTCTGCGACAAAGTTTCGCTGAACCAAGTCGTACGCCCCTGCGAGCCTGTAGACTTCCAAGCTGCTCCGGGGTGCATCAGATGCTGAGACGGCGACAACGCCGAACCCGACGAACTTGAACGGTTAATGCCGGCGGAAGAAGAGCTGTTCTTTCGTGACCTTGCAGGTCACAGGGGCACTTTCCGGAGCACAACTACTGCCCGGAAAGGACGCCCGATGAATGCCCCCGAGAAGCTCGACCCCCAGAAGTTCGCTGAACTGCTCACGCTGACGCGTGAGCCGTTTCCTGCGTCACGCAAGACCTGGCTGCAAGGCAGCATCGACGACTTGCGGGTGCCGGTGCGCGAGGTCGCGCTGACCAATGGCGAACTCGTGACGCTGTACGACACGTCCGGGCCGTACACCGACCCCACAGCGACCATCGACGTGAAACGCGGCTTGCCGGCGCTGCGCAGCGGATGGGTGGCGTCTCGCGGGGACACCGAAGCCTATGAAGGGCGCACACCGCAGGCATTGGACGACGGCGGCAAGCAAGACACCAGCGAGCGCATCGCTGCACTGCGCGCCGATGCCACCGCGCTTCAGCGCACCCCGCGCCGCGCCAAGGCCGGCGCGAACGTGACGCAAATGCACTACGCACGACGCGGCATCGTCACGCCCGAGATGGAGTTCGTGGCCCTGCGCGAGAACGGCAAGCGCGAATGGATGCGCGAGTACCTCGGCGATGCCGAGCGCGAACAACGCCTGCGCGGCAATGCCATGGGGGCACGCATTCCCGAGATCATCACGCCCGAGTTCGTGCGCGACGAGGTGGCCAGAGGTCGCGCCATCATCCCCGCCAACATCAACCACCCCGAAGTCGAACCGATGGCCATCGGGCGCAACTTCCTCGTGAAGATCAACGCCAACATCGGCAACTCGGCGGTGACCTCCAGCATCGAGGAAGAGGTAGAGAAGCTCGTGTGGGCCATTCGCTGGGGTGCCGACAATGTGATGGACCTCTCTACCGGTCGCAACATCCACACCACGCGTGACTGGATCGTTCGCAACTCTCCTGTGCCCATCGGGACAGTGCCGATCTACCAGGCATTGGAGAAGGTGGGCGGCGTGGCCGAAGACCTGACCTGGGAAATCTTCCGCGACACGCTGATCGAGCAAGCAGAGCAGGGCGTCGACTACTTCACCATCCATGCAGGCGTGCGGCTGCCCTTCATCCACCTCACCGCGAACCGCCGCACGGGCATCGTGTCGCGCGGTGGATCGATCATGGCGAAGTGGTGCATCTCGCATCACCAAGAGAGCTTCATCTACACGCACTTCGAAGACATCTGCGACATCATGAAGGCCTACGACGTGAGCTTCTCGCTCGGCGACGGCCTGAGGCCAGGTTCGTCGGCGGATGCGAATGACGAAGCGCAGTTCGCCGAGTTGCGCACGCTGGGCGAACTCACCAAGACGGCGTGGAAACACGACGTGCAGACCATGATCGAAGGGCCGGGGCACGTGCCGATGCATCTGATCCAGGCCAACATGGACGAGCAGTTGAAGCATTGCCACGAGGCGCCGTTCTACACGCTCGGGCCGCTCACCATCGACATCGCGCCGGGTTATGACCACATTGCAAGCGCCATCGGCGCCGCCATGATCGGCTGGATGGGCACGGCGATGCTGTGCTACGTGACCCCGAAGGAACACCTGGGGCTGCCGGATCGCGATGATGTGAAGCAAGGGATCATCGCGTACAAGATCGCGGCGCATGCGGCCGACATCGCCAAGGGCCACCCGGGTGCCCGTGCACGCGACGACGCGTTGTCCAAGGCCCGCTTCGAGTTCCGCTGGACCGACCAGTTCAATCTCGGCCTTGACCCCGACACTGCGCGCGACTTCCACGACGAGACGCTGCCCAAGGATGCGAGCAAGGTCGCGCACTTCTGCTCGATGTGCGGTCCCAAGTTCTGCTCGATGAAGATCACGCAGGAAGTGCGTGACTACGCTGCGGCGCAAGAGGGCATGGCAGCCAAGAGCGTGGAGTTCCGCGCGGCTGGTGGCGAACTCTACGTGCCCATCGTTCCGGTCTCCGCGAGCGGGAAGGACATGGGGTGAATGCGGCCATGCACATCGGCATCGCCGGAGCCGGTCTGCTTGGCCGTTTGCTCGCGTGGCGCCTGTCGACGCTTGGGGCACGGGTGACGGTCTTCGACCCCGCGCCCGATGCGCAAGCACGCGGGGCGGCGGGTTGGACCGCCGCCGGCATGCTGAGCCCGCTCGCAGAGCTGGAGTGCGCCGATGCCCGGGTGGCCACGCTGGGGCTGCGATCGCTGGACCTTTGGTCGAAGATCGTCGCGCAACTGCCGCAACCCGTGGAGTTTCGGCGCGGAGGCAGCCTGCTGCTCGCGCACGCTGGTGACCACGGTTCGGCGCAACGGCTGTTGGCGCAAATCGGCGCCAAGGCGCCGGCTGGCATGGCAGCCGAGCGCCTGTCGGCCGCGCAGTTGAGTTCGCTCGAACCCTGCGTGCACGGCGTGGCGCATGCATGGCTGCTGGGCGGCGAGGGGCAGATTCACACGGTGCAGGCCATGCTGGCGATGGCCCAGGGTGTGACCGATGCCGGCGCGAGTTGGCGCTGGTCTCACACGGTGGGTGAGCTCGCTCCAGGACGCATCGATGGCGAGCGATTCGATCATGTGTTCGACGTGCGCGGCCTTGGCTCGAAGCCCGAGCTTGCGGGGCTTCGTGGCGTCAGGGGCGAGGTCCTCTGGCTGCATGCACCCGGGGTCGAACTGCGGCGTCCGCTGCGTCTGATGCATCCACGCTGGCGTGTGTACCTGGTCCCCCGGCCGGAAGAAATCGTCGTCGTGGGTGCGAGTGAGATCGAATCGGAAGACCGCTCGCCAATTTCTGTGCGCACCTTGCTCGGTTTGCTTAGTGCGGCACACAGCGTGGTTCCGGAATTGGCGGAGGCACGCATGGTGCATAGCGAAACCAACCTTCGCCCAGCCTTGCCAGACAACCTGCCACTCTTGCATGTCGAACCCGGGCTCACCCGAATCAATGGCTTGTTCCGCCACGGCTGGATGATCGCGCCGGCGCTGGTGGAAGACGCATTGCGGCAAGGCGGTGTCGAGTGTGCTGAAACCTCCACATGCGTATCGCCAATCGCGGAGCTCGTGACATGAGCGAACCCTCAGAAGCAAGCGTGAACGTCAACGGTGAAACCCGAACGCTGCGCGATGAGACCACCCTCGCCGAACTGCTCGTGAGCCTCGGTCATGAGCCCGAGTCGGTCGCTGTCGCGGTGAACGGCGACTTCGTTCCACGCGCCATCCGCGGCAAGCATGTCTTGCGCAACGGCGACCGGATCTCGTGCTTCAAACCCATTGTCGGAGGTTGAGTTGAATCCAACGCAAGACTTCATGTTGGCCGACGTGCCGCTGCAAAGCCGATTTCTTCTCGGCACCGCGGGCTACCCGTCGCCTCAGGTGCTGCGTGAAGCCATCGAGGCCTCGGGAGCGCAAGTGGTCACGCTTGGGTTGCGGCGGCAGCTCGCAGGCAGCGGCGGTGACAACGGCTTCGTGGACATCATCAAGGCGAGCGGCGCACGCCTGTTGCCCAACACCGCCGGCTGCCGCACCGCTCGCGAGGCCGTCACGCTCGCACACATGGCGCGCGAGCTGCTCGACACCCATTGGATCAAGCTCGAAGTGGTGGGCGACGAGCATACGCTGCAGCCCGATCCGTGGGAGCTGACCGACGCGGCGGCTCAACTCGTGAAAGACGGCTTCGAAGTCTTCCCGTACTGCACCGACGACTTGGTGAGCGCGCAGCGCCTCATCGATGCCGGTTGCCGCATCCTGATGCCTTGGGGTGCGCCGATCGGATCGGGGCAGGGGCTGCTGAACCCGTGGGCGCTGCGTACCTTGCGTGCGAGGTTGCCCGGGATCACCTTGATCATCGATGCAGGAATCGGCGTGCCATCGCATGCGACGCAAGCGATGGAACTGGGTTTCGATGCCGTGCTGCTGAACTCCGCCGTCGCGCAGGCGGCCGATCCCGTCGGCATGGCCCGTGCGTTCCGTCTCGCCATCGAGGCGGGCCGACTTGGGTCTGCGTCGGGGCTGTTGGCGGCGCAGGACATGGCCGTCGCGTCGACGCCAGTGGCCGGCAGGCCATTCGATCTATGAACGCTCCTCAGCGACCCATCGTCTGGAGCATCGCCGGGTCAGACAGCGGCGGCGGTGCCGGCCTGCAAGCCGACCTCAAGGCCTTTGATGCAATCGACGTGCACGGCTGCACGGCAGTGGCAGCCATCACCGCGCAGAATTCGCTCGAGGTGAAGCGCGCCGATGCCGTCGCGACCGACCTGCTCGATGCGCAACTCGCCGCGCTGGCAAACGACATGCGGCCGGCTGCCATCAAGACGGGGATGCTCGGCAGCGTGTCGAACGTGCGTTGCGTCGCCGCGTGGGTTGACCGCTTGCGGCGCGACGGCCCGGTCGCCCTCGTGGTGGACCCAGTGTGGCGCGCCACCACCGGTGCCGATCTGAGCAGCGACGCGCTTCGGGAGGTGCTGCTGAGAGAGCTGATGCCACGCGCGACGGTGATAACGCCGAATCGCGTTGAGGCGGCCTGGTTGCTCGGCTGGAATGCATCGACGCTCGCGACGGCGGACGGTGTGAAGCGGGCCTCGGTCGCCTTGCGGGAACTCGGCCCGCAAGCGGTGATCGTCACCGGCGGCGATGCCGGCGGTATCCACGCCAGCGACTGGATGGACACGCCAGAAGCGGCTGGTTGGCTGAGCCTGCCGCGGGTGGACACCGCTCATCACCACGGCAGTGGCTGCGTCTTCGCGGCGACGCTTGCCGGCGCATTGGCGCTCGGCTTTTGCAGCGCCGATGCAAGCATCATCGCCAAGATGAGTACGAGCCAGGCCGTGCGCGAAGGCACCCCGGCCGGGCAGGGGGCCGGTGCCGTGAGGCCACTGCGTGGCTTCGCCTTGCATCCCGAACTGCTGCCTGTGCTCCACTCAGGCGCAGAAGTCGGCACAGGTGCGTTCGAGCCTCTGGTGACTCCTCGCCTCGGCCTGTATGCCATCGTCGACAGCGCCGATTGGGTCGAGCGGCTGCTTGCGGCCGGTGCGCGTACCTTGCAGCTGAGAATCAAGCAGGACGCGTCGCACCAAGTCTCGCAGGAGGTGCTGCGCAGCGTACGCGCAGCGAGCGCAGCCGGCGCCCAGCTTTTCATCAACGATCACTGGCAATTGGCCCTCGAACACGGCGCCCATGGTGTCCACTTGGGTCAGGAAGACCTGGCCACTGCCGACATCGATGCATTGCGCAATGCCGGCCTGCGCCTTGGCGTGAGCACGCACAGTTACTGGGAGGTGTGCCGAGCTCATGCCTTGCGGCCGAGCTACATCGCCTGCGGCCCGATCCATGCGACGACCACGAAGGAGATGTCCTGGTGGCCACAAGGCGCAGACAACCTGGCGTATTGGTGCAAGGTGCTGCGCGAACCGGTGGTCGCCATTGCGGGCATGGACCTCCTGCGCAGCCAAGAGGCAGTGCGCTGCGGCGCGGCAGGCGTGGCGGTGCTGCGCGGCATCGTTCAAGCCGCGGACCCGGCACACGCCCTGCGCGCTTTGCAGGCAGCGATCAACGAGGCGGCCTGTGCTGCACCATTGTCGGCACCCGCGTTGCCACGAAGCACCTTTGCCGGACCGGTTCCACCGCCGTAGCGCCCCTGTACTAAGGACATGGCCCAAAATAATTTCCCGTTTTGGGGGCGCAGGGCGGGCGCGCTGCGGCGTTGCTCCTCGCTTGTGTGGCTCGCCACACAAGCGAGGAGCGCCTTGCATCGCATCCCGCCCTGCGC
>JAJKJU010000257.1 GCA_021153565.1 Rhizobacter sp.
CGCGCCGACGAGTCATAGCCGTCGCTATGGCGAGGAGGCGCAACGCCGCAATGCGCTTCGAGAGCAAGCGAGCAGCCGGCATTTGTGGCTTGACGCGACACCAGGGCGGCGCCACCGGAGGCTTCTGGCATTGAACGACGAGACATGGGAGGGACGGCTCCATCCAAACGAGCGCAGGGGCGCCCAAACGGGGCCCACGATGCGCCTCTACGATAGGGCTGTCAGCCGCCGGCAAAACCCGAAAGTGACGCTGGAAAGCAGGTCAGTTTCTTAGCCCGAACCTCTTAGCCCGAACCTTTGACGCATGCTCAAACGTAAGTCCGCGCCACTGCCGCTCAGGCAGCCTTCTTCTTGAAGCCGAACCGAATCCTGTTGCTCATCGGTTCTACCGCGAGTTCGAGGTCCATCAGGTAGGCCCCGAAGCGGTTGATGTGGATCGTTCGGTACGGCGACAGAGCGGCCAGAACCTCTTCCGTGTTCTGCACGGGCGCCTGGTGCGCCTCGGCCTCTTCGACCAGGCCGATGATCCGAGAGAAAGTGGTGTCCGCACCGACGCGCTCGGTACGGACATCGAGCGCGCCCGATTCCAGCACCATCCCTGCGAAGACTTCATCGCCCGCTTGCTTGTCGCGCGGCAGGCTCTCGCCGGTGATCGACGCTTCGTTGACCGAACCCTGGCCGCCTTCAATGCGGCCATCCACCGGAATCTCCTCGCCGGTGCGCACCAGCACCACGTCGCCCGCCCTCACCTGCTCCACCGGCACGCTGCGCTCGCCGCCATCGATGCGCAAGAGCGCCACCTGTGGCACCGCGCCGATCAAAGCCTTGATCGACGCATGCGCCCGATCGGTGTTGAGGTCGGCGATGAACTTGGCGATCAGGATGATCACCATCAGCACGGCGCCTGCCACCGTTTCGCCGCCGAGCACGGCGATCAGGGTCGCGATGGTGACGAAGATTTCGGTGCCGATCTTGTGCTCGTGGATCAGGTCCAGCACGCCGGTCTTGAGCAACGGGTACAGGCCGATCGCCACCGCCACCCACAGCACTTCGACGGGCACCTTCTGCTGCCAGTAAAGCAGTGCCAGCGCACCAGTAAGGACGATCCGGCCGACCTCGATCCAGCGCTCCCGCGTCATCAAGGCTGAAAGCCCGGCGCTGGAGGGCGATGGAGCCTTGCCGGTAGAAGTCGTCTCGATGCTCTCAGTCGTCTTGCCGATCTCCTTTGGGGATGGGGTGTCAGTCCTTGGCCAGATCCCAGATCAGATGCGCGTCGATCAGCAGCCTGTGATGCCAGCGCAGCGCATCGGCGCGTGCTTCGAGCGCCGCGCGAGATGCGTCGAGCGACTGACGGCGAGCCAGCAACAAAGCCTGCAAGTCGGCCTCGCCCAGCGAGTAGGCACGCTGCATCAGCTGCGCGCTTTCCCCGGCGATGGATGCGCCTTGCTCGCCGACACGCCAGCGATCGAGGCTGCCAGCGGCTTCCGCATAGGTCTCGGCCGCTTCCAGTTCGATCTCCTGCCGATGGCGCTCTTGCGCCGCGCGAGCGGTGTCGCTGTCGCGCAGCGCCTGCAGCATGCGTTGCTCGCGGTAGGTGCCCGACAGCGGGATGCTCAGGCTGATGCCGACCACGCGCTCGTTGCGAATCGCCTCCGACGCGGTGTAGACGCCCACGGTCGGGTCCGGCACGCGGTCCGCTTTGGTGCGGGCGGCGAGCAGCTCCGTCTTGCGCCGCTGGCCCTCGGCGATCTTGAGCGGATCGGCCTCGGCCAGCACACGTTCGCGCCATGGCGCTTGCGGCAACACCGGTGCCTGGGGCTCGGACAAGGCCGTGCTCGTCGGCAGCGCGTCGCCGAAGCGCACGCGGAGCTTCGCCTCGGCCTTGGCGAGCTGCGTCGCGGTCAGGCTGGCCTGGCGCTGGACCTCGCTCAGGTCGGTGCGAGCGACGTTCACATCGAGCGACGATGCATCGCCGGCCTTCTTGCGCGTGCCCACCGCCGACAGGTTCCTCTCCGCGAAGGCCAGTTGTTCCTTCAGCAGCGCCTGCTGCCCGCGCGCGGCGATCACGTCGAGCCACAGGTCCGCCAGCGCGCGTGCCGCTTCGTGGCGAGCCTCGCCCACGCGGGCGCGGCCGATCTCCAGATCGATCTCGCCCAGTTGCCGGTCCAGTTCGCCCTTGCCATTGACGCGGATGGGACGCTCCAGTTGGGCCAGCCATTCGTTGGACTTTCGCGAGGTGTCGCGATAGTCGCGCCGCTGGCCCTGCACCTTGGCCGTCCACTCGTGCGGCGATGCGGCCTGTGCGGCTCTCGAATGCCCTGCGGCCGCCAAGGCGCTGCGTGCCTCCACCACCGCCGGGTCCTTGTCGATCCACGCGTTGGCCTGCTCGCTGCCCGGCAGGTCCTTGGGCGCGGGCACCTCCTGTCCGAAGGCACACAGCGGCATGACCAGCAAGGCGACGCCTTTCCACACGGCGCGCGTCATGCGAACTCTCCTTCGAGCACAACCGGCGTCGCCCAATAGCGCAAGCGGGTGCCGGCGAACTCGGTCTGCAGGACCTCGCGCAGGCGTTCCAACTCCTCCTTGTCCAGCAGCACCTGGACCTGCATCGCGCGGCTGCGGCCCATCACCTGTTCCTCGGGGCTGAGTCGGCCTTGCGCGGTGCCGTGGCTGTGGGTGGGGGTGCTCGTGAAGACTTCGCTGCCGGCCGTGGCCAGCAAGGTGTCGAGCAGCTTTTCCTCGACGGTGGGAGGACAGATCAATGTCAGGCAGAACTCAGCCATGGGCAGGCTCCAGGGATTCGTTGTCGGCGGCACGCGGCTGCGCGAACCGCAGGTAGAGGATGGGCAGAAGGATCAGCGTCAGCGCCGTCGCGGTGATCAATCCGCCGATCACGACGATGGCGAGCGGCCGCTGAATCTCCGAGCCGGGGCCGGTCGCAAACAGCAGCGGGATGAGGCCGAACGCCGTGATCGACGCGGTCATGAGCACCGGCCGCAAACGCCGCCGCGCCCCTTGAGTCACGCATTCGAGCGGACTCAATCCTTCGGCATGCAGCTGGTTGAAGTAGCTCACCAGCACCACGCCGTTGAGCACGGCGATGCCCAGCAGCGCGATGAAGCCCACCGACGCTGGCACCGACAGGTACTCACCAGTGACCCACAGCCCGACGATGCCGCCCACCAGCGCGAACGGAATGTTCGACAGCACCAGCAGCGCCTGGCGCACCGAGCCGAAGGTGCTGAAGAGGATGACGAAGATGAGCCCCAGCGCCAGCGGCACCACCAGGGCGAGCCGCGCGGCGGCGCGCTGCTGGTTCTCGAACTGCCCGCCCCAGCTGATGCGGTAGCCGGTGGGCAGCTTGACGGCATCGTTCACGCGCGCCTTGGCGTCTTCCACGAAGCCCACCAGGTCGCGGCCGCTCACGTTGGCGATGACCACGCTGTAGCGGCCGCCCATCTCACGGTCGATCTTCACGGGGCCGGTGTCCCGCTGCAGCGTCGCGAGCGATTGCAATGGAACGCTCTGTCCATCGGGCGTGGTGATGCGCAGAGCCTCGAAATCGGCTGGCGACAAGCGCATGCGCTCCGGTCCGCGCAAGACGATGGGAATGCGGCGCGGTCCGTCGATGACGGTGCCCGCGCGCTGGCCTTCGATCTGCACGCGCAAGGCATCCTGCACGTCCTCCACCGACAGGCCATGGCGTCCCGCGGCCAACCGATCCACGGCGACGCGCAGGTACTGCACGCCGTCGTTCTCCACGGTGTACACGTCCTGGCTGCCGGGCACCTTCTTCATCACCGCTTCGATCTGGCTCGCGAACTCGTTGAGCTTGCCGAGGTCGGGACCGAACACCTTGATCGCCAGGTCGCCGCGCACGCCGATGATCATCTCGGACACGCGCATGTCGATGGGCTGGGTGAAGCTGTAGCTGATGCCGGGCATCTGGTCGAGCACGGTGCGGATCTTGGCGATCAGCGCGTCCTTGTCCGCCAGCTTCCATTCCTCGCGCGGCTTGAGCACGAGGAAGGTGTCGGTCTGGTTCAGGCCCATCGGGTCCAGGCCGATCTCGTCGGAGCCCGCGCGTGCCACCACGCCGGTGATCTCGGGAATCTCCTTCATCAGCGCCTGGTGGATCTTCAGGTCCAGCGCCGCGGTCTCTTCCAGACTCACAGAGGGCAGCTTCTCGATGCCCACGATGAGGTCGCCTTCGTCCATGGTGGGCAGGAAGGTCTTGCCCACGCGGGTGTAGACGAGGGTCGCGATCACGAGCATCACCGCGGCCACGATGAACACGATGCGTTGCCGCTTGATGGAACCGGCCAACAGCGGCTCGTACAGGCGCAGCGCCTTGCGCACGAGCCACGGGTCGTCATGCGGCACCTTCTTGAGCAGGTAGGACGCCAGGACCGGGATGACCGTGAGCGACAGCACCAGCGAACCGCCAAGTGCGAAGACGATGGTCATCGCCACCGGCACGAAATACTTTCCTTCCAGGTCCTGCAAGGTCAGCAGCGGCAGGAACACGGTGACGATGATCAACACGCCCGCCGCCACCGGTGCCGCCACTTCACGAACGGCGCGCAGCACGATGTGCAACCTCGGGAGCTTGCCAGCGGCGCGGTCATGGCCCAGGTGCTGGACCACGTTCTCGACCACCACCACCGCCGCATCCACCAGCATGCCCAGCGCGATGGCCAAGCCGCCCAGGCTCATCAGGTTGGCCGACATGCCGACCAGCCGCATGGCGATGAAGGTCCACAGCGCGGCCAGCGGCAGCACCACGGCCACGGCAATCGCAGCACGCACGTTGCCGAGGAAGGCGCCCAGCAGCACGAGCACCAGCACGGTCGCTTCCAGCAAGGCCGTGGACACCGTGCCCACGGCCTTCTTGACCAACTCGGCGCGGTTGTAGAAGGCCTTGAGCGTCACGCCCTTGGGCAGCGTCGGCTGCAGTTCCGCGAGCTTGCGGGTCACGCCTTCCACGACCTGTTGCGCGTTGGCGCCCGCCAATCCAAGCACCAGGCCTTCCACCGCTTCGGCCTGGCCGTCCTTGGTCACCACGCCGTAGCGGGTCACGCTGCCGTCGCGCACTTCGGCCACGTCGGCCAGGCGAACCGGCGTGCCGTTCTTGCGGCTGACGACGATGGCGCGCAGGTCGTCCGCGGTCTTGATGCTGCCTTCGCTGCGAACCAGCAGCACCTCATCGCCTTCGCCGAGGCGGCCGGCGCCGTCGTTGCGGTTGTTGGCCTCGATCGCGGCCTTGAGCGCACCGGTGGACAAACCCATCATGCCGAGCTTGGCCGGGTCGGGCACCACCTCGAAGCTGCGCACCTTGCCGCCCAGCGAGTTCACGTCCGCCACGCCGGGCACCGTGCGCAGGGCCGGGCGGATCACCCAGTCCAGCAGGCTGCGCCGTTCTTCGAGCGACATGCCGGGCGCTTCGATGGTGAACTGGTACATCTCGCCCAGCGGCGTGGTGATGGGCGCCATGCCGCCGGACAAGCCGACGGGCAAATCGGCCTGGATGTTGCCCAGGCGTTCGGCCACCTGCTGGCGCGCAGTACACATCGGTGCCGTCCTCGAAATCGACGGTCACGTCCACCAACCCGTACTTGGACACCGAGCGCAGCATGCGCTGGCGCGGAATGCCCAGCATCTCCACCTCGATGGGCGCGGCGATGCGGCTCTCCACTTCCTCAGGCGTCATGCCCGGGGCTTTCATGATGATCTTGACCTGCGTGCTCGACACGTCGGGGAAGGCATCGATGGGCAGGTTGCGGAATGCATACCAGCCGAAGCCTGCGAGCAAGGCAGCGGCGAGCATGACGAACAAGCGCTGCGAGAGCGCGAATTGGACGAGGCGGTTCAGCATCTCAGCTGCCTCCACCCTTGCCGAGCCAAGCCGACTTGAGGGCAATCACTGAGGCCGTCGCGACCTCTTGACCTGCCTTCAGGTTGCCGCTGACTTGCACCGACTGCCCGGCACTCGACAGCACGGTCACCGGCGTGGCGACGAAGCCCTTGGCGCTGCGCACGAAGACGTAGGCCTTGTCGTCCTGGCGCGTGACGGCTTGCAGCGGAAGCGCCCAGCCTTCGCTCGCGGGGAAAGGCACCTGGGCTTGCACCACTTCGCCCGGACGCAACAGCTGTGCCCCCTTGATGACCTTCGCACGGAGCGTCACGGTCTGGCTGTCGCTCACCATGGCGCCGGCGGACAAAGGCGTGGCTGCGACGTCACGGCCCACGACCGTGATCTCGCCGCTCTTGGGCGTCGGCCGATCGGCAGGCACCTGGATGTCCAGCCACAGCTCGCGCAGGTTGGCCAAGCGCACCAAGGGGTCTGCCTCCTTCACGCGTTGCCCAGGCTTGGCATCCACGGCGAGGACCAAGCCCGCGGTCTTGGCGCGAACCATCAGGCCGTCTTCCAGGCGGCCACCGCCAGCCACGCGCTTGATCAATGCGACATCGGCCCCCGCGAGGCGAAGCTCGGCTTCAGCTTGGCGAAGCCGAGCAGCGTCGGCGCGTTCAGCGGCTTCCGCCTCCTGCACGCGGCGCTCGGGAATGATCCCTTCACCGAACAACTGCTTCTCGCGCTCCAGCGTCTTGCGCGACAGCCGCGATTTGCTCGCGGCTTCCATCAGCTTGAGCTGCAGGTCGCCGTACTCGGGGCTCACGAGGCGCACCAGGGGCTGGCCAGCTTTCACCGACTCCTGGCCGCTGACCATGAGCCTGTCGACCACACCGTCGACCGGTGCACTCACCAGTTGTTCCTCGCTGGGCGGCAACACCACCTTCGCGGGATACGCCATGCCGCGGATGGCGGCAGGCTGCTCCAACTTTTGCAAGGTGACGCCCAGCGACTGCATCTGTGTCGGCGACACCGCGAATTCGGCCGCAGGGCCGGCCGCGTGCGCGAGCGTGGCGTGGAAGGGAATGGATTGCGCGAAAACTATCAGCGCGCAGGCAACGGCACGCGCCACAGGGCGTGCTCGCACAAAACGATGCATTGGAAGACTCCACAGAACAACCGAGCGTCGCGAGCGACGGCGGTTTCAAACCAGCGCCGCGTGATGCGGCGCCACCAGGGGCTCAGCTGTGGAGGGAAGGAGGCGCCCGGCCGTCGGGTCGCCAATGTCGATCGCTGGCGATCGGTATGCGCTCGGAAGCGGCCGCCCAGGCGGGGCGTGGCATGAAGAGTTGAAGGTCTGCTGTCTGCGGTGCGGACGGCGCCGGCACGGCCGGCATCAGTACCTGTCCGTCAAGCTTCGGCAGGCTGCCCGGCCAGAACGCGACCAGGCTGTGCCCGAAGTTCAGCGGGTCCGGCACTTCGGCGTGGACATCCAGCTCATGGTCATGAGCATCGCCATCATGCAACTCGTGAGACAGCAGCACGTGACCATCACCGGCGCCCAGGTCGTGAGAATGCGCATGGAATGGCGACGTGAGGAAATTGAACGCCACCACCACGAGGAGCAGCCAGCGTGCAAGCAGCCGCGCACCGTTCACACGGTGGTCGACGGGCAGGGATGCTGGCAATGCGCTCACAGGTATTTGGTGATGTCTTTGAATTCGGAAAGGACCGCGTCCGACTTGGCGCTGGGTACGACCTTGCTCAGGCAATGGTCCAGGTGTTCATGGATCAAGGCCTTCTTCGCCGCGGTGATGGCCCGCTCGACGGCATGGAGTTGCTGGGCCAACTCGGCACAGGGCCGGTCGGCTTCAATCATCTCGATGACGTTCTGCAAGTGGCCGCCGGCGCGCTTGAGACGCTTGATGAGCGCACCGTGACCTTCGTGTGACAAGGCTTCTGACATGGAATGACTGGATCCTCTACCGGAGGATATCATCCGCCCCTCCCTGTCGAGAACCTAGTGTGCGATATTGCCATGAGATCGATCAATCTCTTCCAAAGAATGGCTGCCGCACATCGCACCTTGCCCGCGCTTCGTGGCGGCCTGATCGCATTGCTCGCTGCCCTCCTCTTCGGCGTGAGCACGCCGCTCGTGCAGCGCTTCGGCGTGGGCGTGGGCAGCTTCAGCACCGCGGCCTTGCTCTACGCCGGCGCGGCCATGATCGGCGCGCTTTTGCGCCGACCTGTCGAGCGCGAAGCGCGCGTCCAGCGCAGCGACTTCCGCCGCATCGGCTGGATGGCGCTCTTCGGTGCCGGCATTGGTCCGGTGGCGCTGGCCTGGGGGCTGCAGCACACCAGCGGCACCAGCGCCTCACTGATGCTGACACTCGAAGCCGTGTTCACCGCCGTCCTCGCTCGCCTCTGGTACCACGAGACCATGGATCGGCGCGTGATCCTCGCGATGGCGCTGCTCACGCTGGGTGGCATGTCGCTGGTGCTCGATCGCGCCGATGCCGGCTCCAACCAGGTCCTGGGCCTGCTCGCGGTCATGGCCGCCACCGCCGCCTGGGGGGTGGACAACACCTTGTCGCGCGCGGTGGCCGAGCGCGATCCGGGACAGGTGGTGATGTTCAAGGGCGCACTCGGCGCTGTGGCCACGGCCGTCCTCGCCTTTGCATTCGGCGAGCCCATGCCCGCACTGTGGCGAGTGCTGGGCTTGCTGGCTGTCGGCGCCACCGGTTACGGCCTCAGCCTGCGGTTCTACCTGCTGGCGCAACGGGCCTTCGGTGCAGCGCGAACGGGTTCGGTGTTCGCATTCGCACCCTTCGTCGGCGCCCTGCTGGCCTTTGTTCTCGGTGAACGCAGCGGCAGCGTGTGGATGCTGGCGGGCGCTGCGCTGATGGTGCTGGGCATCGTGCTTCACCTCGCCGAAAGCCATGCGCACGAACACGAGCACGAGGCGATGGAGCACGAGCATGCCCACAGCCACGACGATGGACACCACACCCATCACCACGATCCCATGCCTGTCGGGTCGCACAGTCACGGGCACCGGCATGAACCGATGAGCCATGCTCATCCACACGTGCCCGACGAGCACCACGGACATCGGCACTGAGGTACTGCGTCGAATGACGACACGCTCGAGAGCGGCATGCCGTTTGCCTCGAACTCCGCATGAGGCACCTGAATGCGGTACGCGGAAAGACCAAGCGATCGCTGCGCTTTGCGCCTAGATCAGGCCCTTATGACGTGCTGCTCGGGCACGCTCGAAAAACTCTCAGCCTCTCAGACTCCCAGGGCCGCCAGCATCAGGAAGGCCATGAACAAGACGAAGTGCGTCATGCCTTCGATGGCATTCGTCTCGCCGTCGTGCACGTTCACCATCGCGACGATCAGGGTGATGAACACCATCACGGTCTGCGACGGCGACAAGGCCATGTGAATGGGCTGGCCGGTGACCAGCGCCAGGGCTTCGATAACCGGCACCGTCAGGATCACGGTCGACAGCGATGCACCCAGGGCGATATTCACGACCGGCTGCATGCGGTTGGCGAGGGCCGCGCGGATGGCGGTCAGGATTTCGGGGCTCGCGGAGATCGTCGCCACGAGCAGAGGAGCGACGATGGGCGGCACGCCGGTGCCAGCCAAGCCCGCATCGAGGGTGCGAGACATCACCTCGGACAAGAGGCCGATCAGCACAATCCCGCCGGCGAGGAATCCGATCGGCGCGGACAAGGACGAGGGGGATTGAGTCGGCATGACCGGCCCGGTCGTTGGCCGCGGCTTTGCATGCTGGGCGTAGCTGTAGCTGAAGAAGTAGCTGTGCCGCCCCGTCTGCAGTCGCAGGAAAAGGCCGTACAGCAGCACCATCACGACGATGGTGAACACCGAGTAGCTGCGCCAGTGCTGGCTAGGGATGAAGGCGGGCAGGACCATGGACACGCCGATGGCCGTCAAGATCATCACGATGTAGGTGTTGCCCGAATCCACGTTGTAGGGCTGCTCGCCGTGGCGCAAGCCACCCAGCAAGGCGGAGAGGCCGAGCAAGGCATTGATGTCGAGCATCACCGCCGAGTAGATGGTGTCGCGGACCAGCGTGAGCGAACTCGTGTGGCTCATCATGATGGCCAGGATGACCACCTCGACCAGCACCGCAGCGAGAGTCAGGATCATCGTGCCGTAGGGTTCGCCGACGCGCTCGGCCAGTTCTTCGGCGTGGTGTGCGACCCGGACGGACGCTAGAAGAATCGCTAGGATCAGCGCGAGGGCCGCTGCAAGCGAGACCGCTTGTCCACCGGCGAGGATGCTGTGTTCAATGGGAAAGGCGATTGCCGCCGCAAGGGCGGCAATGACGAGAAAAATTTCTTGGCGAAGCTGTGCGGCCATGGAATTCACGCCGATTGGAAAGAATCGATCCAGTCATATGGTCCTCCTTTGGATGAACAGTCAAGCCGCCATCGACGGCGGCCAGTTGTGCTCCTCGACCTGGCACGAACGGCACCATGCGTAGAGCGAGTCATACATCACCATGCCGTGCCCGAGCATCTCGTGGTCGTCTGCGAAGCTGTGTGACAGCCCGAGGGATATGGCATACAGGCCAGCCGATTGCGGCGCAAGGCCCAGCCGCGATGTGTCGGCGCCGCGCACGATGACCGCGAGTTGCTGCAAGGCCGGGTCGTCGAGCTGGTACTTGGAGAGAAAGGCGTCGAAGCTGCACAGGTCACCGACGTGGCTCATCTCCACGCCGGGAATGTCGTAGGGCACCGCGCCGGTCTCCTGCGCCACCCCTTCAGCACGTCGGCCGATGGCACGTACAGAAACTCGGGCTCCTTGTCGATGAAGCGCGCAATGAGCCACGGGCAGGCGATGCGATCGATCTTCGGACGTTCGCGAGTGACCCATTTCATGGCGCTACTCCTTTGGTTGCACGGGCAGGCCTGCGGCTAGCCAAGCTTCGATGCCGCCTGCAAGATAGCGCGCGTCGAACCCGCGAGCCCGCAAGTCCATGGTGGTGGAACGGCCAACGTCGAGCCCGTGCACACAACACACAACGACCGGTTGTGAGGGGTCGAGGGATGCGCTCCATTCGTCGAGTCGTGCAGGGTCCAGCCAAGCGGCACCTGCAATGGTCTCCGTCGCCTGGGCCAGATGCTCCGGACGGCGAACCTCCAGGATGCACGCTTCTTCCCGCTGGGCCGACAAGGTGGACAGGTCCATGCTCCAGGCCGCCGCATCGGCCGCGACGGCGGCGCCATAGCGCCTGTACACGGCATCCCAGCGGACGTTCTACATGAACGCATCCACATAGGCCGCAGCCTTCGCGCCGAAGTCCATGTGATAGGCGTGCTCATACATGTCCAGCGCCAGCACCGGTGTGGCGCATGCCAGCAGGTGCGTGTGGTCGGCTGCCCAGTGATTGACGAGGCGCCCTTCGCGCGACGACCGCACGATGGTAGAAATCATTACAAGCAATGTGGGGCTGCGACCGGCATAGCCGCCAAGTCATGCGCTCGCGTTCGGTCGCCACGGGCAGTTGCTCGATCGTGAGCCTGATTTCGGTCGAATGTTCCATGGGCAAGTCCGGCCTGCAAAAAGACCGTAACCCGCGCCAATGCTGGGTTACGCCTATTCAGGCCTTCAAAGTTCGGCTTAACCGCCCAGAATCACGTGCAGCATTGCGGCGGGGCCGGAGCTGTGGTCGCTCGATGCATACAGCGCGTAGTCGCTCTGCTGGGTGCCGCCGCTGGTGGTCGAACTGCCAAGCAAGGTCGTGTCGCCGCTAAGCACGAACGTGTCGCCGCTGTCCAGATGGAGCACCAGGTCGGCGCGCACGTCGGTGATGCTCTGCAGCGACTGGAGATCGACGTTGACGGCGGCACCGCCCGCGCCATCGCGCAGATCGACGCCTTCGACGTTCTGCGCCACGCCGCGCAGGCTGGCCAGGTCGAAGGCCAGGCCGGTGGTGGTGAGCTGAAGCAGGTCGTTGCCGGCGCCACCGTTGGCCAGTGCGAGGTGGCTCGGGTCCGTGGCCACCAGGGTGTCGTCGCCCGAGCCGCCTTGCAGCGTCGCGATGCCACTGCCGGCGACGAGCACGTCGTTGCCCGCGCCGCCGTCCAGCGTGTGGGTACCTGCATTGCCGGTGATCGTGTTGTCGAGCGCATTGCCGGTGCCGTCGATGTCGGCGCTGCCGGTGAGCAGCAGGTTCTCCACGTCGGCCGACAGCGTGTGGGTCACCGAGGCCAGGACGGTGTCGGTGCCTTCGCCCGCGTTCTCGGTGACCACGTCGCCGGCGTTGTCGACGACATAGGTGTCGTTTCCCGCGCCGCCGATCATCGCGTCGGCGCCGCCGCCGCCGTCCAGCGTGTTGGCCGCGCTGTTGCCGATGAAGGTGTTGTCCAGGCCGTTGCCGGTGCCGTCGATCGCAGCCGAGCCAGTAAGCGTGAGGTGCTCGACGTTGGCCGCCAGCGTGTGGGTCACCGAGGCAAGAACGCTGTCGGTGCCTTCACCGGCGTTCTCGGTGATCACGTCACCGGCGTTGTCGACGACATACGTGTCGTTGCCCGCGCCACCGATCATCGTGTCCGCACCACTGCCGCCGTCCAGCGTGTTGGCCGCGCTGTTGCCGGTGATGACGTTGTCCAGTGCATTGCCGGTGCCGTCTATCGCGGCGCTGCCGGTGAGCACCAGGTTCTCGACGTTGGCCGCCAGCGTGTGGGTC
>JAJKJU010000258.1 GCA_021153565.1 Rhizobacter sp.
ACTACTGCAAAAAGCCACCCGTTCACGGGTGCGATTCAAACTGATGTGTATGCCTTCAGGTTGCGGACACCGATTTCCGTTCAGGGCTGACCCTTCGATACGCCGCAGGCGTACCCTGCCCTGAGGTATCGAAGGGTCAGCCTGAACGGGGGGTGTCTCGACGAGATGCTCTCCGTTGGCATCTATGGACGGTCGTCGCTTGAAGCTGCTTCTACTGCAAAAGCCCCCCCGTTCGCCCTGAGGTATCGAAGGGCTTTGCGGGCATCGTGAGGGGGCTTCGATACGCCGCAGGCGTGCCCTGCCCTGAGGTATCGAAGGGTCAGCCTGAACGGGGATGTCTCGACGAGATGTTCCCCGGTGTCCCTGGACGGTTGTCGCCTGAAGCTGCTTCTACTGCAAAAACCCACCCGTTAGCCCTGAGGTATCGAAGGGCTTAGTGGGCATCGTGAGGGGGCTTCGATACCCCAGCCTGAACGGGGGGTAGTCCCTTCCCAAGCACCTCGTTCAAATGAGGGGATCGCCAAGCTTCGCATCGCCGCGTAGACTGATTTGCCACGAGGGGGCGGGTGACCGTCACGTGCCAATGTTTCGCTAGCGTCACGACTACGCTGGCCGTAGCGCGAGGCCAACCATGTATGAGCGGCATTTCGGGATCGCGGGTCCGCCGTTCCAACTGAGTCCGGATCCGTTTTTCTACTTCGACAGCACACCGCACCGAGAGACTATCGACGCGATGCGGAAGGCGTTCGTGGGCGAGCTGCCGTTTGTCGTCCTGAGCGGAGAGATCGGCGCAGGCAAGACCACCGTTCTGCATACATGGTGCGCAGAAGTGGAATCCTCCGGCATCGCCGTGGGCCACATTGCGAACACGCAGCTCGACGCAGACGAGTTGATGGCCTCCATCTGCCATGCGTTTGGTATTCCGATGGGCCCCGGATCGGGCGACGAACGAGATGGAGAGATGCTCGGCCTGTTGCGCGCCCTGCGCGAACGGGGCGCGCTCCTCGTCATCGACGAAGCACAGAATCTGGACCAGGGCGCCCTGCGACGTCTCGTCGCACTGGCTGACATGGCGGATGAAGAGGGCGTGCGGATTCGAATCTGCCTCGCCGGTCAGCCCGAGCTCCGTGCGTTCATGGAAAACCCGGCGCTGCAGGACTTGCAAGCCCGTGTGCAGCATTCATGCCATCTGGGTCCACTGGACGCGGAACAGACGCGGCAGTACATCGAGCATCGACTGACGAAGGTGGGATGGGACGGTGCGCCCTCTTTCGACGCGACAGCATTCGACGAAATTCATCGACTCACAGGTGGCATACCGCGCCGCGTCAATGTGCTGGGCAACCGGCTGATGCTGTCTCAGTTTCTGAACGGCACCGCGCGTATCGACGCACGGGCCGTCATCGCGACCGCCCATGCACTTCATGCAGAGATCGGCGAGGAGGCGTTCATACACGCGCCGTCGATGGCGGCCAAGCGTTGGCAGCGGAATGTGCCATTCGAGCGCGGCACAGTACTCGTGGTGGCCAGCGGGCGCAGCGATCACATCAAGGCGGTTCCGCTGCTGCGTGCGATGAGCGGGCGTCGCGATCTTCCGCCTGTGAGGCTCGTGAGCGTGTCGGACGGCGGCGTCTGGCGGCGCAACCGTGACCTTCATGGCTTCATCGGCCTCGGGCAAGAGCCTCTCGAACTCGTCGATGACGCTGGGGCCTCGCTCGATGAGATCGAATCCGCCTTCGAACGCCTCATCGACTCAGGCCTGCCTGGCGCGGCTGTGGTGTTCGACGGCAATGAGACAACGCGCCGTTGCGCACGTGCTGCACGGGACTTCGACGTGCCGATCGTGCATGTGGGTGCTGATGCACAGAGCGCGGACGAGTGCGACGATCCTCCATCAGCGAGGGCTGCCATTGCCCGGCTCGCCGACCTGCGATTCAACTCGCAGCCGTCTGATGCCGCGGCCTCTGCATTGCTGCGAGGAGCATTCCGGCAGGATGCTGCCTTCTTCGGGGTCGGCAACATTCTGATCGACGCGGTGCATCTGGCGCTGCAATTCGCTGAGCTGACATCGCCCCGAGATGGCCCAGTGCTTTCTCCGAGCGAATGCCTGGGTGGGCCACGCGGCTATGGTGTCATAGCACTGAAGCAGATGCCTGCCGAATCGCGCGCAGCCTGCCGGCACGACATCGTGCCCCTGCTGCGCGACCTGAGCCGCGACTTGCCGCTTGTATGGCCCATGCGACGATCCACCATGCTGGCCATGAGAGACAGCGGTCTTGCCCGCAGCTTGGCGGGTGATCGCATCGCCTGCATTGAGGAGTTGGGGCATGCCGGCTTCATTCGCCTCGTTCGCGACGCGACTTGCGTTCTGACAGATAGTCTTGATGTGATGGAAGAAGCCGCGGCACTCGACGTGCCGTGCCTGTCGCTCGGCGCCCGACACGAGGGGCAGGGCGAGGAGGGTGATTGGGTGTCGGCCTTGCACGTGGGCAACAGCGTGGCCCGAGCCACGCGGGCATTGTGGGAGATCCTGTTCAATGTTGCCGATCCCCCTGCACTCCCAGCCTTGTGGGACGGCCATGCCGCACCGCGCATTGCCGCGCATCTCGCCCACTGGCTTGCCGTCTCGGTCTCAGTTCGTTCGGGGTGAGAGGCGGCTGAGTAGGTGATGAGGCGACTGATGCGGCTGAGAATTTTTCTTGGCGACATCAAATGTCCGTTCGCACTGAGCTTGTCGAAGTACCCGTCACGTCCCGGTGCAAGGCTTCGACAAGCTCAGCCCGAATGGGAGTTGAGTGCACGCGGAGAAAAGGAACTGCCAGTTTCCGAGAAGCCTCTCCGTTCTCAACTCGTTCACACAACCCGTTCGGGCTGAGGTATCGAAGCCTCGTCGTTCGCAAAGAGGCCCTTCGATACCTCAGGGCGAACGGTGTTGTGGTGCGAACGGATGGTGTTGTTGGGATCCCTATCGACAGCCCGATCACTCTCACAGTCCGTTCACGGTTCACAACAAGTTCACGGTTCACAACAAGTTCACGGTTCACAACAAGTTCACGGTTCACAACAAGTTCACGGTTCACAACAAGTTCACGCTTCACAGCCCGTTCGGGCTGAGGTATCGAAGCCTCGTCGTTCGCAACGGGGCCCTTCGATACCTCAGGGCGAACGGTGTTGTGGTGCGATCGGGCGATGTTGTTGGGATCGACAACTCGTTCAATCTCAGATTCCGCTCACCCGTTCACAAGTCGTTCACGACTAACAACCCGTTCGGGATTCACGTTCCATTCCCAATTGAAACTCGTTCGGGCTGAGGTATCGAAGCCTCGTCGTTCGCAACGAGACCCTTCGATACCTCAGGGCGAACGGTGTTGTGGTGCGAACGGACGGTGTTGTTGGGATTCTTATCGACAGCCCGTTCACTCTCACAGTCCGTTCACCGTTCACAGTCCGTTCACGGTTCACAGTCCATTCACGGTTCACAGTCCGTTCACGATTCACAACCCTTCACCCTTCACGCTTCACATTCACAGCCCGTTCGGGCTGAGGTATCGAAGCCTCGTCGTTCGCAACGGGGCCCTTCGATACCTAGGGCGAACGGTGTTGTGGTGCGATCGGGCGATGTTGTTGGGATCGACAACTCGTTCAATCTCAGCGTCCGCTCACCCGTTCACAAATCGTTCACGACTAACAACCCGTTCGGGATTCACGTTCCATTCCCAATTGAAACCCGTTCGGGCTGAGGTATCGAAGCCTCGTCGTTCGCAACGAGACCCTTCGATACCTCAGGGCGAACGGTATTGTGGTGCGAACGGACGGTGTTGTTGGGATTCTTATCGACAGCCCGTTCACTCTCACAGTCCGCTCACCGTTCACAGTCCGTTCACGCTTCACAACCCGTTCGGGCTGAGGTATCGAAGCCTCTGCCTTCGCAACAAATCCCCTTCAATACCTCAGGGAAAACTGTGTTGGCTTGCGAAAGGTGCGTTGCCCGTTTCGCTGCACCCTATCGACAACCCGAGCTCGGTCACATCAACCGAATCCAATAGTCGTCAACACATGCCCCTCCAACCCCCAGGATAAAGGGTGGTCACGCGGGGTGTAGAGCGTAGACTGGCCCGAGCAGGAGATCGAGAACATCGTGGTTTCGAGCCGCACGGCTCAACTCAGGAAGGGTGACCGATGAAGGGCTTGGATTCTCGCGATCAGGCGTTCACGCAAACGACCGTCGTCCGCACCGCGGCCCGATGGCTCGCGTTGTTCAGTGCTGCCATCATGGCGACAGCTTGTTCGTCGCTTGCATCTCATCCACCCGCGCCTCGTGTCGTGGATGCGCCCGCGCAGCGCTACAAGATAGGGCCGCTCGACACGCTCAACATCGTCGTGTGGCGCAATCCCGAACTCTCATCCACCGTCACAGTCCGACCCGACGGATTCATCTCGACACCCCTTGTCGAAGACATGCAGGCCGCGGGGCGCAACCCCGCCGACCTATCTCGCGACGTCGAGAAAGCCCTCGCAAAGTACATCCGCGACCCGGTCGTCAGCATCGTCGTGGGCGGATTCCAGGGCATCTATTCGGACCAGATTCGCATCGTGGGCGAAGCAGCCAAGCCGCAAGCAGTGCCTTATCGCCAGAACATGACCATCCTCGACGTCATGATCCAGGTCGGTGGAATGACCGATTTCGCGGATGGCAACGGCGCGGTGCTGATTCGTGGTGCCGAGAGCGGCAAGCAATACAGCGTGCGGCTCAAGGATCTGCTCAAGCGTGGTGACATCGCGGCGAATGTGGCCGTCATGCCGGGCGACATCATCATCGTCCCGCAAAGCTGGTTCTGAAGAGCTTGAGAGTTCTTCGTTGGACTATCAATTTCCCGTTCAGGCTGACGCTTCGATACCTCAGGGCAGGGTACGCCTACGGCGTATCGAAGCCCTTGTCCCAACGCTCCAAGCCCTTCGATGCATCAGGGCAAACGGGTCCTTTTCTCAGAGCGAACGGGTCCTTTCTCAGAACGAACGGCTGCCGCGTGAACGTCGAAAAACTCTCAACCTCTGACTCCATGAGGCGCATCAACGCCCTGACCGCCGCGATTGCGCTGGCGCTCATGCCGTCCGTTGCTAGCACGCAGACTCAGCCTGCCGTGACCCCGGTGGACCTGATCCCGCCGGTCATGACCCCACCAGTCATGACCCCGCCGGCCCTGATTACCGTCGATGGCACCGTAACGGCAACCGACAACGGCGCGCTCGCTGCGGCGGGCGAGGAACGACACGACGTCATAGTCTCCGTGACGCCGAAGCTGGCATACATCCGGCGTGGCGCCGGACTCGATCTCAAACTTGATGCGGCCGTCACGTTCCTCGACTACGCCAACGGGACGCAACGCGGTGGGGTTCTGCCCGAGCTGGGAGCGTCCCTGAAGAGTACCGTCGTCGAACGCTTGCTCTACATCGATGCGGCGGCGCGCGTGCGCCAGTCCGAGGTGGATCCGTTCGGTTCACGTGCCGACAGCGTGACGGGGGCGAATCGGCGTACGGAGGGAAGCTACAGCATCAGTCCATACATCGACCGCGAGATCTGGCGTGATACCTCGCTGCTCGCGCGGCACGATGCGAGCCTGACGACCAACGGCGCAGGCGACGGCACTCGGCTGGTTTCCAACCACAGCCTGGTGCGGGTCGAACGCAAGCCGGTCCCGCTGGGTGGCGCCATCGAGTGGACCAGACTCGACAACGAATCCAAAGGCGTTACGCAAAGCCGCTTCAAGCTCGACACGGTGCGTGTGCGTGGGAACATCGAATTCGGTCAACAACTCGTGTTGGGGGCGGTCGCGGGAAGGGATCACAGCCGCTTTCTTCTGAGCGATCAGAACGACTCGCTTTACGGAGTCAATGCCAAGTGGAGTCCCGGCCCGCGAACGGACCTGTCGGCCAGCGTCGAACATCGATTCTTCGGCAGCGGCGGCGAACTAACGTTTCGCCACCGTATGCCGTTCTTTGCAGTCTCGCTCGAGGCGAGGCGGCAACCGGTGATGTCGCAGACGTCGCTTGGCGGGTTGGGCCAAGGATCAGACCTGCGGACCTTACTCGACGGCATTCTTACTACGCGATACCCCGATCCCACGGCTCGTGCGGGTCTCGTCAACACACTCGTCTCGAATCTCGGTCTTGACACCCGGACGATCAACCCCGTGGATGTGGTGGCTGAGTATCCGCAGCTTCTGACTTCCGGCAGCGCATCCGTGGCATTTCTTGGTTCGAGAAACACCGCATCGCTCACCCTCTTCGGGCAGACCCAGCGTCAACTTTCGCGCGACGGGGATCCATTGGCCGCGGCCGTGGCCGCAACGGCAGATAGCCGGCAAGTGGGCGGATCGTTCCAATTCTCTCGACGACTCACGCCTCAGATGTCCGCCGACGCGGCAGTGAGATGGTCGAAGATTTCGGGGATTGCGGTGCGTGAGGGAGACGTGAGCGAGGACAAATCCCTGCGCCTGTCGCTTCTGCAGAATCTATCTCCGCGCACAAGCATGTCAGCTGGCTTTCAGCAAAACCGGTTCACGACCACGGTCAGCGGCCAGCATCCCTATCGTGCGAATCTCGTGTTCGTCGGAATGGGCCATCGCTTTTGAGTCATTGATGTTCGAAGCACACTTCGGATTCAGCGCCGCGCCTTTTCAGCTCAGCCCTGATCCCAGCTTCTACTTCGAGAGCAAAGGTCATGGTCAGGCGTTGTCATACCTTAAATATGGCGTGTACCAGCGAGAGGGCTTCATCGTCGTCACCGGCGAGATAGGTTCGGGAAAGACGACATTGGTCCGAGCGCTGCTGGAAGGACTGGACTCGCGCGAGTTGGCTGCCGCCCAGGTCACTAACACTCAGCTCGATTCCTGTGACCTATTGCACGCGATCTGCACTGGATTCGGCGTGCCGATTTCCGGGACGTCGAAAGCCCAAATGCTGGCCACGCTGGAGGCATTCTTCGTGGCCCTTGCGGCGGGGGGGCGGCGTGCACTGCTGATCATAGATGAGGCCCAGAACCTTGGTCTCAAGGAGATCGAGGAATTGCGCATGCTCTCCAACTTCCAGTTGGGTAGTCACGCCTTGTTGCAAAGCTTCCTTGTGGGGCAACCTGAGTTGCGGCTGATGCTGCGGTCGAGTGCCATGGAGCAGCTCAGGCAGCGAGTCATCGCCTCGTGTCACCTGGGGCCGTTGACCGTGGACGAGACGCGTGCCTATATAGAGCACCGTCTTCAACACGTGGGGTGGAATGCCCGCCCTGCGATTGCTGATGACGCATTCGCTCCGATTCACGTGCACACCGGCGGAATCCCCCGCCGTATCAATCTACTGTGCACGCGGATGCTTCTTGCCGCCTGGTTAACCGCAAGGGATGACATTACCGCTGTTGATGTGACAAATGCCGCAGTCGAGTTGCGAGGCGAAATGGGTGGGGAAGGTTTGCCGGAGACAGGTTTGTCGGCGGTGAAATGAGAAAGAACGATGTTAGGGCGGTTGCAAGGATGAAGTGCAACGCCCGTTCATGATCAAGTCATAGACGGGTGCGATTCAAACTGATGTGAAGTCATCAACACCCGTTCGCCCTGACCCTTCGATACCTCAGGACAGGGTCGCTTCGCGATCGAAGGGCTTGTGGAGCGTCGGGATGGGGCTTCGATACGCCGCGTACCCTGCCCTGCGGTATCGAAGGGTCAGCCTGAACGGAAATCGGTGTCCGCAGCCTGAAGGCATACACATCAGTTTGAATCGCACCGGTCATAGACGACTGCCACACGTATATGCATTGGCTTGGAGTTGTACTCATTTTTATTGACCACAATCCTGGCGCACGGCGGGCAGCTGTTCGAGCAGCACAGGCAGCGCCGTTTGCACCGTGCCCCACACCACGTCGAGGTTGATTTCGAAATAGCCGTGGGCAATGCGGTTGCGCATACCGCGCATGCTTTGCCCGCGGCACTTCGGCGTGCTCCTGGGTAAACTCGGCGTAGCCCTCCATTACCTTCGTGGAGGCCTCGCCAATGATGATGAGACTCATGATGACGGCCTGCTGGGTGCGCTTGTCCTTAAGGAAGTCGTCCTTGGCAAGGCCCTCCAAGAAGGTGCACGCATCCGTCGCCTTGCTGCATGTGGCCGACGTAATCAGGTAGGCGGTTCTCACTCATATCGGTCGCGCCTCCGCGAGCACTTTCGCACGGAACTTCAGCGGCAGGTCAGGCGGGGTCAGCAGATCAACGTGGACGCCGAGCAGCGATTCCAACTCATCTTGCAAACCGCCCAGGTCGAACAGTGTCGCGCCGGGCAGCGCATCGACCAGCAGATCGAGGTCGCTGCCGTCCCGGTCTGTGCCCTGCAGCACCGATCCGAAGATGCGCGGGTTCGCCGCGCGAAACCGAATCGCGGCCTCACGTACAGCGATTCGCTTCATGTCGAGCGCAACTGACGGTCGCATGGGTAGCTCCAGTTCTTGTCGAAAACTACGTGAGATGGTAAGGGATTGAAATAATAGAAATGCTCCCCTCGATGGCCTGTGGCATCGACGCACAAGCACAGCGCTACAAGATCGGGCCGCTGAGGTCGCTCACCCTACAACATCCGTTCGCCTTGATCCTTCATGCCCGTTCATCACGCCTGTACGCGATGCATCAGGCAGCTGCCACGTGCGCTAAGACGGCAACGGACGCACGGCGCATGTACCCCGTCGATCGAACCACGGGCGTGATCTGGACCAACGTGTGATGCTCTACGGCTTTTACTCGACTTAGTACTTTTAACCGGACCTACTGACGACGTATATACTTTGAAATCACCTTGCCAAGTAGGAGTCGTCATGCCGAAAGAAGCCGTCTTCACGATGAAGCTCGAACCGGAGCTGCGGGACGAGTTCATGGCCGAGGCCGAGGCTCTAGATCGGCCGGCTTCGCAGGTGGTGCGCGAACTGATGCGCGATTTCGTGCGTCGTCAACGCGAGGCAAGGGAGTACGACGCCTTCGTGCACCGCAAGGTGGAGACTGGTCGCAAGGAGATGCGCACCGGCCGTGGGCGCTCGCACGACGAGGTAGAGGCTGACTTCAGCGCACGCCGCGCCGAATTGCTGCGCAAGGCCGGTGAGGCCAGCGCGTGAGGGTTCGGTGGACAAGCCAAGCCGAGCAGGACCGCGCCGACATCATGACTTACATCGCCGCCGACAACGTGCGTGCGGCGGTGGCGATGGACGAGTTGTTCGGCTCGGCTGCAGTACGGCTGGCCGACTTTCCACGGCTGGGCAAGCCCGGCATGGTTGCCGGCACGCGCGAACTGATCGCGCATGAGAGCTACCGCATGATCTATGAGGTGGCTGAGGCCGACGAGACAGTATGGGTGCTGGCGCTGGTTCACACGGCGCGGCAATGGCCGCCGGGGCGCTGACCGATTACGTTACGGCCTCACTGCTCGCAATCAATGTGAGCCGGCCGCGATGGATTGCAAGCCGTCGCCCATCGATTGCAAGCCGCCACACCGAGCTTCCGCACACCGGCGAGGTTCCGGCGCGGCCGCCGTCCTCAAGGGACGGGCGAACATTCAGGGTGCCGACGCGGTCGCTGCCGGCGTCGAAGAGGTAGGCCATAGTTCAGACTGCATTGCATCGCGCCAGTACAGGATCAGCTGCAAATGATCTGGGCGCCAGACGCGGGGGCCGAGTTACCGATCCTCTCGCGTGTGCCACAGCCGCAGCACGTAGAGCGTGGACGCCACGATCTCGTAGCGCATCTCATAGTGCCCGACCAGGATGCGGCGAACATGCTCTAGCAAGCGCTCGGGCGCGGCCGTGAGCGCTTGCACGGCGCGCGCTGCCCCCGTTTGTTGACCGGAGCCAAGAACTCGTAGAGCCGCGCCAGATCCGACGGCGCCTTGCTGGTCCATTTCCATCACTGCGGCAAGGGCGCCGCCACGTCAGTGTCCAAGCTCGCCCGCCCAGGCCTGCACCGCCTGGTGGTCGATGACACGCCCGGCATCCACATCGGCCAACGCTTCCAGCGTGAGACGTCGGCGCTCTTCTTCCTGGCCAACCCACGCGGTCAAGGCCTGCTTCACGATCCAGCCACGCGAGCGCTCCAGGCGAGCGGCCAACTGATCGACTTTCTCTGCCAGTGGCCGCGGGACATGGGCGGTCAGAACTTTGGTTTCCATGTGGAATCCCCTTGTGAACCTAAACCGTAGTGATTGACGCTGATTTTTGGAAGCCATATTTCGGTTCGGGCTATATGCCAGATGGGCACCGATTGGGTGGTCCCGCCTTGTTGTAAAGGTGGGCAACCCGAGTTTTCGGCTTGTGGGCCGGAAGGCTCGTCCTGCGATCGCTGACGGCATCACCGCAATCGATTGGCAAACGCGGCGGGTGGGGCGAGATGGGCGGCGCAGGGTTGCCCGAGATGGGTTCGTCAGTGGTGAACTGAGAACCGATCAGCCTCTCAGGCAAGCGGCCGGCGCACCTCTGCTTGCAGCGCGGGGCTCGCAATGTCGTCGAGGTCACGGATGCCGGGAGTGAGTGCGTCGATGAGGCGCCCGGAAACACCAAAGCTCTCGAAGTGCGCACGCCACTGGCGCAGCTCACCCCACACGCGCCGTACCACCGCCACGGCGTCGGGCCGGTCTGGAATGAATGCAGCGTGCCCCGTCATCGCGTTGTCCAGGGTCGCGAGCTTCCCCTGCGCTCCCACCTCGAGGTGGAGGAAGCGCTCGTGCGCGACCCCGGGGCGCGGCACAACGTCATACAGAGGGCTGAGTCGCCAACCTTCGACTCTTGGGTCGCGTACGAAACCATGATTGCGCAGGTGGTCGTCGTCATTGCTGACAAAGATGTTGAAGACCATCCGCGCGAAAAGTTCGTTGTTGTTGGCGCGGATGTGGCTGGGGTGCACATGCCGACGCACCGCATGGCCGAGGTCGGCATATCCCTTGTATCGTGAATCGAACTCGTCGCAGGCGAGTAACGTCAATCCGCTGACGAACGGCAGGCGGCGTTCTTGCGCGCCGGCATCTGGCAGGGTTTCATGGAGAGCGACCTCGGCCGGTGGCAGGGCTGGACCCTCATGCCAGTACCTGTCAAATCGCCGGATCAGTAAAACGGATCTACCGCCGATGTCGACCAAGCGGACGGCGGGCACGCTCATGCCACACAGCGCCGCGAGTCGCAGAGTGGCGTACTCGGCAGTGGCCACGTCGAAGGTGTCTGAACGAGACGGGAACTTGGCGAGCCAGAGGAGTCCTGCGTCGTCCCGCACAGCGGCCTTCGGCCTGGCACCGCCCGCACCAGGCCCCGAACCGAAGAGGTCAGTCAAGCGGGCCGGTAGTGGGTCGCCCGTCTCAATTCGCTCGGCTGCCTCCATCAGGTAGCCCAGGTTCTGCACCGGCGACGTTCCGGCGCGGCCGCCGTCCTCAAGGGAAGGACGAACATCCAGGGCGCCGACGCGGTCGCTGCCCGCGTCGAAGAGGTAGGTCGCCTCGGACAGGCTGTTGGCGGGGACTCTTCGGCGGGCCTCGATGACGCGCCGGCCCCAGGCGTCCGGGGCCGCGTCGCGGATGCCGCCGAACTCGGGCAGGTTGTTTATCGGCCGCAGCTCGACGCCGCGCGCGGCCTCGCGATTGTCCAACGAGAGACTCACGGGGTCGAGCTCGAAGCCGTGTGGGCGGCCGAGGTAGCGCAAACCGTACGCGAACGTTGACGCCTCGACCCCTCGGCCGCCTTGCGTCAGAGTGAGGCGCCCTGCCGGGGCGAACCCGTCCTGCAGGTGTGCGAAGACGAAGAGCTGGTCGATAGGCATCAGAAGTCCAGTTCCCCGAGTTCCTTCGCGGACAGCTTGCGCACGCGCTTGGTCTCTTCCGAGTTGCGCAAGGTGACGAGGGCGGGGTCGGCTTCTTGAAGAAGTTCGAGCAGCGTCGAGCCTGGGGAGATGGCGTTCAGGTAGCGCAGCACCTGGCTTAGCGTACGGCTGGGGTTACCGGCCTCAATCAGGACCGCCGTCGACCGGGATACACCCGCGCGCAGCGCGACATCGGACTGGCGCAGTCGACGCGCTTTTCGCAGGCGCGCTAGCTTGCCGCCCACCTCGTGCGACATGGTGAGCAGCTCGTTAGGGAGGTTCGTGGCTTCTGCGTATTTCATCTGCAATCACAGTCCTAGTATTGTTATAGACGGAGATTGCATCCATCATAGTTGGACGCCGGATTATCAGTCAAGATTCACTCGAACTGCTCGATGCGCTTTAGGTCGACCTGCCAACAGTCGCTTACCATGGCCCACTCGGCACTCTTGCCCGGCAGGCGATCGAGCCGCTCGCCGCAGTTGCAGCTGCGAGTCCGCGGGGATTTACCTACCCCTTGGGCGTCGGCATGGCGCTGCGCCTCGTCAAGGTAGCTGTACAGCGTGGACTTGGAGATGCCCATCATCCGGCAGATGTTGGCGATGGGGGGGGCTGCCGTTCCTGGTACAGGCGCAGCGCAAGCGCGCGCTGGTCGACGTCCAGCAGCTTCGGGCGTCCACCCTTGCGGCCGCGGGCACGGGCCGCCGCCAAGCCGGCACGGGTGCGCTCGCGGATCAGCGTGCGCTCGAATTCGGCCCGTGCGCCGAACATGTGGATACCAGCTTGCCACCGCTGCTGGTGGCGCATCGCGCTGCAGGCCAGGTTCTGATCGTCGGTGGAGACACTGGCGTAGCCGAGCAACATGCGAGATGAGTACGAAAGCGGCAAGAGGACCGACCTGCTAAGTCCGGAAAACGAGCGCTTTGCGGAAGCGTCGGGTTTGTCATGAAGTTATACGTAAACATATTCAATCGAATGGGAATTCACCATGCACACAACGAAGCTACGCAAGGTCGGTGGCTCAGTCATGTTGGCTGTCCCGCCAGCCTTTCTTGATCAGCTGCATCTTCAAGCCGGTGCGATCGTCGGCCTGGCCGTCGATCACGGCTGCCTGGTGGTCAATCCAAAGCCACGACCCCGCTACACGCTCGCGGAGTTGCTGGCCGCGTCGGACTATTCGCAGCCGCAACCGGCCGAGGAACGCGAATGGGTCGACGCGCCCGCCGCGGGCGGTGAGCTGCTATGAAGCGAGGCGACATTTACCTCGTATCGCTCGATCCGACAGCAGCGCACGAGCAAAGCGGCAGCCGCCCCGTCCTGGTTGTGCACGCGGATGCTCCTCGCCGCCTGGCAGTCCGCCAGAGAGGAGATCGCCGCAGCTGATGTGACGGATGCCGCAGTTGAACTCCGAGCCGAAATGGGCGGCGAAGGCATGCCCGAGATCGGTTCGTCAGCGGTGAGTTGAGTAGTCCGACCTCAACGCCGCTTCGCTTCTGCGTCGCTCCAAGACCGTCCGCCCTGAGAAGCCGGGAGTGCCTTCGCTCACGCTTCAACACCCGTTCGCCCTGGGTCAACACGCCCGCGCGCCCTCACCCTTCCATACCTCAGGACAGGCTCGCTTCGCGATCGAAGGGCTTGTGGCTCGTCGTGACGGACTTCCAGAGGCACTGCCTCTGGACTTGGATGTCAGCAGTCGTAATGCGACTGCCACAGACCCAGGCCGCCGTACACCCCTACTGATAGTGTCAGAACGTATGACCAACCGTCATGCGGCGGCAGTCTTGTATCCGACTTCTTACGGACGCGTCGGATTCGGTCATTGAGTGCCAAAAAGAGAAGAAAAAGAGCCGGAACAAGTTCACGAATCGATGCGGCACGGCTGATGCACATAGAGCTGCGTCGTCCAAATGGCACGGTGGCAAACACCGGACAAGCTGATCCATAGCCCGCTACGCGCAGTAGCACATTGCTTAGAGGTCAGCGATGGACAAATGCCGACGACACGTGGGGAAACCCGTCCTGACGCAGAGGAGGTTGCGGCAGGAACAGTGCCAAAAGCGATGCTCCACGCATCGCGTTGCACCGACTCCGTCGGTCGCTCGCTGGAAGCACTGCATTGCGCCATCGTGGTCGCCCTTGAGCGTAACGGTGGAGGAATAACTTTATCTTCTGATTGACTCTCCCAATGCAGCCTGATACCCACCACTATCCAAAGTCTCTGCTTGTCTCTCTAATGTCAAGCGCCTTTATTGTCACTGCGTGTGGCGGCGGCGCAGACCAACCTTCTGATGCTGCGGCAGCCGGCAGCGAGGCAGCGCAGGCCACCAGTACTGCACGACCCTTAGCAATAACGACAACGTCGAGCTGGACGAAGATTGCGAGCGAAGGTCAATCGTTTTCGGTCAGCGGAACTCAGACCGTTCGATATGGATCAGGGTCCAGTTGGGTCCAAAAGACTGTCACGGGCGGCGGTCAATGTACCAATGCGTTCTTTGGCAGTGATCCGGCGGCTTGGGTCGCGAAAGAGTGCGACGTGAATACCTCTGCACCTGCACCTGCACCTGCACCTGCACCTGCACCGGCACCTGCACCGGCAACCACCGCTTCCCTGCAATGGCAGCCGCCGAGTTCTGGCGCTGCGGCTGGATACCGCGTGTACTTTGGCACAGCGTCTAACACCTATAGCCAAGCGCCCGGAACGGGAATAAATCCAGGAAATTCCACAAGCTACACGGTGACCGGTCTCCAGTCAGGAAAGACGTACTACTTCGTGGTTACGGCAGTGGATTCTTCCGGAAACGAAAGCCTGCATTCGAACGAAGTTGCGAAGGTCATTCAGTAAGGGGCTCTCACATGTACTTCCAAAATTCATCGGTAAGCGTTGTCGAAACATCCATCATGAAAATTCTCTCAAAACACCTTCGATCGAATGATTGCGATCGCCGCGCTGACTTGGCAAATGGCGGCTCGAAGCTGAAATGCGCAGTCCCACTACTTCTCGCGATGACCTTCTTTGGCGCCATGGACGCCAACGCCGCGAACTACTATGTGCGTGCAGGGGCTTCAGGAAATGGCTCTGACTGGAGTAGCGCCGCCCCATCGTTGCCTTCGGCGCTAAACCGCGGAGACGTGTACTACATCGCTGACGGCGCCTACGCAGGGCGCACGTTCGGAACTGCAGTGAGCGGCACGACCCCCATCACTATCAAGAAGGCAACGGTGGCTGACCATGGCACCTCTGTAGGATGGAGCGATGCCTATGGAGATGGGCAGGCGACCTTCTCAAGCGGATTCGTCTTCACTTCTTCGTACTGGGTTATCGACGAGCAAACCGGCGGAGGCGCGTCGAACAATTGGTCCGGAAACTTCGGGTTCAAGATCACGGAATTGGGCGATGGCAACGCCGTGATCAAGACTGGCCAAGGCGGCACATCGGACAACATCACGATCCGCCACGTGGACCTGCAGGGCATCGGGCACGCAAGCAACTCGGGCGGGTCGGCCTCGAATGACGGGCTTGCCATCTACGGGTCGTCGAACATCACCCTTAGCTACTTCAGGATGACAGGCATTGGCCGCTGTCCCTTCTTTGTGAGTCCGAAAAATGCAGTGTTCGAACACGGATGGGTTCAGTCCTACTACGGCTCGAGCGCCGTTCACTCTGAGGTCGCCAGCATCTGGGGGTTCTCCGGCAGTGTGGGTGATGTGACCTTCCGCTACAACTTGTTCACCGACATTCAAAGTACCGGCGGAATCATGTGGGACAACTCGTCCAACAATAGTGCGAAATTGAATGTTTACGGGAACGTCTTCTACAAGCCGCCCGGGGCCACTTGGCAGCAAGCCAATGGACTGGTTGGCGGCTGGACTGGCGGGGGTGGTGAGCAATATCGAAATGCGACGGTTTCCAACAATACATTCATCAATGTGGATCAAGACAGTCTGAGTACCTTACCGAATGTCTATTCCGGAAATGCGGCCTACAACAATCTGTTCTACAACAGCAATAGTCCAGACTTCGCTAAGTATGGAGTGCACGACTACAACTATGTCATCAACTCCGGAAGCATCCAGGAAAGCAACGCTGCCATTTCATCGAGTGGAGATCCATTTGTAAATGCTGCTGGCCTTGACTTCCGATTGAAGGCAGCCACGGTCGCGGGAATCGCAAGGCAAGCGCCATTCAATCTGGATCCGTTGGGCAAGACCCGAGGTGCCGACGGGGTGACCGACCGCGGCGCGTTCGAGTTCGGTATCAGTGGCGGACCGACGCTCTCGCCCCCGATGAGTCTCCAGGTGAAGTAGGCAAGCGAGGTCAGCTTCCGGAGCGCCCGGCAACGAGAACCACTTCTTGTTGTCGGGCGCTTCCACGTTCAGTCCTATGCTTCTAACTTAACTAGTGCCTGAACGAAAAGTCATGTTTTCAGAAATTCCAATGGCGCTGGCATGTCTGCAACTGTGCTGTCGCGCCGATGACCTCGAGACTTTTTGTTCTTCGGACGCGACAAATCGCCGCTTGCCACCAATTCGGCGTTGTTCAGACGGATTTATCTCTGCCCCTGCGTTCGCAGCAGCAGAAAAATCGCGAATCAAAGTGGTCTAGGCCGCTTTCTTGTAAGGCCCGCGTATTCGATCGGCTTCTTGCTGACGCAGAACAGCGCCCAGGCGTTGAACGTTGCGCGCGACGACAGCCAGCGCAACGTATCTCTTGAAGCCAACTATCCCATGATCCGGATAGACGTCCAAGCCATGCTGCTCCAGCGCATTGATCGCTGACTCGACGGCGGAATGCCGCTGACGCAGTCTGACGAACTCAGATCCAGATTCGATTTCCAGATCAACTGCGCTGAGCCTGCCCTTCTTGGGTATAACAACAACGTTCACGATCTCTTTGAGCTTGACTTGATTGTCTTTGCTGTGGAACCCTTTGTCCATGCTGACGCTGTGAATCCCATCGAATCGTTGCTTCGTTTCTTCGATGATTGGCACGGCTACAGCATCATCCGTAATGCCTTCCATCACCTGATGGTTCAGGATGAAGCGGTGCTGGTCCTCGACCACGGACACGCGCAAGCCGAGCTCCACCGGAACGCCTGCCTTGCCTTTGCTGATCCACTCCGTATGTGGCTGGAACAAGGAGAAGACTTTCTCTTCGTGAGGAATGCTTTGACCTTGCAGTACTCGACGCTCAATCTGGTCGATCTGCCTCTTGGCATGCCGCATGAACTCGTCGAGCTCGCTCAGAAAAACCTCCGCCAGCACGATGTGCTGAAGCTTGCGGCGGGTGTCAGTCGCCCGTTCCAGGTAGACCTTCGCTTGCTCGAGATAAGCGCTGTGCGCCTGCTTCATCGCAGCCTCCTTGTCTTGACGCTTGACCTCGTCCTTCGAGGTTGAGTGCTTGAGCTTTTGCGCGTGCCGGTAGAACTTCTTGAATTGACGCAGGTTGTACGCGCTCTGGCGCCAGTCGCTCAGGCCATGGGCCTCGCACAGGTCCGCAGAGATCTCGATGGTCTTGCGTATCGCATCCCAAAGCAGATTGATGTCGGTCGGGTAGTGCACGTGCGTCTCAACGACAAAGGAGTCACAGCGAACCTCGAGGCCTTCTGCTGGACTTTTTTTTACCAACACATGCCCAGCCTTGACCACCTCCTGATTGATGCGATCAAGAATCTCGGGTGTGAACAGGCGAAGGTTGTCCTTGAGCGTCTGCAGCTTGTAATCCGTCTTGTCGGACCAGTCGCCGTGACCCAGCATCTGACGCAGCGTGCCGTGCTGATTGACCAGGTCGTGAATGCGGTCGTAGTCAGCATTCAAGCCCAGCCGAATGACACCGAGCACGAGAATCCTCCATTGATCCATCCCCGGTCGACCCGTGCCCGCATCGGCCTTGCCCTCGCCTGCGGTGCGCTGCGGTATCACTTCCCGCAAGATGCTGAAGACACGCTCACGCAGCTCCGGCTGCGTATAGATGTGCTGCAACCCGCGCAGAAGTTGCGGAATGTCGTCCCGGGATTTCGGGTCCAGCCGGATTGCACCAATGTCTACTTCGCCGAGCATCAATTGCGGATTGATCACATTGCGCATGGAGTTTTCGTCGGACGAAGTTTTTGGAAAATGAACCGTCAGGACAGGTTCGATGAAGCCACCGAAGTTCGACGCCACCTATGAAAGCGACGCCATGCACAAACTCGGGCAAGGACGTCAGCTTCACCGCACCTCGAAACTTCGAGCCGCGAATTCTATTGACCGCAGGCCGCGTTTCATAGGTGCGCGGCGTCGTTCGTTACCTTTTCGTTCAGGCACTAACTAACAACCAAGATTTCGGAACCCTCGAGCGGAGGTCAGGCGGTTCCAATCTTCCGTTGCCAACAAGGTCCTGGGATCTTCGGCTCGCGACAACGGGGTCTTCATTCTTCCGAGAGCAGTCTTGATGAAGTCTTTTATTTGCTTCTCGCGACGCTCTGCGTCGAAGTGGGTCACCGTCATGCACGATGTGTGAATAGGAAGGTCCTTCGGCCACTTTCTCTTGATGTAGCTATAGCAGGCATAGAACTCTGCTGGCAGTTTGACCAACTGATTGGTGTTGTGAACACAAAAGGCCGGGATTGCGTAGTTCGTCATGCCAAAGCTCTTGGCTTGAAGACATATATCGACGCCGTACATGTGGAAGTGGGGCAGGTTTGGGTCGAATTTGAGTCCGGTCGATTTCCGGAAAATTAAAACGATCTCATCCAGAGTGTCCACTTGCTCTGGTGCATGAAGTGCCTTGCCGTGCAATCCACGGCCGGTCGTGAACACCATGCCAAGCCCACCTTCCACGCCGCGGCGCAATCCGAAACAACCCAGCACCCCCCAGCGAATCCCATTTTCTTCCAAGGTTTGAATGGCACGCGATACGTTGCTGAACCAATGTTCCGGAAGGTACACGTCTTGATGAACGAACACCAAGATATCGTCCTTTGCTTCCTCCACCGCACTGTTGTAGGCCAAAGATGCGGACGAGAATCCCTCCTTGATGAGAATGTTGCGCTCATGGCCGTCAGCAAGGGCCGGCGACAGCAATAGATTTCCCTCCAGGATGCGCCGGTTGTTCACTGCGGCGATGATGGTGAATCGGTCCCTGTTCATTGCCTTGTTCCCTCCAGGTGCAAAAAAATGATGTGTATGGTGCAGTGTTGTGACCGTGAACCGAATCAGGCCGAGTCATGTGGTTTCAAGAGCGCGCTGCCGGGTAGTTTGGAGCGATTCATCAAGGCACTGTTGTGCCGCGTTGATCAGCTTAGGTCCCTGAACCTCGACCCGATAAAGCTCATGAACCTTGCGCTGACCGCAGCGTCCCAGGCGCTCAAGCAGACGAGTTTCATCATGGAGTCGGATGATCTGGGCAGAAAATCTACCGATGTCCAAATAAGGTACGGTAACGCCGCAATCGATGTCGACAAACTCCGTTCCGCCCCCTGATCGCTCAAAGCAAACAACAGGAAGACATTGTTCAGCCGCCTCTAGCATGACAAGTGGAAATGGGTCCTCTCGAGACGTCAAGGCGAACACGTCCATTGCGCAGTAGTAGTCCAGGACATTGTCCGCGGTCGGAACCAGTCGACACCGACTTTCCAGGCCCAGATGACGAATGTCGTGTTCGAACTCCAAAGACTCCTTGTCTTTGCAGCTGCCCCCGATCCACAAGAAATGGACATCGTCGTAGCCACTCGTCGATGCAATGGCTTGCGCCACCTGAAGAAACAGGTCCGTGCCCTTCCTCCACCCCAAGCTACCACAGCCTCCAACCACAAAGGCATCCCTTGGCAATCCCATTTCGTCTCTCATTCGGTTGCGGCGCGCATCTCGATCCGTCGCGCTGAGCAGGTTGAATGGGACGAAGCCGTTGACCAGATCAATCTTCTCGGCAGGCACGCCGTAGTCAGATCTCAATGTCTGCTTTACAGAGTTTGAGACTGCGATAAATCGTGTTGCCGATCGGAACGTATCTGCCAGGTCATCGTCTCGCAGCGTTAATTTCAACGCATAGCTGAGTTCGTGAACATGCCACAGTACTGAACGGCCGCGGTCTTTGAGAAGCTTCACCAAGTGTGCCGAGGCGCTGGTGTTAGCGTATATGAGGTCGTATGGACCAGTGGGCAAGGACATGCGCCTGAGCAGCGCTTCAAGTGGCCTTCGAAAGCGGGGCATGGAGTGACAGAAAAGTGTGCTCAGAGGGGGAGCCGGGTCTCTCCATGCGACCGTCTTTGGTACGGCGGCACGGAAATCGTCGATTAATGGACCGGATCCGTGAACGAGAACTTCCATGTCCCAGTCGACTTTGCCTTGAAGCCATCTCAACAAATTGAGAAGGAGGATGCTTGCGCCATTTCGCGATGCAGAGTGGCTTAGAAAAAGGACCCGAGGGCGAGACGATGCCATTAGACATTCCTCCGAAAACGATCATGCAACTCGAAATTGTCTAGAGTCGTGTTGGTCACGATTCAGCGTTCTCCGATGACTGGATGCACAATCGATCCATCTCGATATTGGTTCAAGGTGATCGCTTCCCGGATAGGAGGAGGTACCTGTTGGATCAAGTTAAGGCCAATGGTTGCCAGTGTCAGATACAAGAAAGTGACCGACTGGTCGAAATATGAGACCGACATGAACGTGGCGGCGTGTGAGAACAGCGCCGCGCCGAGCGCCCAGGCAACGAAAGAAGGCACCGACTGCGCTTCATGAGATTGCCGCAATGTCTGCCCGACCATCGAGAAGCCCTTCGCAAGCACCCAAATGAACAGCAACATCAGTGGCATGCCGCCATCCACGCCCATGCGCAGGTAATGATTTGTGATGTCGATGTGGTTGCCGCTCCACGGGACTCCATAGGGCATCCAATGACGAGTATGGTCCGTTCCCGCAAGCCACCATTCGGACCAATGATCGATTGCGGTTTCGATCAGTGCGGCGCGGTGCCAACTGGTGCTGCTTCCCGTCAGGTCAATGCGAGCCAACAGATAGTACGCCGGTGCCTTCATGACCATATCCATGGCTATATAGCCAAACACCGCCGCCCAGCGTACGAAGCGCATGTGATAGCGCAAGGGCCACATAAGTAGTGCGGCGAGCGAGAACGCGCCACTCATGATCGGACCGCTTGAAGATGACGAGAAAATCATTGAGAAACACGCCAGGAAGCCGAAAATGGCTGTCCCTCGGTATGGTTTCCACAGTGGTGCCATCAGTGGCAGCGATACCGCCCCGACGGTGCCGGCGAGGATTGAGTGGCCGAATGGCCCCTGTGCACGAAATGATCCACCGCGGATGTCGGACATCTGAACGCCGCCAAATGCGGAGAAGGCGTTGATCCCGGTGAACCTCTCGTAGACCATTGCGATGGCTATAGGAATCAGAACAATCGCCACGATCCGACATATCGCGATGATGTCGTCCGCCGACCGGCAGAATGCGCGAAACATGAAGTACGTGCCACAGGTGGTGAACACGAGGCCAGAGCGATTCACCAGGGTGGCGGCGATGTCGTCATGGAGCAGGCTGCTCGTCAGTGCCGCGGTCGCCCAGATGACCATCACCCAGTCGAGGCCGTGCATTCCATTGGCCAGGCCGTCTTTTCTTATGACGGCTCTGAGGATGGCGACGGTCAGCAGCAATCGAAGGGCGTAGAAGTTGAAGGGGCCCAGGCTGAAACTCAGCGATGTGGGCAAGTAGCAGCCCGCGCACAGGAGAGAAAGTGCAGCCCAACGTCGCGGGAGCACCAACACGCCAATCATGGCGATGAAGAGGAATGCTACTGCGAGGGGACTCATGCGTGTTGACTCTTCAGGTCTGTCGAGCTGCTTCAGCGATTTTCGAATCGGACTTGCCCATGTGGCGACGCCAGTAAGTCTTGATTTTGTCGGTCAAGCCTGCCCCCTCCACAAGGCGCCGTGCCGTTGTGTCTAGCAGGAGGCACAATTTGAGCAACAGCATCAGGACAACGCCCTTTGCGCTCGGTGCAAATAGCCACGCCGGAGTTTCTCGCCAGAAGTGATCCCCGAAGCGCGCTTTGTACGGCGCATCGCCGAGACCGAAATCGAGTCGCCGGATTCCCTCATGCATCAGTTCATCGGCCATTCGGATGAACATGAGGGTTCCGACTTCGAAGTCGCGTAAATCCGGGTCATAGCCTGTCTCTGAGGAATGGAAGACGCCTTGGTAGACCGTCCCGAACCAAAAGGCCCTGACACTTCCGTCGATCTCAAGCAATTGAACGCGCAGTTGCTTGCGACTTGCGAAGAGTTCAAACCGGCGTCGGTACTCCTCGTTGTCAAAGAAGCCTGCATTCAACGCCCGCTGATACGTCTTGGCCGCCACCGCTTCGAGGCGGGCGCACAGGGCAGGGATGTCGTCGAACTCGGTGATCCAGCGCCACGCTACCTTTCCTGAAAATGAGGCTTCGAGTTCCTTCTGGCGCTTTCGAAACTGGCTCCGGTGCTTCGGCCGCACCTTCTGCTCGAGAAAGCTCTTATCCGGAGACATCATCATTTCGCGGTGCGTGGACCACCTTGGAGTTCTCTCCCAGAGCCAAGTCGAGCGGTCGAGTTGCAGCGCCTTGAACAAGGGCGAATGCTCGGACAGGTGGTGAAAGGCTACCGCGTCGGCCACGCCACTGCGCAGAAGAGATCGCAAATAATGGACAGCTTGACTGGCCGTCTCATCATCCATCGGTCCCATGACGCCCTGATGTATGACGGTAAGAACTGTGGCCGGGATCCGTACGGGCTGGATATACCCTATCGCTGGCGCGAAGGTCGTGCGCTCGAGTCGACCCGCCACCAACACATGAGGTCGACCGTCCCTCTCGATCACAGTGACGTAAGGGCATTCGACTTCGGTCCTGACTCGGCAGACCAGTTCGAACTGGGCGAGATCGTTGTTCGCATGGCTTTGCCATTGCTCCCAATGGGCACGCACGCCGTCCAGATCCTGCAGCGTTCGAATCGCTTTGATGCTCATTCGTGAACCTTTCAATGCGTGGCATGGATCAGGATTCGGCCCGCCCCATCCAAATCGCCATCTGTGGTGCCGCAGGCGGCTGACCGAAGCGCTTCAGGAAGCCGCTGGCGTCCAGCAGGTCGGCGCAGCGAGGCGTCTTGTAGATCAGGTACAGCTTGTTCAACGCTGTCGCGCGCAAATTGGAGATGACCTTGCGGAGCACTTCTTCCGAGAATGGGTTGTAGAGGTACAGGACCATGTTGCCTTCCGGGAAGACGAAGTCCGCCGCATCGGCATGCGAGACGATTACGTTCGGAGCTTGATGTCGAGCCAGGTTTCGCGTGGCGATTTCCACGAGTTCTTCGGCAAACTCGACGCCGATGACGCGACGGAACCCCTTTTTCGCGGCCACCATGAGCGTTCTTCCCTTGCCGCATCCGAGGTCGATGAACGTGAAGTTCCGGAAGTCCTCACCGAGGAACTCGAGGGCCGCCAGAAGTTCTTCTTCGCCGGTGGCCTGATAACGCTCACCGAAAACGGCGTTGGGAGAGCGGATGCTGAGCTTCCAAAGCGGCTCGAGGCCGCCCGTGTCCGTCCGATGCCGTCGATCGAAGTCTTCCTCGGGCCGCTTGCGCCCGAGATGTGCGATGACCCGTCGACATGTCGCTGGGACGCCCTCCGTACGGAAGGTGTGGATGAGCTTCGAGGTTAGCAACTGGAGGTTCATGTGGTCATCTCGGTGGTCTGGCTGACGCCTGAGATCGAGGATCGATTCCTGCGGCTCTAGTACTTTCGAACCCAGCGTTCTCCACCCAAAGTCCAGCGCAAGCGGGCCATCCATTTACGAAATGCATTGCCGCTCGACCAGCGGCGGTCGTACAGCAAACTCATTGGCCAGGTGACCAGCAAAGCACTCACCCTGAGCGTGCTTGCGCAAAACATGGCGCAGCGGTACAGCATTGCGTAACGGAATGAACGGGTCTTGCGAAAGAATCGCCATTGCGACTCGAAGGACATGACGGCAGAAAATGTACTTGCCGAGGTCTGTGAACTGCTCGCACCACCATGGTGGATGACCACGGCAGTGGGAACATAGTAGGCGCCAAACCCGGTCCTCTCGGCCTTGAGGCAAAGATCCATGTCTTCGGCATACATGAAATAGTCAGTGCTGAACATGCCAACTGCCTCGAACATCGAACGCTTCATCATGAGGCAAGCGCCGGATATTGCTTCTACCTTGCGGGGCCTGTCGCCCCGTACGGACAGCGACTGCTTTCCCCATATACCTGCTTGCGGAAAACGGGTGCGCAGCAGGTCGGAGTCCAGGAACTGGTTCAGGACCGTGGGAAAGGCGCGGACGCAGGTGTCCTGAACGGATCCATCGCTGTTGAGAAGCTTGGGGCCGACGATCGCCGCCTGGGGCATGTTCGTCAGATGGTCGTACAAACTATTGATCGCGGTGCCGACAATCTCGGTATCCGGATTCAGAAACAGGAGGACGCGACCACGCGTGGCACCGAATGCTGCGTTGTTGGCGTTGGCGAATCCGACATTTCTGTCCAGTTGAAGGAAGCGAATCTCCGGACGTGTCTGCTGGAGCATTTCGGCGCAGCCGTCGAATGAACCGGAGTCGACAACAATGATTTCAAATGACAGCCCTCGCGTTTGGGAAATGACGGACTCGATCGCCTTGGAAAGGTAGTCCTTGGAGTTCCAATTGACCATGATGATCGACAGATCCATTTGATTTCCTCGCTATTTGCTCATGAAGGTACGGTGCCAGAGTTCCAGAGACACAAGCAGATAAATGTGTCTCATGAACTGCTCCCGACCTTGCTCATGCCGCTTGAGCATTTGCTGGATGTATCCGCGTTCGAAGTACCTCGGCATGTACGAGTCGCTGCTGAGGAGGCAATCGTCGACGAGGGCCTTCATCGGTCCTCGCAACCAATTCGCGACCGGATGCGCGAATCCCTTCTTTTTGCGATAGACGGTCTCAGACGGGAGCCATTTGGTCATTGCCTTCTTGTGCAAATACTTGCCGGTCATTCCTTTGAGCTTCAGTCCTGGCGGCAGGCTTTCGATGAACTGGACCAGGCGATGGTCCAGGAACGGTACCCGGACCTCCAATGAATTGGCCATGGACGTCTTGTCTGCAACCATCAGGAGGTCGTCCGGCAGGTTGGCTCGCGTGTCGATGTACAGCATTTGCGAAAGAGGATCGAGATGATCTACGTTGGATTGCAGTGCACGCAGAGCCTCTTTGGTCCCATAGCGAGATTCGTCGAAGCTCACCTTGAGTGCGCCTTTGTATAGCTGCGCCTTCATGTCGGCACTGAAGAAGGAGTAGATCTTCGCGAAACGGGTGAGGACGTCTGGTTCGGCCAGAGAGGCCACGCCACGCTTGAGGCGCTCCATCGGAAGAGGAACGCGGCCGATGAGCGAGGCGAGAAGTCCGGTCAGCGAGGTCGGCAATCGACTATAGAGGGACGAGAGTTTCACCCCAAGGTATCGGTCGTACCCGGCCCAAGGTTCATCGGCCCCCTGGCCGGCCAATGCCACCTTGACGTGCGCACTGGTCATTTGTGCCAGGAAATAGAACGCTGGCGCTGGTTCGTGTGCAACTGGCTCCTCCAGGTCGCCCATGTAGCGTTCGAAATAGGTGATGTAGTCCCGGTGGCTAAGCATCATCGAGTGGTGCTCGGCGCCGAACTGCAGAGCGGACTGTCTGGCGCCTTCCAGCTCGTTGGTTCGGTCCGCTCCTTCGAATCCGATGGTGAAGGTCTGTACCGGCCTGTGCGAGTGCTGGCTCATGATCGCCAAGAGCGCTCCGGAGTCGACTCCCGAACTCAGAAAGAGCCCCACGGGGACATCGCTTCGCATCTGGAGGCGGACAGCGTCCTCGAACAATGCTTGATACTCTTCGATCAAATCGTGCTCTGAGTACCTTGTCCGCTGCTTTGGAACGTCATTCCAGAATCGTCGAATCTCTATGTCCTTTCCATCTACTTTCATCCAATGCGCGGGTGGCAACTTGAATATGCCGTTGAACAAGGTTTTTGGCGAAGGCACGAAGCGGAACGTAAATAGTTCCGCAAGCGCAGAAAGGTCGACCTCTCGACGAAAGTCAGGATGCTGGAGGAGAGGCCCGATTTCGGAGGCGAACAGGACCTGGTTGCCGACCAGGGTGGCGTAGAGAGGCTTGATTCCAAGATGGTCTCGCGCCAGAAAAAGGGTCCTGCTTACGGTATTGAAGATGGCAAATGCGAACATTCCATTGAAGTGATTCACGCAGTCGCTTCCCCACTGCTCGTAGGCGTGGACAATAACCTCTGTGTCGGACACGGTCTTGAATTGGTGGCCGAAGCGTTTCAATTCTTCGCGAAGCTCGACGTAGTTGTAAATTTCTCCGTTGAAGACGACCTGCAGCGTTTCGTCTTCATTGCAAATCGGCTGCTTCCCGCCCTCTACATCGATGATGCTCAGGCGCCGATGCCCCATCCCAATTTCCCTATTCAGGTAGTAGCCCTCGCCGTCAGGCCCCCGGTGCGCCAAGGCCGTCGTCATCCGCTCGAGGGCCCTCTGGTCGACAGGACGCCCCGAGCGGTCAAAAATTCCGCAGATGCCGCACATACATACCTTTCAATGAGCTCACGAGCTTGCGTTGCTGCTCTGCCCGCAAATAGCTCACAACGTCAGGAGGCAGGACGATCGGATGCCCTTTGAGCATGCGTTGCAGGTAGCCCACCAACATGGCTGCGCTTCCGATGCCCCTGGGCGGCTCCAGCGAACGATAGACACACCGAAGGAATAGGAACATGAAGCCATATCCAAGGGATTGGAGCCTGCGTCCCTCCTTCAACTTTGCGGCAACCGGTAGCGCAGTAGCCGTTCCCGTTCTTCGATGTTCGAGAACGCGAAGGGCCGGGAAGGTACGAACTTTCCATCCCCTCATGCGCGCCATGATCTCGGCTGCCGAGTCGATTCCTCCTTCGGGCAGGGCCAGGTATCCTCCGATCTCCTCGAAGCAGCTTCGCCTGAACAACTGCACGGCACCCGCGACGCTGTCGAGGGCCACGCCCTGGCTGACGAAGCGATCTCCAATTCGCGTCGAGACCATTCCGCCGGCGATTCCGAGACGTGGATCACTCTCGAATTCGACAAGAATGTTCTTGAAGTAATCGCGCTCGAGAGAAATATCGGCGTCGAGATTTCCGACATAGAGATGGTCGAGCGTCTTCACTTCCGCCAGACCAGCGTTGAAAGCCCTGGCTTTGTTGCCGAAGTGCCTTGTCCCCGTGCGATGCAGATCGACCAAGCGCAGAAAATCGTGCTGCCCGGCGTATCGGCGAACAATATCTGCCGTGCAGTCGGTCGAGTTGTCGTTCACGATGATCCATTCGATGGGGCGAACCACCTGACTGATCATCGACTCGATCGTTCGCTCGATCAGCGCTTCTTCGTTGTGGGCAGGCGTGATGATCACGAACGGCGCGACCCTTTGCGATCGGTTCATGCCGGAACTCCAGGTTTGCAGGGCAAGACGGATCTGCTCAGCGTACCGAACCCAAACCTTTCGGGATGCCTCAATGAATGGGCGAGGAAGGGTCTCACTGTTCTTTCGTTGCGCAGCGTGAATAGTTTCGAATGGCCGATCAGTACGAATGGAAGGACTCCCTGCGCCTCGCTGTCGTGGCTGCGCGCGGCCCTGTGCAGTGCATTGATCAATTGCTGACCGCTGCATTGATTGAAGTCAGCCTTCCATGCATGTTTTTTCAAAAGAACGGATACCCATCGGATCCGGACTCCACTTGGGGGGGCACGATCCGAGTCGCTTGTTGACCCGGCCTCGCGCGCAAGTCGGTGTCGCCAACCGCTGAGGGCGCGGTGCACGCGGCCCGGTGTTGCAAAGGCGCCCAACCAGCGACGTTCGCTGTAGATCGGAACCTCCCAGAGCGCGCCGTCGTCATTGCGGACGCAGATGTCCTCGTCGTGCACTGGCCACGGTACGATCGCGCTGTGCGCATGCGAATAGTCGAAGTTCACGATGCCGCTGCGGCGCCCGTACTTGAACACTGACGTATCGATCTCGATGCCGTTGCCGACAAGCGCAAGAACGACGTTGCGCGACGGGCTTACAGACCAGTTGGCCGCGCGGAACGCGACGCATCGATAGTTTGGATCGACAGGACGAAGCAGATTCTCAAGAAATTGCTTGCCGGTCCTGATCATCCAGTCCATTCGCTCGTAAGGCAGCGACGCAAAGTCATACTCTGACCAATCTTGAGCCCAGCGTCCATTTTCTATCCGCGCATTGAAATACGAAGAGTGAATGTGCAACTGGACGTCGTGTCCGGTTTCAATAGCTCGGCGCAACTGTTCTGCAATGGCTTCATAGTGATATGTGTCACGACCATGCACATCCTTGTACTCCTTGAACTTCATGATTTCGGCGACGTCAGCCAGGATGGTCAGCTTCGCGCCATATTCGTCGAACAGGCGCAGCAGTCTTTCGGTCGGCTCGACCATCAGCGCATGAGGGCAGCCCTGTCCGTTGCCATGAATCTCGTAGTCAAGGGTAAAGATGACGCGCAACATGTGTGGTGGCCCGTGGGAGGTGGTTCAGTTTGTCGACGAATCGTGCTCAAAGACGAATCAGTCGACCGCGACGGTAAGGAACGTGGGCGTCATGTTTCGTCAACTGTTCAGGCCGCCTCGAGCAAGCTGTCCAAGATCCGCCCGGCGCTATTTCCATCCCATAGAGGCGGAATCTCTCCGAGCCCCGTTTTGTGTCTCAGTGCTTGCTCGACATCGGCCGGCAACCGTTCCAGGGTGGTGAGCCGATTGCTTCCAATCGTGATCGTGATCGGGCGCTCGGTGTTCGGGCGCAAGGTGAGGCAGGGGGTTCGGAAATAGGTGCTTTCTTCTTGCAGACCGCCGGAGTCTGTCAGGATGAAAGCTGCCGATTCGGTGAGACGCAGAGAATCGTGATAGCCCAGTGGATTGATGATGCGCAGGCCAGGGTGCCCATTGAGTGCAATACCAAACTGTTGGCACCGCTGTGTCGTTCTAGGGTGCATGGCAAACACAACAGGAATCGACGCGGCTACTTTCGACAGTGCCTGAATGACACCGCCCAGTTCCGGGGCATGGTCGACATTCGAGGGCCGATGCAGGGTGACATATGAAAACGACTTTTCCTGCAATCCCAGGCGCTCGAGAATCGAACTGGAACGTGCCTTGGGAAGATTTGCGCGCAATGCATCGATCATGACGTTGCCAACACACTTTATCCTGGTCGCCGGGATGCCTTCGCGACGCAGGTTCTCGTCTCCATCCGACGATGGGGTCAGCAGCAGGTCGGCAAGAGAATCGGTCACGATGCGATTGATTTCCTCCGGCATGCCACGGTCGAAGCTGCGCAACCCAGCTTCAACGTGCGCGACCTTGATGCCCAACTTGGCGCACACGAGGGTGCATGCCATGGTGGAGTTGACGTCTCCCACCACGACAACCCAGTCTGGCCTTTCAGACTCGCAAACGGTCTCGAAGGCCTCCATGACGCGTGCAGTCTGAACAGCGTGCGAGCCGGAGCCAACGCCGAGGTTCACGTCCGGTTGAGGAATTCCAAGTTCGTCGAAGAAAACCGCGGACATCATCTCGTCATAGTGCTGTCCGGTGTGAACCAAGCAATATTCGAGCGCAGGCCGTGCATGCCGTGAGCGCATCCGTACCTGATGGACGATCGGCGCCACCTTCATGAAGTTGGGGCGTGCACCTGCGACGATAACCAGTCGGAGGGTACGTTTCATAGTCCGCCTCCTTTGAGCGCAGGCGTGCTGTGCACGTCGAGTTCTGCCATCGCAACGATATGTCCAACGATCGCGTCGAGCGCGCCACGACCGGCCGGTGAGCGCACGTCCGGCCGTTTGCGTTTTGCGAGCACAATTCGGTCTCGCACCTGCGCGGTCGACTCCAGCAGCACCAAGCGACCCTTGGCCGCCAAGTAGCGGTCTACTGCTCCAATAGGGCCTCGAAACGTGCTGTAGACCGGGACACCGAGTGCGGCCGCCTCTCGATTCATGGTGCCGCCCCCGCTGATGACCAGATCTGAATGCCAAACAAGGTTCAAGCCATCTACTGCCCGCTCGGGCACGAGCATCTTTCCGGACTTGAGAAGCTCTGCAAATCGCATTCCCAGCTCAGCCTTCTGGTGGTCGTTGCGGGGTAACAAGATGACCTTCGTGCGCGTGTCGCCGGCGAGCAGATTCAGCGCTGCCGTGAAGAGCTCCTCGCTTTGCGGATTGTGATAGTGCGCCTCGGTAGCGGGTGGCCTGACCGTCACGACAACGTCAGTGTCGAACAGTCCCAGCTCCGCCATGATCGAGCGATCCGGCGAGAAGCTCGCCGTATAGACATCCTCCTTGATTCCGGGATACTGGAGCACCACATTCGCAAACCTGCCAGCAACCTCGCTGGGAATGATATCGGGGACGATCATGCAATCCGGTCGGGTTACATGGGTCACATGCTCGTAATCGCCGATCACGATCGATGGAATTCGCATGACCTTCGCCGCCATGGCTTGCGCTCTGGAGCCATGGGAGATCGCGAGATGAGGTCTGTTGCTCGCGACGAAGGGAAGCAACTGCGCCGCGCGAATGCCCAAGCCAATTACCTTCATCAGCTTGTTCTTGCCAAAGTGCCGCCCAATCGTCGTGCATTCGACGCGGTGCAGCTTGAGCAACTCGACGACGTTGAATGCATCTCGTGCTGTGACCATGACCGAATAGCCCCGCGCCTGAAGTTCGTCAATGAGCGGACGAAAGAACGGGACGTGCGGTGAGTTGTCGAGGTCGATCCAAATTCGACGGGCGTTTTGACTCATTCTCATTTTCATATGCCTTCTGGCCGTGGATGGAGGTGCGCGGTTGAAGCCGCGTCAGCGTTGACGTGCTGCGATGCCGGCGAGTCTCGGCCAGTCGGGCCGGTGTCCGTGCGCGTCATCGCCGACAGGGGCAGTGCGCGCCACCGGAATCGCCTTTCACTGAAGTACAAGAAGGCAGTGGCAGTCATCGTGCCAATCTCCCGAGTTGCAGAAAGTGCGCTATCGGACGTGGCAGTCGCTCGGGAGCTACCAGGTGGACAAGGATTCGAATCGACACATAGCTGCTTGCAATCGTGGCGAGAATTCCAAACGTCATTGATACGGCCGGCGGCAGCACGTGCAAGCCGATGAAGACGGCGCCGACTACGATGAAACTGCAGGTGGCCGTCTTGACGTTCACGGCAGTCCACCGGAAGCCACTCAGTCGTCGCACGATGGGATAAACAAGGAAGCCGTGGAATATGTAGGATCCGAAGAACGCTATGCCCGCACCGTTCACGCCGAAGGCTTCCACGCACCACCACGACAGCCCAATGTTGACCACGGTCCACGCCAGATCGATTGCGAAGAAGAGCATCTGTTTGTTCTTCGCGACGACGATGAATCCGATAGGCCAGGTGAGCACCCGCATTGCCATGCCAAGGCAGATCCATCGCAACACGTCCACAGCGGGAGAGAACTTGGCGCTGTAGAAGAGCGAGATCACGAGCGGGGCCAGGGTCAGGGTGATGAGTACGCCGGGTACGGCCAGCAGCAAGCTGACCTGGGCCTGTTCGTTGACCAGCCGATTGCATTCTTGGTCCTCATAGGCGACGCTGACGAGTCGCGGGTAGCAGTCCGTTCCTAGTGCCTGCAGCACAAGGCCGATATAGAGACCGCCCAATGTCCAAGCGGCGTAGTAGACGCCGGCTGCATCGAGTCCAACCTTGCGCAAAACGATGATGCGCACTGCATAGGCGGCCCCAACCATCAGCATTGCACTTGCCATGAATGCGATGCCGAGCTTCAATAGCATCTTCGATTCCTGGGCGATGTCGACAAGGCTCAATGCCGGTTGGGAAACCGTGATCTTGCGGCTGTACCACCAGGACGCCGCTAGCGAGAGTGTGGCGACAGCCACGAGGGTCGGCACCAGACCGTCTGTCCCTAGAAGGTATACGAGTGGTATGCCGATCGCGGTGCTCAGCAGGCCACTCACTATGGAGAGCCGTGCTATATCGCCGATGCGTCGCATGCCTTGGAGCAGCGCGCTCTGGCTGCCAGCGACAACGCTGACAAACACAACCAGGGAAAGCCACGCGACCGAGTTGACGTGATCAGCGCTGCCAAAAGTCAGTGTCGCGATCGGTCTTGAGAACACGGCCAAGACGATGGCTCCAAGCAGTCCACAAACGATGGATGTTCGTCGCAACGCAGTCACTGTGCGAGCGATTCGCATTGCATCTTTGGACGCTTCGGATTGGGCAATCTGCCGTACGCCGCTTGCGTTCAATCCCATTTGTGCAACGCGGCTAGCCAGTTCGCTGATGAGGATGTAGGCGCCCATCACTCCATAGCCTGCCGGGCCGAGAAGTACGGCCATGATCTTTGTCCTGATCATGCCAATGGACAGATTAATGACGGACGACCCACCGATCATTGCGGAGGTCTTCAGAATGTCACGGTAGCTGTGCTTCTTCGCACGTGACACCGGGTCAATCGGCAGTCCCGCGGTGGAAACGCTCGCAAGTACGACGGGTTCATCATCCATAGCGCCTGTCTTTCGTTGCAATGCGACAGACGTCACGATTCATAAGGCATTTATCGCTGCGTCGCTGCGGTCGATCAGGTCGCGCCTGTTCCTCGAAAAACAACCAGCACGGTCTTCAGCAATATCTTCATATCGAGCACAAGGGAACAATTGCGGATATAACGAAGATCCATCCTCACCATCTCATTGAAGGTAACCCTGCTTCGACCTTCGACCTGCCAGAGTCCGGTGATGCCAGGCCTGAGTGTCAGCAGCCGACGAAGATGCCATGACTGATAGTTCTCGGTCTCATAAGGAATAGGAGGTCGCGGGCCCACGAGGCTCATCTCTCCCTTCAGCACGTTGAATAGCTGTGGCAGCTCATCGATGCTGGTCTTGCGAATGAATCTGCCGAGTGGTGTTATGCGGGGATCGGACTGAAGCTTGTAGGATGCCGGTCTGGGGATGGCACTGGTTTGGGCCGGGCGTTCACTCTTGATAAGGTCTGCAACGAACTGGCGGTGGATGCTGTCATCCACGTTTACCAGCATCGATCGAAACTTGTAGAAGGTGAATGGCACACCGTTCTTGCCCAGGCGTGTCTGCTTGAAGAGGACGGGGCCGCGTGAACTCATGAAGATTGCTGCCGCGGTGACGAGCATCAATGGGCCAAGCATGATGAAGGCAATGAGCGATCCCACGATGTCCAGCCCGCGCTTCAATGAATAGTCGGGACGATTCGTCACTTCGGACACTAAAAACGGCTGGAATGCTGGTCGCTTGCCGACGGGTTGGGTGAGGTTTTCAAAGATTTGATCAGGATAGGTGGCGGCGGTGGCTTGAATGGGAAGTGCTCCGGCCTGATCCGCGATTTTGCGCACAAATGCTTTGGTGCCAACATCATCGGTATCTGGACATAGCACCGCAATCATGTCGTCGCCGACATGTCCAAGGACATCGGTTTCGCGCTTTGCCGCATGCAGTACTTCGAGCAGGCAGTCTGCATTCTTCGCACTGAATCCGTCGTTCGCGTTGATGCGATAGAGCACGATCGAAAGGGCCGCATTGGACCTCTCCGAGCGGCGCTTCTCGCGGTTCAGATGCTTGAGAAAGTCATTGCTCGGCAAAGGGTCGTCGTGCTCGACCTGGTGTTGCTTTGCAGTGGTGGAAGTGCCGGTTTGTCGGTCGCCTTCAATCCGCAGGCGCCCCCACTGGTTTGCACCCACAGTCCTTGCGAGATCGACGACAGACAAAGTCGACGATTCATTCTTCGTACTCATGCAGCCTCCCAATTCAGCCGCAGAAACATGAACAAAAGGACCGGTGCAGCACATTGGCGCAATCGGGCCCCGCAAGCGCCGTGGCGCCATCCCCAACTTCGGCATCTGCAATGTGTGCCGTTGACTTCATTGAAGGGTAAGCATGCGCGCTAAAGTTCAGATTCGCAATGTCTTGAAACACAGGCTCCCCTGGGTTAGGGGGGCGCGAAAACACCGTGCTTTCCTTGCAGTGATTCAGGTGCACACTCCACCCGTCTTTGGGGCGCGACCCGTGAAGTTCGAAGAGTCAAGCGAGTTGCATGTGACGTTCATCTCCAAGGGGGTGATAGGTGAACAACGGTGTGGAAGCTTTTCTCGAAACCGCGCAGCGGATCCTGCGAACGGCGGCCAAGCGTCGCTGGCTCGCACTTGGCGTCGCGGCCGGCTTTGCCCTTGCGTGCAGCTTTGCCATCACGGAGGTTGCAGACAGGTATGAGGCGAAGGCACGTATCTATGTCGACACCCAAACGGTGCTCAAGCCCCTGATGGCGGGACTGACATTTCAACCCGACATTGACCAGCAAGTTCGCATGCTGGCGCAGACGCTGATTTCACGGCCCAACGTCGAACGGCTGGTGCGCATCCCTGAACTGCAGCTGGACGTGTCCGATTCCGCCACGCGCGAAGAGGTCGTGACGCGCTTGATGGACAAGATCAAAGTCATGCCGACGTCGTCGGGTAATCTTTACGAAATTTCGTATCGAGGAAGCGACCCAGATCGCTCGCAGCGACTCGTCGAGGCTATCGTCAACCTCTTCGTCAATTCAGGAGCGGATGCGAAGAAGCGAGATTCGCAGGACGCCGGGCGGTTTATTGATGAACAGATCCGCAGCTATGAGAAAAAGCTGATCGAGGCGGAGAATCGCCTCAAGGAATTCAAGATGCGCAACTTCGGCGTGTCGGGAGTTTCGACCCAAGACTATTTCACTCGGGTGTCGACACTCACCGAAGTAGTGAGCAAGCTGCGGGCAGAGTTGAATGCTGCGGAGATGTCGCGAGATTCGTATCGGCGCGAACTCACCGCGGAAGATCCTCAGCTGCCGGCGGTTGCCGCTGTGGTCGATGTAGAGGCTCGCCTGGATGCGCAACGAAAGCAGCTTGACGACTTGCTGCGTCGTTATACGGAGGCGCATCCGGATGTGATCAGTGCGCGCCGAATCATTAGTCAGCTTGAGGCCGATGCAGGTAATCGCAGAGAAATTGCTGAACACTCGCCGGCGAGGCCGGGCAAGGGGCGTAAGGCGGCGACAAGTCCTGTCTATCAAAGGCTGAGAATCTCGCTCGCGGAAGCAGAGGCCCAAGTGGCTTCATTGCGTTCGCAACTTTCAACTCAGCAGGCGCAACTGGACCAGGTAAGGGCGCTCGCTGGACGAGCTCCGCAGGTGGAGGCCGAGCTTGCACAGTTGAACCGTGACTATGATGTGATCCGCAAGAACTACGATCTGATGGTGGTTCGTCGCGAGTCGGCGTCGCTCGGCGTGAAGCTCGACGAATCGTCTCAACTCGCGGAGTTTCGTCTGGTCGAGCCTCCGCGGGTATCGAGCACCCCAGCATTCCCATCACGAGTACATCTTGGGCTGATTGCGATGGTGGTCTCGATGATCGCGGGAATCGTCGCAGCGCTGGTTGCCGACCGCGTTCGTCCTACGATCGAAAGTGCCGCGGCGCTTCAGGCCTTTACACGACGACCAATGCTTGGCAGCGTATCGGTGATGCTGACGTCGCAGGCGCTGAGACAGCGGCGTGCCGATGTTGTTCGCTTTGCAATTGCAGCGGCAACGGTGCTGGCGATGCAAAGCGCTTGGTTGGCTTGGATTGCAAGCAATCCGATAGCGAGGTGAGCGCCATGAGCATCATTGAGCAGGCAGCGAGGCGTCTTGAAGAGTTGAGTCGGGCAGGCGTGTCTGTGCCCTGGACCGCAGCCGGTCTGTCCGGGCCAGGACTGCAAAAGCATGCAGAGATCATTTCGTCTGAGAAACAGCAGAAGGTGTCGCTTCCGCTGGCTGGCGGCACTGCGTCTTCGATGCCCGGCGTCGACGGCGTTGAGACGATCCCTTTGCACGCGACCCGTGAGCATGAAGCGGTGACCCTGGACCTCGAGCATCTGATGCAAGGGGGGCACCTCGTTCCGACTGAATCGAGGTCAGCGCTTGCCGAGGAGTTCCGCCACATCAAGCGTCCGCTGTTGCGCAATGCGCGAGGTATGGCCCAGCATGAACGCAAATCACTGATCATGGTGACGAGCGCTCTGCCGGGTGAGGGAAAAACGTTCTGCGCGATCAACCTGGCCATGAGCATGGCCCTCGAGATGGATACCTCTGTGTTGCTCGTTGATGCGGATGTTGTCCGTCCCGACGTTAACAAGCGCCTCGGACTGGCGCCGCGAAAGGGGTTCCTCGACGTGTTGACTGAAGGCAAGCTCGATCTTGACGACGTGATGTTGAGGACGAATGTTCCAAAACTGTCGATTCTGCCTGCAGGAACCTACAACAACCGAACTACCGAACTTCTGGCCAGCGACGCGATGAATGTTCTGCTGGGCGAATTGACCACCAGGTATCGGGACACCATCGTGGTGTTCGACGCGCCTCCCTTATTGGTGACGTCCGAAGCCAAGGTTCTCGCAACGCGCGTAGGGCAAGTCGTGTTGGTTGTTGAAGCCTCACGCACGCCTCTCGGCGCGATTGAACGCGCGTTCAGTGCCCTGGAGCAGTGCTCCTGTGTCATGTCTGTGTTGAACAAGGGAAAAGATCCCGTGCGGAGTTACGGCTATGGCGACTACTACGGTTAATCGATGCTCCAGGCAGCTACAGCCTGACGGCGATGTCAATGGTAAGAGGGAGGGTTCACAACTGAAGGCTGGAGATTGGATACGGGTTCGAACAAAAGAGGAGATCCTCGCGACGCTCGATCAAAACGGTGAATTGGATGGCATGCCATTCATGCCAGAAATGCTTGCGTTCTGCGGTAAACGATTTCAGGTCTACAAACGCGCTCACAAGACGTGCGACACGGTCTTTCCAGTTCGAGGGCGCCGGCTGCAACGGACTGTTCATCTCTCTACGCGGTGTGACGGTAAGGCGCATGGTGGCTGCCAAGCTGGGTGCCTTCTGTTCTGGAAGGAAGCATGGCTCAGACTTGCGCCCACTGACGAGTCTGTCATCGACGGCGCAGTACCAGTGAAATTTTTTCCTGGCGGTCTCTCCACTTCACTCTCGAACGAAGCTGATCTTGGGTTGCGCACCATGCGCGAGGAAGCCGGCAGCCCGCCCGCGTATGTTTGCCAAGCCACTCGACTGCCTTACGCAACTTCCAAGCTGTGTTGGTGGGACATTCGGCAATATATCGAAGACTATGTGTCGGGCAACGTGTCCGCCGCCAGGTTGACTTCGGGTTTCCTGTTCGCGGCTTATCACAGTTTGAGCGAGGCCGGTATCGGGCTGGGTCGACCGATGAGATGGTTATACGACCGTCTCTGCGTTCTGTGGGGTGGACGTCCGTGGCCCAGGAAGTCGGGAGTGATCCCGGTCGGGGGTAAGACGCCCGAGCTTCAGTTGAATTTGCAGCCGGGCGAAATCGTTCGCGTGAAGTCTCTGGATGAAATCATGAAGACGGTCACGCTCGATTGGAAGAATCGAGGAATGATCTGGGATCCGGAGATGGCGCCATTCTGTGGCAACACCTACCGTGTGCTGCGGCGCGTGAACCAGATCATCGATGAGAAGACAGGAAAGATGATCGTCATGAAGAACCCATGCATCGTGCTCGATTCTGTCGTCTGCGAGGCGCGGTACAACAGTTGCAGAATGTTCTGCCCCCGCAGCATCTATCCCTATTGGCGGGAAGTCTGGCTAGAACGAGTTGAGGCCGCCCAGGCATCCCAGGCAACTGAAGTAGGTGCTGGCGCTGTAATACAGAACTGACGACTCGTCTGGAGAGTGGCAGCAATGGAACGGGAGCCTCATGTATCGATAGTGACACCCGTCTACAACGGCGCTAAGTATCTTGAGCGTTGCATTCGTAGCGTCGTCGAGCAGAAATATCAGAACTGGAGCTACACGATTGTCGACAATTGCAGTACCGACGGGTCCTTCGACATTGCGTTGAAGGCATCGGAGCACGACAGCCGTATCCGGGTCGTCAGAAACAAGCAGTTCGTCGGCATGATCGAAAACCACAATAATGCCTTTCGGGAACTGGCCCCTGAAAGCAAGTATTGCAAATTGCTATCGGCAGACGACTGGATCTATCCAGACTATCTGACAACAATGGTGTGCTGCGCGGAAAAACATCCGACTGCGGCTATGATTTCTTGCTTGGTTGTCAACAAGAACCTCGTTTCGTTTCCGGGGCTTGCTGCAGAGAATACATTATTCGACGGTGTCGCCGTCATTCGACAGTTCCTAAGGGGGCAGCTCAAAACATTCTGGTTGCCAACAAGTGTGATGTATCGCGCGGACGTTGTTCGTGCCTGCAAAAGCTTCTATCCTGGGACTGCGCCCAGCGCCGATCTGGAAGCCTGCCTGGAGATCCTCGGCCGAGGCGACCTTGGGTTTGTTCATCAGGTACTGGCCTACGAACGCCTGCATGATGAATCTGCCACAGCGGGCGTTATCCGGATGAGTAGTACGCAACTTGACCGTATCCGGTTGCTTCGGAAATTTGGACCCCGGTATCTTCCCGATCACGAGGCTGCGCGTGTCTGTAACGCCGCCTTGTGGAGGTACTACAAGCGTGTACTCGGCGCGGCCTGCTTTCAGTTTCGCAATCGCCAGTTCTGGAGGTTTCATAGTGAGGCCTTGCGTGAACTTGGTTATTCGACTTTCAATTGGCGTTTCTTCCTCGGCGCGGCAGCCAACGTGGCGGACATGCTGTTGCATCCGATGCATAGCGTGTCCCGAGTTCTGAAGAAGGTGCGAAGAGTTCCGTGAGCAATGGATCGTGATCGTGCCAACTCCGATAAAAAATCTCAAAGAGAGGGCCATCCGGGGTGGCATGTCCAAGGTACTGGCCCAGGCGGTCAATCTGGGCCTGCGAATGGTGGCCTTGATGATCCTGGCTCGCATCCTCACACCGAACGACTTCGGTCTCATTGCAATGGTGATGGCCGTTGTCGGCGCCTTGAACGTATTCAAGGATATGGGGCTATCTACTGCGACCATCCAGCGCACGGACGTCACGGATGGGCAGATCTCAGCGTTGTTCTGGATCAATATCTTCGTTGGCTTCGTGCTCATGGTTGTTGCAATGGCAAGCGCGCCGCTCCTCGCGACTTTCTACAAGGAGCCGCGGCTCGTCTGGGTGGGAGTGGCCTTGGCTGCGAGTTTCCTTATCAGTGCACTAGGTATTCAACATACTGCACTGCTCGAACGCCAGATGCGGTTCACGATGATTTCTGCGCTGGAATCGTTCTCGCTGCTCGTCAGCGTCATCGTTGGAATTGTTATGGCGTGGTTCGGCGCCGGCTACTGGGCGCTTATCGGGATGTCTTTGGCCTCGCCAGCTGTCTATAGCACATCGGTTTGGATGGTTTCCGGCTGGTCGCCCGGCTGGCCTCGGCGTGCTGAGGGCCTTGGTTCAATGGTCCGTACGGGTGGCATCGTGACCGTCAACGGGTTGGTCGTGTACCTCGCCTATAACCTCGAGAAGGTGCTCCTCGGCAGGTTTTGCGGTCCCGAAGTTTTGGGCTTGTACAGTCGCGCCTACCAGTTGGTCAACATGCCGACAGACAACTTGAATTCCGCGATGGGAGGGGTCCTGCTGTCGACATTGTCGCGCGTCAAGGATGACCCAGAGCGGTTGAGAAGCTATTTCCTCAAGGGCTATTCCGTGCTTATCGCCGCCACTGTCCCTATCGCGGCGACCTTTGCCTTGCTCGCTGACGAGATCATTGCCGTCGTTCTGGGATCCCAATGGGGGAGCGTGGCCCCGATCTTCCGCCTGCTGGCTTCGACGGTCCTGACCCTCGCCATCATCAATCCACTCTGGCCGCTTCTTGTGTCGATGGGCCTGCTGCGCCGAAGCGTCAAGATGGTCATGGTGCTGGCGCCGATCATCACGACAGGGTACATCCTGGGCCTTCCTTGGGGGGCGATGGGGGTGGCGGCAGGATTTTCCATCGCTCTCGGGCTGTGGGCGATTCCGCACATCGCTTGGGCCGTGCACAACACCGGCGTGTCGCTCGCTGATATTTTGAGGGTGATCAGCCGCCCGATCATTTCTGCCATCGTTGCTACTGCTGTTGCCGCTTGGGCGGTCGGAGTCCTTCCGGGCGCCGCGCCCGCGCTGCTGCGCCTTATTGCTGGCATGACCGTACTCCTGGTTGTTTATGTCTTCGTTCTTCTACTTGTGATGAACCAAAAGGGGCTTTACCTGGATGTCTTGAAAGCAATGCGGCCGCGTGTTGCTCCTCAACCGGGCAAGTAGGGGCGGTCGAAAGATTGAGAAGGTGGCATTCAGCACCGTGCACTACGCACTCAAGACCTCGGCCTACACGATGATCAACTTGCGGCACTTCTGCAACTGATCCCACCGCTGGTCTAGACCATTCGACGACGGTGCGTTGCATCGCGTTGCGCTTTCGCTCGCGCCGCTCTTGACGAATCCACCCCTTCGCGGCGCCTAATGCCACCTCAAACTGCCATCCACGAGCGCACCTGCTGCTTGTCATTCGCCATCGACCACACTGGCGACTTCGTGCCGACCGAAACTCGCAACCCCTTGATGGGATGCGACACGTAGGCTCAGGGTACGCCGCATACCAGCGCACGCACAGCAGCGTCACCTCTAGCGGGTAAAGCAGAGCCTCTTGCGCAGGTTCGATGTCGTGAGCTGTATGTCCAACGGACGATCACCCAATTCTCGCCACAGCCGTTACTGCGACAGAGCCAGGAATCATCGGGTAAGCGAGCCAGTCGGCGCGTCACGCCGACACCCCCCTATGTTGCGGGGGCGAGTCCGTAGTGCAACGGATCAACACGTCGGTTATTGTTGTCGCAATTGTTTGCGGGAGCGGAGTACAGGCAGTCTAGGCTGAGTTCTCTCTGGAAGCTGCCAAGCTGAGCGAACCGACGTTGCTGGCCACGCTGGGCCGGAGCGCGTCATTCGCGTGTCATGGCTTTGGCGTGGCGAGTCGGGTTGGTGCCACGCGCGGTCGGCAATGCTTTATCCAGAGGTGCCTATGGATACCATCAGCCTGCGTGCAGCATCGCGGCTTGCCTTCTACGCGGCGGTGGCCCTCATCGTGTCCTGTGGAGGCGGCGATCCGCAGCACGACCGAGACGCCGACTCGCGAACAGCGCGTGCGCTGGCCGTCACGCCGCCGCCGACCTTCTTCCCCAATGTTTCAATCCCCGCCAATGCCAATACGTACGGCATGTGGTCGCCGGTCTACAACTGGCCGGAGGGCGTGGCGGTTCACGCAGTCATTCTTCCCGATGGCCATCTGCTGACCTTTGGCAGCACGGCGAGCGGATTCCAGACCGCGCACGTGAGCGTCGACATCTGGGACAGCACGGTTGCTCCGGACATGGGACACCTCACGCTGCCCAACAACACGGGCACGGATTTCTTCTGCAGTTCGAACGTCCTTTTGCCGCCCGATGGCGGCGGCGCGCCGCCGAAGGTCTTTATCGCCGGAGGGGACAACTGGACCGGATCGGTGACGACCAACGGCGCCAATCCGAACAGCAATGTGCTGGATCTAGGTACGAATACGCTGACGCGCCAGAGGGACATGCAGCGTCCGAGGTGGTACTCGACCTCCATCACGCTGGCCAATGGCGAGACCTACATCCAGGGCGGGACCGGCGGCACGGACCGTCCCGAGGTGCGGGGCGTGAATGGCGTGTTTCGTCTCCTCGGCGGAGCCGACACCTCATCGCTTGATTTCTGGTTTCCGCGCAACTACGCAGCTCCGGATGGACGCGTGTTCGGCTATGACAGTACGGGTCGGATGTACTACGTCGACACGAGCGGATCCGGCACCTTCACGTCGGCCGGCCAATTCGCGTCGCAATATGCGCACTACTCTGCCACCTCTGCAATGTTCCGCCCCGGCCGCATCCTCCAGGTCGGCGGCAATTCGAATGCAGCCGCGGTCATCGACATCAACGGCGCAGCTCCGGTATTGACGCCGACGCAGTCGCTGTCGGCGCAGCGGCAGTGGGCCAACGCAACGGTGCTTCCCGATGGAAAGGTCCTTGTTACGGGAGGATCCCAGAACGATACGTCGAACGACTCCACTGCCCCGCCGGTCAATCCCAGCTTCACGGCCGAAATCTGGAACCCCGTCAACGAGCAATGGCTGTTGGGCGCTTCGGCGGCCAAGGCCAGGGGCTACCACTCGACCGCCGTCCTGCTACCGGACGCTGCCGTGCTGGTGGCTGGAACCGGCGCACGCAATCCGGACAATCCCACGGTCAACCAGCTCAACGCCGAGATCTACTACCCCCCCTATTTCTTCGCCGCCAACGGCGTGAGGGCGTCGCGACCGATCATCGCGTCGGCACCGGACTGGGTGGACATCGGCAAGGTGATCGGCGTTTCGGTGGCCAACGCCGCCAGCGTGAGCCGCGTGACGCTGGTCAAGACCAGCGCGACCACCCACAGCTTCAACATGGACCAACGGTTCCTGGAGCTGACCTTCGCCGCCAATGGGCTGGACCTCTCCGTGCAGATGCCCGCGCACGCGCGCGATGCCACGCCGGGACACTACATGCTGTTCGTGTTCAACGAATCGGGCGTGCCCTCAGTGGCCAAGATCGTGCGCATGGGCATCGCCTCGGTGCCCGATCCGGCAGTGGTGCCCACGCTGGCCACTCCGCCGACACAGGTCAGCAACGTGGGAGCTTCGGCGACCTTGGCGCTCATTGCCAGCGATCCCAATGGCGATCCGCTCACCTACAGCGCCACCGGCCTTCCGCCGGGGCTGTCGCTGTACCCCACGAGCGGCGTGATCAGCGGCACGCCGACCAGCGCCGGGAACTACAGCGTGACGGCCACCGTGACGGACGGGGTCAACCTTGCCAGCGCCAACTTCCTGTGGACCATCAACGCCGTCAATGGCGTCGTAATCACCTCGCTGCAGCCCGCCGCTAACACGCTGGCGGGAACCTCGGCCTCCTTCACCGCGAGCACCCAGGGAGGGACCAACGTCATCTATCGCTGGAACTTCGGTGACGGTACCGGCGACACACCGTGGTCTCCCACGGGCACGGTGAGTCACACGTATGCGAATCCGGGAACCTATTCCGTGACGCTCAGCGTCAACGACGACAGCCTCGTGCTCCAGTCGCGCACCTTCCTTCAGACGGTGGCGTTGCCTGCCACAGCCAACAAGCCGAGCGCCTCCAGCAACATCGTCATCCAGAGCCCCACTGGCAGCGACCCGCGGCTGTGGGTCGTCAACCAGGACAACGACAGTGTCAGCGTCTTCAACACCGTGACTCGCGCCAAGCTGGCCGAGATCGCCGTAGGCAGCGCCCCGCGATCCATCGCCGTGGCCGCCAACGGGCTGATCTGGGTCACCAATAAGCGCAGCGACTCCATCAGCGTCATCGATCCGGCCACCAACGCCGTGGTGAACACAGTCGCGCTGCCCAGAGCGTCGCAACCCTTCGGCATCGTGATGTCGCCGTCCACCGCGCAGGCGTTCGTGGTGCTGGAGGCAACGGGCCAGCTTTTGAAATTCGACACCGGCTCTGGGGCGCAGCTTGGCGCCGTGTCCGTAGGGCCAAACCCGCGTCACGTGTCAATCAACGCCGATAGGACGAACGTCTACGTGTCGCGTTTCATCACCCCGCCGCTGCCCGGCGAGAGCACCGCCACGGTCAGCCCCACACCGGGCAACGGTGCCGAGGTCGTCGTCGTCAACGCGGGCTCCATGGGTGTCGTGAGCACGATCGTGCTGCAGCACAGCGACAAACCCGACCTGGAAAACCAGGGCCGGGGCATTCCGAACTACCTGGGCGCAGCCACCATCTCGCCCGACGGCACGCAAGCCTTCGTGCCATCCAAGCAGGACAACATCAAGCGCGGCATGCTGCGCGACGGCACGGGGCTGAACTTCCAGAACACCGTGCGCGCCATCAGCTCGCGCATTGTCCTGGCCACCGGCCAGGAAGACCTGAGCAAGCGCGTCGACCACGACAACGCCAGCGTTGCCAGTGCTGGCGCGTACGACACCCGCGGCGTTTACCTGTTCGTCGCGCTGGAGACCAGCCGGGAGGTGGCTGTCGTCGACGCCTTCTCAGGTTCCCAGGTGATGAGATTCGACGTGGGCCGTGCGCCGCAAGGGCTGGTGGTATCCGGCGACGGCAAGACGCTGTATGTCAACAACTTCATGGACCGCACGGTGGGGGTGTACGACCTGCAGCCCTTGCTGTCCAACGGCCAGCTCAGTGTGCCGCTGGTGGCCATGCTCTCGCCGGTCGGCGCGGAAAAGCTTGCCGCCCAGGTGCTGCTCGGAAAGCAGCTTTTCTATGACGCGCGAGATGTCCGACTCGCGCGCGACCGCTACATGAGCTGCGCCACCTGCCACAACGACGGAGGCAATGACGGGCGCACCTGGGACTTCACCGGCCAGGGCGAGGGCCTGCGCAATACCATCGCCCTACGCGGGCGCGCCGGTGCACAGGGGCTGCTGCACTGGAGCGGCAATTTCGACGAGGTGCAAGACTTCGAGGGCCAGATCCGGGCGCTGTCCGGGGGCACGGGCCTCATGAGCGACACAGCCTTCAACACTGGAACTCGCTCCCAACCCCTTGGCGATCTCAAGGCCGGTATCAGCACCGATCTCGATGCGCTGGCCGGCTATGTGGCCTCGCTCAACACCTTCGAACCCAGTCCGTATCGCACCGCCAGCGGCACCCTGACCGCCACGGGAAGCGCAGGCCGGGCTGTGTTCCAGGCGCAAAACTGCGTGAATTGCCACGGTGGCACCGCTTTCACCGCCTCCGCTTCGCTGGGCCTGCAGAACATCGGCACGCTCAAGCCAAGCAGCGGGCAGCGACTCGGCGCGCCGCTCACTGGCATCGACATCCCCACCCTGCGCGATGTCTGGCGCACTGCGCCATACCTGCACGATGGCTCGGCCACCACGTTGGGGGATGCGGTGACCGCACACAACGGAGTGAACATCACCAGCGCCGATCTGGCGTCCCTGGTTCAGTACCTCAAGGAAATTGGCTCGGACGAGCCCGTGGCCCTGTATTCCGCGAGCGCTGGTCTGGTGGCCGCCTACGGCTTCAACGAAGGGACGGGCGCCGTGCTGGCCGACCTCTCGGGCAACGGCAACAATGGCACGATCAGCAACGCGACGTGGACCACGGCGGGCAAGTACGGCAGCGCATTGACGTTCAACGGCACGAACGCAGTCGTGACTGTGCCCAACGCCAGCTCGCTGCAGCTCACCACGGGCATGACACTGGAGGCATGGGTGTTCCCGACGTCCGCGCCCGCGGGCTGGCGTGCGGTGGTGGACAAGAACGTCGACGGCTACTACCTGATGGCATCCTCGGACCAGAGCAATCGCCCCGCTGTTGGAGGCACCTGGGCGGCAGGCAATCGGAATGCGACGGGCCCATCGACCCTGGCGACGAATATCTGGACGCATCTGGCGGCCACCTTCGACGGAGCCACCATTCAGATCTACGTCAATGGGGTGCAGGTCGCCAACGCGCCGCAAACCACCTCGCTGGTGACCACCAGCGGAACCTTGCAAATCGGCGGCGACAGCTATCCCGGCGAATTCTTCGCCGGGCTCATCGACGAAGTGCGCATCTACAACCGCGCTCTCAGCACTGCGGAGATTGGCGCCGACATGAACACACCGCTAACGCCGGTGGCCGACATCACGCCGCCGGTGTTGAGCAACGGACAGCCTGGCGGAACGCTGGCCGGGGGCACGACACAGGCCACGCTGAGCCTGACTAGCAACGAAAACGCCACGTGCCGCTACAGCACCATCGCAGGCACTGCCTACACATCGATGACCAGCGCCTTCAGTACCACGGGTGGCACGACGCACTCCACGCCGGTCAGCGGGTTGGCCAATGGGCAGACCTACCGCTATTACGTGCGCTGCCAGGACAGCTCGGGCAATGCCGATACAGCCGACTTCACGATCAGCTTCTCTGTTGCCTCACCCGACGCCACGCCGCCCACCGTCAGCATCAGTGCACCATCCGCCGGGGCCACGGTGACAGGCTCGGTCACCGTGAGCGCGAGCGCCAGCGACAACGTCGGCGTGGCGGGAGTGCAGTTCCTGCTCGATGGCGCCCCCCTCGGGGCCGAGGTGACCGC
>JAJKJU010000259.1 GCA_021153565.1 Rhizobacter sp.
GAAAGAATGTCTTCGGAAAAGTCACGGCCTGCTACCTGCATCGAAAAAGAATAGGGCGAATCGGTCCCCGTGTCCAGCATTAAATGTGGGACACGATCAGCTGCGCCAGGAGAGGGATCTAGCGATGAAATAGAGAGCCAAGAATTCCTCTCTGCGACCGATGAAACCTTGGTAAGCTTCCCGCAAAACGGTACTACCTTGCTTGACCTGTTCGATAATTCGTCGCAGGAGTGGCGAGGCCCTCTTCCATCTGAAGAAGGCGACATAAATTTTTACTTCAGACCATCGGGCAATGCATGAGCTGGACAAACCACACGTTCACTTGTTTCCTTCATGCAATCGTCCTGGGGTCTAAAGGATTACGTCGCTAATCTTGAAGAATGGAATCGTTGCGAGATGCGGCTCACCTTTAGGACTTGCGCAAGCGCGTCGGCGCGGTCAAGAGCCGGCTCGTCACGCTGAACGTGCACGACGCGGTGATGCAGTTGACCGAAGGCAGTTGTGACCTGCTCATCGCCTATCACCATCCGTCGCGGCCACTGCAGTTGAGCCCCGACCGCTACGAGATGCTGAGCCTCGGCCATGAGACGCTCGCAGCGTACGCGAAGGCAGACGATGCAGGCCAGCCGATGTTTCATCGTTCCGGCCGGGCCATCGACCAAGCTGCCCTTCCTGAGCTATGCGTCCGGCGCCTACCTGGGCCGCCTGGCCGAATTGATCGTCAAGCTCGCACCGTCGCCACTCATCCTCCACCCGATCTACGAGACCGACATGGCCGAAGGTCTCAAGGCAATGGCGCTTGAAGGCCATGGTCTTGCCTTCCTTCCGGTCAGTTCGGTGAAGAAGGAACTGAAAAGCAAGCGCCTTGTGCGAGCTGAGACTCACGTCCGGTTCTGTGAGCGCCTGGAGGGAGGTTCCTCCGGGCGACTCGACCGAGCGTGCCGAGTGCATTGCACGCAACAGCGCCACGACAAGAACAAGCTTTAAGCGCTGCATGCGCCCGAGGTCGAGTGCATCGGCAAGGGCAAGGCGCTGATGATCGGAGCCAGGAGTTTCCCCGGCAATCCATACGACGGGCACACCCTTGCCGCGCAACTCGAGCAAACCAACACCTTGCTGCAGGACTTGGGACGCAGCCCCAAGCAGGCCATCGTGGACATGGGGTTTCGGGGCGCGGATGACGACAACCCCGGCATCGAGATCATCCATCGAGGCAGGGACCAGACACTGACGAGCCGGCAAAAGCGCTGGCTCAAGCGCCGACAGGCCATCGAGCGGCCTTGTAGGCTGCCGACCAGTTTTACTCGCTCGCGTTCTGAGCCGGACTCTCTGCTTCGGCTCTCACACGTCACAACGCCCTTGACGCGACAGAGCCCTGCCGAGAACCAGTGAAACCGTGGTCGAGCGTGTCAAAAGCGGGCTCCAGTCGTGGTCCGGTTTCCCGCCCGCGTCGAGCGCGGCGGGGATTCCCAAGCGCTATCACCTCGACCATTCCAGGTTTCGCTTGAAACCAGCAAAGTTCTTCGGGCAAGCACCAAGCACTTCGCATCCATGAACACGCAATGGCGGGCTTGAAAGATGATCCGAGAGCACGGAAGAGCTTCCAAAGGAGGCGCCGCCACAGCACTTACCTCCACCATGAAAACCAATCAATCAACCAACGACCACGTTTCGGGCGCCGCTTACACCGCGGACGCCACCCGCCCGTCAACTTCACAATCGTCGATGCGCCCCAGTTCGGCGCCCCCGCTCTCTGCGGGAGCTATCGGCGCGCTCAGGGGACGCTCACCAATGGACGTCAGCAGCACGGGTGTCTTGGCGCCACGAATGAACCTGCTTGAGGTGCCCCAGCGTAGCTTGACCGACCTTCCGCGCCATCTCCAGTCGGCAATCGCCGATCGCGCCAAGATGGGCGCCATCTCCTTGGCATTGAGCAGCAAGCAAATGCTTGAAGCGACCTCATCCATGGCGACCAAAGCAATGCTGCTAGAGCGCTTGAAAGACTCTGACAACGCGGAAGTCGTACGAGATGTCCTGTCCCAAGTGTCCCGCAGCATGCCGGATTTCGATCACGAGATGCGCAGTGAAGTCCTGCGGGATGTCGCCTACCGGATTCAGTGGACTGAAGAGGACCAGCAAGACCTTCTCCTGGATGAGTTCTTGAGAACTGTCGGGGAACTCGAACCTGCGCAGCGCACAGATGCGCTTACGGCGCTGGCCCGCGCGGGCATCCAAGGCCCTCAGGGGCCGGGTCTGGGTCTGTCTCTGGTCGAGAAGATGCTGGAGGTGATCAATCTCGAGAGCCTCTCGCAAAGAGCGGCGCCTCTGGCGGCGATGGCCAAGTCGCTGGCCGAAGGGCTGGCGCTACTTGAGGAGCAGTCAGAGGCGCAGTCAGAGGCGCAGTCAGAGGCGGGGGAGCCATTGGTAGAGCCCTCTGAGTTCGGTTCTGACGATGGGACTGCGCCGAGCTTGGCGGCTGTGCCTCCGACTGAGCAGGAGGAAGTGTTTGGCCCGGAGTTCGACGGGCAGCAGATCTTGGAGCTGGCTTTGGAGGATCTGGATCCGCACCTAGAGGCTGATCCGGAACTGCCCCCGGAGGTTGAACCGGAGCCGGTTCCCCCGGCTCAAATGTTTGCGATCCACTACTCGCTCTTGCAGCAATCGATCGAGGCCCTCGGGGGGCGGGCTGATGCCGCCATGCCTCTGGCCGCGTTGGCCCAAAGCCTGTATCGCTTGGGCCAGCATATTCCACTGCAACGAGAGTCATTTGATTTCATTGCGCGCGAGGTCGAGCGGCTTCCCGCGAACTCTCGAAGCTTGACGCTGGAATGGCTCGCCACCTCAGTCGCCGCAGTTGAACAAGAACCCTTGCGCAGCTTTCTTCAAGTCGCAGCGGCGATAGAGAGGGTTGGGCCTGAACATGCAGGGGCTGCGCTGCAAATGCTCATCGCGAATTCCGAAACCATGCCGCCATGGTTGAAGTCGGCCACCTTGGATCCCATTTCTCGATTGGTCGAACAGATGCCACCCAAACCGCGCGCATCCATGCTGGCCAATCTCGTGTATTACATCGAGCCGCAGGAGGACGGCGAGGGCGAGCATCGCGGGCAATTGCGCGCCCTGGTGCTGCAAGCCATCGAACGCCTCCCCGACGAATTCCGGGGCGTTGCGATTGCGGGACGTCCGTGGCTGGTTGTGAAAGATGGCCAAGCCTCCATCGATGAGCAACGGTTCGATGAGATCGCGAGCAGGGTCGCGCAACTGCCTGCTGAGCACCGCGCAGGGGCACTGGCAGCGCTCGCTTCAAAGATCTCCTATCTGGCGGAAGACAAGAGGCAGCCTCGGCTCGACCACCTGCTCAGGCTCTGCGAGCAAGTTCCTGCGCACGAGCAAGGCAAACCATTGTCTGAACTGATCCGGAAACTTGAAACCCTGATGGATGAGGAGACTCGCGATCGCCTCTGGAAGAAGGGGATGCATATGACTGGACAGCTTTCCCCCGAAGGCCGAGCCGAGTGCATCCCCGTGCTTGCCGATCAGATCCGCAGCCTGTCGCCTTCCCTGCGCGAGGACGCCCTCGAAAGTCTCTCGCATGCCGCTGCAGAGTTGCCACAGAAGCTCCGGAGAAACTCCTTGCATGAGATTGCAAGGGCAATTCAACTGCTTCCCGATGAAGCGCGCCAGGAAGCGTTCGACAGGACGCTGGGCATGATGGGTGGGCTCCCGGCAGACCATCGCGCCTCCGTTCTCGCAGCGCTGGCCTTCACGGCCACAAGCTTGCCCGAAGATCTCACATCCAAGGGCGATGGGCTCGTCGCAACGAGAGCATTCGACGCGATTCTGCAGTTGATCGAAGGTCTTTCGGACACGGACCGCCCCCATGCCTTGGAATTCCTCACGCACGCTCAGGAGAAAGTGGTCGAGAAGGGACAGGTGGTGGACCACATTTTGGAGGCAATCAATCGTCTTCCGGTTGAAAGAAGCGGCCGCCTGCTCACCTTGCTACTTGACAAAATCGGGTGGAGTTCGGGCGATGTCATGAGTTCGGGCGACGTCATGAAGCGACAGCTCGCGCAAGCGTTCTCCATACTCGACAAGTTGCCCGCGCATGATCTCGGTGAAGCCCTCGGCACACTTGCTGCCCGCCTGCCAATGGAACTGCTCGACCCCGGCACGAGAAGCCATGTATTCCCGCATATGCTTGGCCTTGCCGAGCGAGTTCCAGGTCGGGACGTGGAAATTCCCCTGCTGGCTCTCGCAACCCTTCTGCGCTGCGTCCCAGAGCCTCAGCAGATGCAGCAAGCGTTCGATCAGCTGCTAGAGATGACCCGCAAGCACGAGCATCATCTGCCGAAAGAGACGCTGGGGCCTTTGCTCAAGCTGTTGGCCATGCACCTTCAGGCATTGCCGGAGCGCGAGTCTGCATGGAATGGCCTTGATTCGCTGTTATTGCACAGGGACTTGAATTTTGATGATTTCGACGGCGTGCTGGCGGGGATGATGTCTGCGGCCCCTTGGCTGGAACACTCGATACAAGTCAATGCTGTTGACGGCCTGCTGGGATCAGTTGAACGCGCCAAGTCTGAGCAAAACCTCATTTTGGACCAAACCGTTTTGGCACTCGCCCACGCGATTCCCAATCTGTCGCCAAGGCTGCGCGCGCAGGCATTCAACGTCGCCTTGGAAAGTATCCGTGCAGACGAAAATGGAGTTTCTCTCCAGCGCATAAAGTTTGAAACGCTGTCAGGGCTTGCCAGCTCGGCAGGCTCCCTCCCAGGGCTCGCGTCCCGCAACGCGGTCGACGCGCTGCTCGAAGTGATCCCATCCCTTGTGAGCCACAACGACCGAAAAGAGGTGTTGATCGAGCTGGCGCGAAAAGCCCTGCCCGGCGTGCTCAAGCAGCAGGCACCGATTGCGGAGCGCTTGTGGCGCCGAACCCGGTCGCATCCGAGTCGCGAGCTGCTTCTTGAGAGTTTCATCGACAAGGTGTCTAAGCTTCGCGCTACCGTGCGTATGGCGGCCCTGGAGCAGATGATCAGTGACGCTGGCCACCCAGCGAGCATGGGCACGCGCCTGAAACCCGCGTTGAAAGCCCTGCTAGACACGACGCGCACAGAAATTCTTGACCGCCGAAATCGTCGGGAATCTCAGGTGGCGTAGCCGTTGAGCCCTCACCGCAACGGCCGGCACCGTTGCCGAGGGGGCTTGGCGGCGCCTGCGGAAAGGCGTACCTATTCACGGGGTAGCGAGCAGCATTGGATGCTGGAAGCGCGGGTCGCCACCTTTCTCCTGAGAGGCTGAGAGTAATTCGATCATGCCCGCTCATCACGCCAAAAGCCCCCTGCTCGTTGTTGCAAATGCTCGCCATAGCCAAGCTATGGCTGCGCTTTGCGCCTAGATCAGGCGCCTTTTGACGCGCTGCTCGGGCACGCTCGAAAAACTCTCAGCCTCTGAGTCCGCGCGCTCACTTCGCATTGACGACAATCGAGAGCGTGCTCGAGGTCGTGAGGCCGGCGCTGTCTCTTGCGGCAATCGACAGCGAATACTTTCCGGCAACTGGGCTCGGCCAGTTCAGGAGCAGCGACTGGCCGCTCACAGAAAAATTTACGCCGCTCGGCACACCGGTGATCTGAATTGACAACGAGCTGCCGCTTGGCGATGAGACTGTGATAGCGCCCGAGAGCGGCTTCCCGACGGTGCCCGTGATGGCGGGTGCCGTGATGACCGGCGGAGTTGCCGCCGCGATCACGACGCTGATCACGCCTTTACCGCTGAGTCCCGATGAGGCATTTGCTGCAGTGACGGTCACTGCATAGGTGCCCGCGACCGGCGCCGACCAGGAAATCACGCCGCCACTGGTGATCGTCATGCCGCCAGGCGCGCCGGTAAGCGTGAAGTTGGTGGCGGCCCCGCCCGAGACAGACACGGTGTAGCTGAGGGCGCTGCCGACTTTGCCGCTGACTGTCGCCGCGGAGACTATCGGTGCGATCGGAGCCGCGGGCGCCGTGACGGTGGTCCCAGCCGCGCCGCCAAGTGCCATGAGAAGGGCAGTGACGTTCGGTGTGCCGAGTCCGGTCGGCACGTCGTATCCCGTCTTGGCCGAGCAAGTGGCGCAGGTGCCATCCGAGCCCGAGGAGATGTCACCGAAGGATGCAGCATAGGTGCCCGGCACTTGCGCAATCTGCGTGTAGAGAGCGACATGCGGCGCCCCGAGAGCAGCCTTGGCCGACTGTGCGCGTAGCGCGTTGGCAACCGCGACCAGGCCCGCCCACTGCGGCGTGGAAAGGCTGGTACCGCCTGCGCTCACCCAGCTGACGGAGGAACTGCCCTTCGGCATCACGGCCACGTATTGACCAGTGTAGGGGTCGGCGTTGAACGACACGTCTGCGACCGCACGGTGGGCGAGCGTTCCGAGGCCAGGCACCTTGTTCGACTGAAACGCCGGGGTCGCGGTGTACGCGCTGATTCCGCCGCCCCCCTTCGACCAAGCGGTCTCCGAGCGCGGAGATGTCCCCGAGTACGTAAGCGTTGTGCCGCCCACGGCCAGCACGTTCGGCGATACCGCGGGCCAGGAGACGGCGCTGCCGGAGTCGCCGGTCGCCGCCAAGTACGTCATGCCGGCTGCTGCGAACGCGGAGTCGACCTGGGAGGTCCAGTTGCCCTCGGTGACGCCGAAGCTCATCGAAACAGAGCCAGGCCCCATCGCGTTGGCGAGCTTCAACCCGCCCAACAGACCGTTCAGCGAAGCATCGCCCGCCTCGATCAGGATGATTCGCGCTCGTGGCGCTGTCGCATGCGCCCATTGCACGTCAAGTGCGATCTCGGTCGCCCAGCCGGCGTCGTAGGCCGGCGCGGCAGCGGTCATTGCCCCTGAGGGGGTGCTGTAGACAACCGTGAGCGAGCAACCATCAGC
>JAJKJU010000260.1 GCA_021153565.1 Rhizobacter sp.
ATACGCCGTAGGCGTACCCTGTCCTGAGGTATCGAAGGGTCAGCCTGAACGGAAATCGGTGTCCGCAACCTGAAGCGTACACATCAGTTTGAATCGCACCCGTTGGGGTGAGGGGCCTCGGCCGTTGAAATTCACGGCATCTCTCACTCCACGGCCATGGTCCTCCCATCTGCCCTCACCGAGGGAGAGGAGCAATGCAGAGCCCTTTTCCCGCAAGTGAAGCGGGAAAAGGCCACCGTCACGCGGCTTGCTTCGAGCCCACCCCGCTGCGCCACTGCGACATCAAGCTGGCCCACTTCGGCCGCGCGGTCGCCATGTGCCGCTCCTTCACATGCCCATACCCGCGGATGTCTTCCGGGATCCGTGCGATCTCCACCGCAAGTGACAGGTTGGTCGCATTCAGGCCGCGCAGCAGTTCTTCGACGCACTGCCTGTACTCGACGATCAAGGCGCGCTCCATCTTGCGTTCTTCCGTCCGACCGAAGATGTCAAACGCCGTTCCACGCAAGCCATTGAGCTTCGCAAGCACGCCGAATGCCGTCAGCATCCACGGCCCAAAGGGCCGCTTCACCAACTCGCCCTTCTCGTTCTTCTTCGCGAGCATCGGTGGCGCGAGGTGGTAGTTCAGCTTGTAGTCGCCTTCGAACTGCGCTGCCACTTGGTCGAGGAAGCTCTTGTCGGTGTGCAGGCGAGCCACTTCGTACTCGTCCTTGTAGGCCATCAGCTTGAAGAGATAGCGTGCCACGGCTTCGGTCAGCTTGCTGCTGTTCAAAGGCTTCTCCGCTGAACGAACCTTCTCGACAAACTCTTTGTACTGCGCCGCATAGGCCGCGTTCTGGTAGCCCGTCAGGAACTCTTCGCGCTTGGCGACCAAATCATCGAGCTTGGTCGTCTTCCGCATGAACTCGATCACCTGCGCCGGCTTCAGCAAGGCCTGCACGGCGGCCAGATCGTGAGCTGCACGACGGCCCCACTCGAAAGCAACTTTGTTGTTGTCGATCTGCACCCCGTTGAGTTCGATCGCGCGCATCAGTGCTGCATGGCTCAGCGGGATGCGGCCCTTCTGCCACGCATAGCCGAGCATCAGTGGGTTGGTGTAGAGCGAGTCGCCCACCAGTTCGACCGAGATCTTGTCCGCATCGAGCGCGCCGATGTTGCTTGCACCCGCTGCCGCCGAAATCGCGCTTTCGCAATTGCCGGCTGGGAACTGCCAATTCGGGTTGTTCACGAAGGCCGCTGTCGGCGATCCATGCGTGTTCAGTGCGACGAAAGTTCGGCCCTCGCGCATTACCGCAAGGGTGCTCTTGTTGGCGGCGACGATCGGATCGCAGCCGATCACGACATCGGCCTCCGCCGTTCCGACCTTTGTCGTGAGGATTGCGTCCATGCGGTTGGCGATCTGGATGTGGCTCCAGGTCGCACCACCCTTTTGCGCAAGGCCCGCCGCATCTTGGGTGATGATGCCTTTGCCTTCGATGTGCGCGGCCATGCCGAGCAACTGACCGATCGTGATCACGCCGGTGCCGCCGACGCCCGCCACAACGATGCCCCATGCCGCTTCGGCCAGCGGCAACGACGGTTCGGGAATGGCCGGCAGCGAGAACGGACTCGGTCGCGTCTTGTCCGCCTTCTTCGCACTCTTCATCTGCCCGCCTTCGACGGTGACGAAGCTCGGGCAGAAGCCGTTGGTGCAGGAGTAGTCCTTGTTGCACGAGTTCTGATTGATGCGGCGCTTGCGGCCGAACTCGGTTTCCACCGGCTCGACGCTCAGGCAATTGCTCTTCACCGAGCAGTCGCCGCAGCCTTCGCATACCAGTTCGTTGATGACCACGCGCTTGCTCGGTTCGACCATGGTGCCGCGCTTGCGGCGGCGGCGCTTCTCGGTGGCGCAGGTCTGGTCATAGATGATCACGGTCGTGCCCTTGAGCTCGCGAAACTCGCGCTGGATGGTGTCGAGTTCATCGCGGTGATGGACCGTCACGCCGGCCAGCAGACCGACCCCTTGGTACTTCTGCGGGGCATCTGTCACGATGCACAACTTGGCCACGCCCTCGGCCTTCAGGCTCTGCATGATCTGCAGTACGGAGTGGCCCTCCGGGCGCTCGCCCACCTGCTGCCCGCCGGTCATCGCGACCGCGTCGTTGTAAAGAATCTTGTAGGTGATGTTCACGCCCGACGCGATCGCCTGTCGAATCGCGAGCAGCCCGCTGTGGAAGTAGGTGCCATCCCCAAGGTTCGCGAAGACGTGCTGGTCCGTGGTGAACGGCGCCTGCCCCACCCAGGGCACGCCTTCGCCGCCCATCTGTGTGAAGGTCGAGGTCGAACGATCCATCCACACGACCATGTAGTGGCAGCCGATGCCAGCCAAGGCGCGCGAGCCTTCAGGGACCTTCGTCGAGGTGTTGTGCGGGCAGCCGCTGCAGAACCAGGGCGTGCGGTCGCCCACGCCGCCGGCAGACGCCTTTTCCGAGCTTTTCACTTCCATCGCTTGAAGGCTGCGTTCCTTTGCCTCGACGACTGCAATCCTTGCATCCATGCGCGCGGCAGTGTCGGCATCCACGCCGAGCTTCTTCAGGCGTTTCGCAATCGCCTTCGCGATGATTGCGGGCGTCAAGTCGGCCTGCGCACGCAGCAGCCAGTGGTGGCTCGGGTTCGCATGCGACCACTCGCCGCCGGAGCCGTCGGCCTCGCTGTCGTCGAACTTGCCCAGCACGGTGGGGCGCACATCGGGCCGCCAGTTGTAGAGCTCTTCCTTCACTTGGTACTCGATGACCTGCCGCTTCTCTTCTACGACGAGGATCTCTTGCAGACCTTGTGCGAAGTCACGCGTGATAGTCGCCTCCAGTGGCCACACCACATTGACCTTGTGAAGGCGGATGCCGATTCGCCGACAGGTGTCGTCGTCCAGCCCCAGGTCGTGCAGCGCCTGCCGCGTGTCGTTATAGGCCTTGCCGCTGGCAATCAGCCCGAAGCGATCGTCAGGCCCTTCGATGACGTTGTGGTTGAGTTTGTTGGCGCGGATGTACGCGAGCGCCGCATACCACTTGTAGTCCATCAAGCGCGCTTCCTGCTCCAGCGGCGGATCGGGCCAGCGGATGTGCAGGCCGCCCGGCGGCATCTGGAAGTCCTCCGGCATCACGATGTCGACGCGGTCCGGATCGACGAACACGCTGCTCGCCGATTCGACAATCTCCTGGATCGTCTTCATGCCCGACCACACGCCCGCGAAGCGGCTGAGCGCGAAGGCATGCAGGCCCATGTCGAGGATGTCCTGCACGCTCGACGGGAAGAACACCGGCAGCCCGCAGGCCTTGAAGATGTGGTCGCTTTGGTGCGCGGCCGTCGAACTCTTGGAAATGTGGTCGTCGCCCGCGATCGCGATCACGCCGCCGTGCTTGGCCGTTCCCGCCATGTTGGCGTGCTTGAACACGTCGGAGCAGCGGTCCACGCCAGGGCCCTTGCCGTACCAGATGCCGAAGACGCCGTCGAATTTGTTGGTCTTCGGATAGAGGTCGAGCTGCTGCGTGCCCCAGATGGCGGTGGCACCCAGCTCCTCGTTCACGCCAGGCTGGAACACGATGTTCTGCGCAGCAAGGTGCTTCTTGGCCTGCCACAGCGCCTGGTCGTAAGTGCCCAGCGGCGACCCGCGATAGCCACTGATGAAGCCCGCGGTGTTGAGGCCTGCGAAGGCATCGCGCTTGCGCTGCAGCATGGGCAGGCGCACAAGGGCTTGCACGCCGCTCATGAACGCTCTGCCGTTCTCAAGTCTGTATTTGTCGTCCAGCGAGACGGTTTCGAGTGCCTTGCGAATCGACTCGGGAAGGGGTGCGTTCATCGACGAGAGCTCCAGCGGAGAGAGGGGGGTGTGCTGTTTGACCGGCGCTTGGGTCTGGCAGGATGCACAGGCCATTGCAATGCCCATCCTGCAAGAGCGGAGTTTAGAGATTCGCGTCTCGGAAGTCTTTTCTTTCTGTGCCTGGAATCAAGGCCGTCGAGCAATAATCTTGCTCAAATCGCCGTGGAAATGAGCAAGATGAAGCTGAAGCAGCCCGCCGCAGGGAAAAACCCGGAGCCGACCGAACTCGAACCACACGGCTCATCGCTCGACCGCTACGACATCGCCATCCTTCGCGAGTTGCAGCAGGACGCCCGCCTGTCCAACACCGAACTCGCGTCGCGTATCGGCCTGTCGGCGGCGCCCACTTGGCGGCGCGTGAAGTGGCTCGAGGACCAGCGCTATATCACCGGCTATCGGGCGGAGATCGACCGGCGGCGGATCGGTTTGGGCGTGCTGGCCTTCGTGCGCGTCGACGCCGAGCGCAACACTGCGGCTGCGACGCGGGAGCTCGAAGACGCCATCCGCCACATCCCGGAAGTTATTTCATGCCACTACATCTCGGGCTCGGGCACCTTTGAGCTGCAGGTGATGGCTACCGACCTCGACGCGTTTTCCAAGCTGTGCCTGGAAACGCTTCTCACCCTGCCCAACGTCAAAGACCTGCACACCAGCTTCTCGCTCGGCGAGGTCAAAGTCGGCGGCGCGCTGCCCTTGGCGCACCTGCGGCCGGGCTGATACGCTGCGCCCGATGACCGCGCCCACGATTGCCAACGTCCTTCTCGGGACGGATCCGCACCAGCGCATTCGTTTGCTGCAAACGTCCATCGCAGCGTTCTTGATGTTGGTTTGTGCCATCGGTGTCAACTACCTTGTGTGGGTGGGTATCGCGCCCTTCTTGTCCACACTGTGGTGGACGATCTACACCATCGGTGCTTTTGCGGCTGTCTTCGTTTTCATCCGGCTCGGTTTCAACGTCGCCTACGTCGACCCTTCGCTCACCGTGCTGCAAATGGTGATTGCATTGGTGAGCGGCGTCTGGGCCTATGCCATTGCCGGACCGGGACGCGGCGCGATTTTTCCAACGCCCATCGTGATCCTGATGTTCGGCATGTACGCGCTGCCTCCTGTCATGGTGCGCCGCATGGGCTGGCTGGCGATTGCGATGTTCGGTGCAGTCATGGCGACGATGGCCGTGCTCAAGCCCGAGGTCTACGAGCCCAAGGTGGAGGTCATGCACGGCTTTGTGCTGAGCGCGATGCTGATGGTCGTGTCAATGCTCGCGGGCCAGTTGAGCCGGCTGCGTCGACGCCTGCGGGCCCAGAAGGCCGAACTCGCCGAAGCTTTGCAGCGCATTCAGAATCTGGCGACGCATGACGAGCTCACCGGCCTCTACAACCGCCGCCACATGCTGGACCTGCTGAAGCTCGAACATCAGCGCTGCATGCGATCGGGCCATCCGTTTTGCATCGTCATGCTCGACATCGACAACTTCAAGCGCATCAACGACACGCACGGCCATCCGGCAGGCGACGCGGTGCTGCGCGCCTTCGCAGACGAGGTGGCTGGCATGATCCGCGCATCTGACACGATCGCGCGATGGGGCGGCGAGGAGTTTCTGCTGCTGATGACCGAGACGCGGGGATCACTGGCCAAGCCCGGCATCGAGCGGCTGCGCGAACGCATCGCTGCCATGCGGCCGCAGGGTGTGGACTCGTCGCTGTCGATCACCGTGTCCGCGGGATTGACCGAACATCGGGCTGGCGAGCCCGTCAGCGAGACGATCTCGCGTGCCGATCAGGCGGTCTACCTCGCGAAGTCGCAGGGTCGCAATCGTGTCGTGAGCCTGTAAGGACATGGCCCGGAATAAGTTCCCGTCTTGGGGGCGCAGGGCGGGATGCGATGCAAGGCGCTCCGAGCGCCGTGTGGCGAGCCACACAAGTGAGGAGCAACGCCGCAGCGCGCCCGCCCAGCACCCCC
>JAJKJU010000261.1 GCA_021153565.1 Rhizobacter sp.
CCGCGGGTGTCGGTGAAGCGGAAGTCGACGAACTTGACTTCGTTTTCCGACACCAACTTCATCACGTCGGCGACGGTCTTGGCTGCCATCAAAATCTCCTAGCGGGACGCTATTAGTGTTGGGGTGGTGTGGGACGCCATCGGCAAGGCACGAAAGGACGAGTGCCTCAAAAATGCGCACAGGAATGTAGCAGAAACCATGCCGGCAACCCCAGGCTTTTCCATGGACGCTCCGAGGGGGTGCACCGACGGCGCGAAGCCCGAACCGGGCGCCTGTTTCGCGAAAATTTGCCGTCGTAGAACGTATGTTTGCGCCATGATGGTGCAATTGTTTGGCGTTCATCGCACCAATTCGGGGCCAAACTTGACGCCGTAGGCCGCCAGTCCGGCGAGGAGCAACGGGTAGGCCGCATCAAGCTGCGCAGGCATGCCTTTTACGCCGAGTTCGATGTGCCGACCGTGCACGGGATGATCCATGCTCGGCAGGCTGAACACCTTGACCCCGGGGAATTGCGCCTCGATCTGCTCCATGAGAGGCGTGAGAGTGGCCTCCATCGATCCGTACACGATGACCGAGCGCTCCTGCCAAGCGTCCTGACGATGCAGGTGTGCGTAGCGGGTGTCGAGCAGCAATTCGATCATTGGATGGGCCATCACCGGAAAGCCGGGAACGAAGTGCACATCCTCAACCGAGAAGCCGGGGATCCCGTTGAATGGATTCGGAACGATCTGCGCGCCCTCCGGGAACACGCCCATCTGTAATCTTCGGTGCATGTCGGGGTGGCTCTCATCGAGCGTCTTGCCCTGCTCTGCCGCCATCTGCCTGGCACGTTGGGTGATGAGCACTTTCGCTTCCGGATGCATGACCAACTTGCGGCCCAGTGCTGCCGCTGCACACTGGCGCGTGTGATCATCCGGCGTTGCGCCGATGCCACCGCAGGAAAAGACCACGTCGCCGCTCTCGAAGGCGTCGCGCAAGTCAGCAATGATGCGAGCCGGTTCGTCGCCAACGTAATGCGCCCACGACAGCACAAGCCCGCGTGCGGCAAGCAATTCGATCGCCTTGGGCATATGCATGTCGGCACGCTTGCCCGAGAGGATTTCGTCGCCCACGATGATGAGTCCGAAATTCATATGCACCTCCGTTGTTGCGTGTGAATGGAGTGGGGTCACGCGGGAGGAAGCGCGGGAGGCATGGGCTGGACAGATCCGAGTAGTAAGGACATGGCCCGAAACAACTTCCCGTTTTGCGGGTGCTGGGCAGGCGCGCTGCGGCGTTGCTCCTCACTTGTGTGGCTCGCCACACGGCGCTCGGAGCGCCTTGCATCGCATCCCGCCCAGCACCCGCAAAACGGGAACTTATTCCGGGCCATGTCCTAAGGCATCGTTCGCATTGACGGGTGTCCCCACCGCCTCATCGCGAGCCCGCGACTCGCGTAGATCGGCTAGCGCCGACAGCAGGTAGTGGCTGAACCAGAGCGCAGAGAACGCAAAAACGAGTGTGTAGGTCCAGATCGCCATCAGCACGACGTATGGTGCCCAGATAAGCGCGAGTCCGAATCCCCAAATCATCGACGGCAGCGCGCTGACATAACCCGTGAGCACGCCCATGGCGATGAGCGGGAAGCGATGCGCCTTGATGATCTCGCGCCGCTCCTCGCGGCTTGCGTGATCGGCGAGCACGTCATAGCTCATCACGCGAAAGGTCAGCCAACCCCAGATCAAGGGCGGAAGGACGAGAACCAGCGGCGGAATGAGCCACAGAGGGATGGTGATGATGAGTGCGAAAACGGCGAGCAGCGTGACCCACAGCGCGCCGACCACACCGCCGAGGATGGAGCCGCCACGAAGCTGCTCGAGCGTGGGGAAGCGCCGCTTCGCCACGAGCTTGAGCATCCACGGCGCCATCATCGCGGCCACGAGCAGTAGCGAGCCGATGACGATGACAGGCGTCGCGATCACCATCACGATGAGCTGCGAGAGCATCGTCCGCACGTTCGACAGGCCGGCGCTCCCGAGCCACGACTCCATCACCTTGACGAGTTGCCACGACCCGAGCGTGGTTTGCACCGCGTCGAGCGCCGGCACCCAGAAGTAGAGAGCCAAAAACCACGCCAACGCTCCCATCAGCAGCACCGGAAGGAACGACAGCGCGATGACGGTCGGATGCAGGCAATAGGCGGCTGCCCGCCAGCACGAATCGGCGAGCCTTGACACGGAAACAGAAGCAGACATCAATCGTCGTCGCCGCCCAGTACGCCAGCGAGCAAACCGCCTGCGCCGAAGCCGCCGAGCAGCGAGCCTTCTTCTCGTGAGCCGCCGTGCTGCGGCGCCGCAGCGAACACGCGAGAGGCGAGCCGCGAGAAGGGCAAGCTTTGCAGCCACACCGTGCCCGGGCCCGTCACCTTTGCGAAGAAGAGCCCTTCGCCACCGAAGAGCGCCGTTTTCACCTTGCCGACGTACTGAATCTCGAAGTTCACGTTCGGCGTCATCGCCACGATGCAGCCGGTGTCGATCAAGAGCGTTTGCCCGGGGCGCAACTCACGCTTGTCCACCGTACCGCCAGCGTGAACGAAGGCGAGCCCGTTGCCCTCGAGCTTTTGCATGACGAAGCCTTCGCCGCCAAAAAAGCCCACCGACATCTTCTGCTGGAAATAGATGCCCAGCGACACCCCGCGCGCAGCGCAGAGGAAAGCGTCTTTCTGGCAGATGAGCGTGCCGCCCAACTGCCTCAAGTCCATAGGAAGAATTTTTCCGGGATACGGCGCAGCGAAGGCTACGCGCAACTTGGTCGACGATTGATTGGTATAGACCGTCGTGAACAGCGACTCACCCGTCACGAGGCGCTTGCCCGCACCTAGCAGCTTGCCGAGGAAGCCGACCTGGCCGGCGGACCCGTCGCCAAACACCGTATCCATGGCGATGCCGGCATCCATGAACATCATGCTGCCTGCTTCACCGACTGCCGCCTCTCCCGGATCGAGTTCGACCTCCACGAACTGCATTTCCGAACCCTTGATCTCAAAGTCGACTACATCCATGGCCATGAATCACCCCGTGTCTGAATGGATAGATGTTAGCGTCCTATGATGGCTTCACGACATAGGCGCGTCGCGCCGCGGAGACCTGCCCCGGACATGCTGCACCTCCTGAACCTGCTCGCAGCGATTTCGCTTCTGGTGTGGGGAACGCACATCGTGCGCACTGGCGTGCTGCGCGTCTTCGGCGAGAACCTACGCCAGGTGCTGGCAAAAAGCTTCAGCAACCGGCTCAGCGCGCTGATCGCAGGAATGGGCGTGACGAGCATCGTGCAGTCGAGCACGGCCACCTGCCTCATCGTCGCGTCCTTCGTTGGCAAAGGCATCGTCACCACCGCTGCCGCGTTGGCCGTGATGCTCGGCGCCGATGTGGGCAGCAGTCTGATGGCGGTCGTGTTTTCCTTCGACCTGTCGTGGCTTTCGCCCTTGCTCATTTTCGTCGGTGTTGTGACCTTCATCACCCGTCAAGACACCACTGCCGGGCGGATCGGCCGGGTGTTGATAGGACTCGGGCTCATCACGCTCGCACTGCACCTGATCGTGGAGGCCACGCGGCCGCTCACCGAATCGCCCGCAGTCCGCGCGCTGCTGGTGGCCTTGCCCAGCGACGTGCTGCTCGACATCGTGGTGGGTGCTGTGCTGACGGTCCTTGCCTATTCCAGTCTCGCGATCGTTCTGCTTACCGCCACGCTGGCGGCCTCGGGCATCCTTCCGGTCGACGTGGCGCTGGGTCTCGTGCTGGGAGCCAACCTCGGCAGCGGCTTGCTGGCCATCCTGGCCACGAGCGGCGCATCGCCACAGGTTCGGCGGCTGCCGGTGGGCAACTTCCTGTTCAAGGCTGGGGGTGCGCTGATTGCTGTCCCTCTTCTCCCGGAAGCCCGCGGCCTCCTACAGCTGTACTTGCCCATGGTCCACGAGCAAGTGGTGGCCTTCCATTTCGGGTTCAACGTCGCCATCGCGGCGATCTTCATTGCCCTGACCAGCGTGGTGGCACGAACCGCCGAAAAGTTGTTGCCGGCGCCCCGAGTGGGATCGGGCACCGAGCGACCGCGGCACCTGGACCCATCGGCACTTGCCACCCCATCGCTTGCCATCAGTTGCGCAGCACGGGAAGCACTGCATCAGGCGGACGTGGCAGAGACGATGCTGCGCGGCATCTTGCCCGTCATCCGCAACAACGACCTTGCCTTGGCGGAACAGCTGCGCCGCATGGACGACACGGTCGACGAGTTGTATTCGGCGATCAAGTTCTACCTCACACAGATCTCGCGCGAGTCGCTGTCGGAGCGCGAAAGCCGGCGCTGGACGGACATCGTGTCCTTCACCATCAACATGGAGCAGATTGGTGACATCATCGAGCGCGTGCTGCAGGATGTGGAAGACAAGAAGATCCGCAAGAACCGCAGCTTCTCGGACGCAGGCATGGCCGAGATCGTCACGCTGCACGAACGGCTGATGGCCAATCTCCGGCTGGGCATGAGCGTGTTTCTGGACGGGCATGTACGCGACGCGAAGAAGCTGCTCGAAGAGAAGGCACGCTTTCGCGACATGGAGCACGAGTACGCGGCCAGCCACATCTCGAGATTGCGCGACAACACCGCACAAAGCATCGAAACGAGTTCACTTCACCTCGATCTGATCAGCGACTTGAAGCGCATCAACTCACACATCTGCTCGATTGCATACCCGATTCTCGAATCGGCAGGCGCCTTGTCGCAGACGCGCATTCGTCAATCACGCTTTGCCGCTTTGCCTCCCGATGTGACCGAGTGAAATCGTCGGCTGAGCGATGAGAGCAAGTGATTCGTGCGGGAATGCCTTCGATCGCCCAATCGCCAGCGTGCATGACCACAGGCAAGCCAGCTTCCGCCATTTGCCGCGCGAGTTCGTCTTTAACCAACCCGCAACGCACTCCTCCGGTCGTCAAGCGCGTCCGGTGTTGACCGGCGGCAGTCGGCATTCACGATTTGCGTCGACGTGTTCCGAACCACAGCGCGCCCAGGCCCGCAAACATCAATCCGTAGGTGGACGGCTCCGGAACGGCAGCTGCGGGGACGTAGTTGGTGTCGAGATACAGGCTAAGGAGGGAGGGTTGGCGCAGAACGGATGGATTCGTGCCGGCCATGCAAGTGGAGCCGACTTCAGTGGGAGCCGAACTGCCTGGGGCTCGACCGAACGCAAACGCATTTCTGGTGGTCTGCCCACTTCCGCATCCCGTCGGGCTTGCGAGGCCCCACTGCCATGCTATGTCGTTTCCGGCAGGCGGCACGTCGGTGTAGAAATCCAAAGGGACATCGCTCGTCCAGCGCAGCGACGAATAGTCAGCTAGCGTGAAGTCGCCCCCCCCCTCGGCGAGCTCGCCTGCCGAGTAGCGCAGACTGATTCCATGAACCTTGTTGAAGTCGATGAACCCGTCGTTGACTGGAGGAAGACCGCCGTTATAGATGGTCGGAAGCACCGAGTCGTCGACGATGAAGTAGCCCTGCACCTTGGCATCGGCGTCGAGGAATGTGAATCCGAATTTCACGTCGACGGCGAGTGCATCCTGGACATATCCGATGCAACCGAGCGCGGACAGCAAAGTCAGTTTCGCGAGTTTCTTTTTCATTCGAAAGTTCCTACAGTGGCGAGCCGGCAGGGATGCCGCGGACGCGCGAGCCTAGCCTAAATGCAACGCTTTCTGCCCCCTTATTAGAGGTCGCCGTGGGTCAATCGTGCAACTGCTCGGTACTCGAAAACCGCGGCTCGACGGGCCCGAAAATTGTCGTGGATTTGTCTGGCCTCGAGTGAAAGCTTGGGCCTTCCACCCGACTGTTTTTGTCCTTGGAACGGATGGAAAGAGTGCCAGCCTTGTCGCAACACTTTTCACGTTCACTAACCATTGCCCAGTTCTTGACCTTGGCTACGATGATGACTTGGGCTCGTCAGCGCAGGTCCACACACACCATCGTCAGCGTACCGCTCAAACGGTACGTCGGGATGATGGCGCTGCATCCAGCGGTCGAACACGTAGTGCAGGAACAGGTTGGCCAGCAGAGGACTGATCACCCCGCCTTGTGGTGTGCCCAGCGCACGCGCCTGCGTCTGACCATCGGCCAGTTCCGCCGGCGCACCCAGCTGTCACTGGTGTGCTTGTGCAGCGCGCGCATCAACGCGGGACTTGCAGCCGCAGGTGTGCGCCCATGCTGGGCGCACCAAGAAAAACGCCCCTGGACCTTAAGTCCAAGGGCGTGTTTTTCCCAGGCGTTGTCTTGGTGGAGCCGGGGGGAATCGAACCCCCGTCCGCAAGCCATCATCGGGCAGATCTACATGCTTAGCTCATTGATTTGGTTTTAAAAATGACCGCCGCGCAAGAGCACGCTGCGTTCACCCCGAGTCACTTGATTTAGCCCTGTGCTGAGTGACCCAACTCAGAGCGAGCCAATGTGTATGACTTCGCAGCTCTTGGGTTGCCCCTCAAGCCCGGCCCATCGGCCAACCGTTGCGAAGCTCACCGGTATTAAGCGGCGAGGGCGTACGAAGAGTCGTTCGCAGTTACTTTGTTCCAGATGGATTTACGAGGTGACTGGCCCTCGGCATGCCCTGTTCCAACTCCGCACC
>JAJKJU010000262.1 GCA_021153565.1 Rhizobacter sp.
CCTTCTCGTCGGCGACGCTTTTGAGGTCGATCTGCCCGGCAGGCTTGATCAGGCAGTGCGCGTACTGTGCCGGGTCGCCCGCGCAGTAGATCTCGCCGAGCGACATCAACGTCGCACCCGATCGCACTCTCGAGCCTTGCATGCGCTTGGTCCGGCCTTGGGGGGTGAGGCGGCCGCTCGGCTCGCGTTTGATCTGGGCTTAGGCAGCGCCAGGCCTTCGAACGGCTCCAGAAGATCCAGTTGTAGACAGAAAGCCGAACCCCGATCTCACGCCAGGTCCGCGTCGCTCAAGGACAAACTCGCTCGGCTGCTGATGGAACTTCGGGCCAGCGTTTGGATTGAGGCGTGCGTCACTGGGGACGCGACGTCGTCAGCAGCAGCCGCTGACCACTGATCACATCGTCGAGCTCCTGCAGCATGGCGGCCTTCATGCCGGCCGACGGGTTCCAGCGGGTCGCAGCGGCATCCTGGGCGGCATCGAGCCAGCGCCAGCCAGCGTGGCCGAAGCGGCTCGCGGCGACCTGAAGCCGCATGCCATCCGGGATCTTGCCGGCCGACTCGGCGAGTTGCAGCCGGGACTGCAGGGTCTCGGCCCATTCGAACAGGTCGGCGATCTCTGCCCGGGCTGGCTCGGGCTCCAGGTAGGCGCCACCCCAGGGAAGCTGGATGAAGAGCGCGATCCCCTTGCCGACCAGATAGAAGTGCACCGCCCAGCTGTTGATGCCGTGGCCGTCGAAGCCGACGATGGCGTAGTCCGGCAGGCCAGGTTGCGCCTCGACCTCGGCCAGGAAGTGATTGAAGTCGTATGGCGTTGACGTCAGCGGCCGCGTGGCGAACCACCCCGGTCCCTGTTGCTGCAGCGACGCCGCCAGCTGCGCTGGCACGGGTGGAAACGGCAGGCGCTCGCGCTCAAAGAACGCCTGGGCCGTGGGCGAGGCACTGCCGTTGCCCGGTTCATTCGCGGATGCATTCATGGGGAAATACCTCACCAGTTCCGTTCGCGATCGCGTATCAGGTAGCTGTTTTGCTCGTTCAAGAGTTGCTGCACTTTCGGGTCGCCCCATTGCGCCGGGTCAATGACCAAGCCGCCGTATCGCAGATGGTCGATATGAATCTTGACGCCTTTGTGGCGGGTGATCGCCGCCTGGATCTCGGCTTCGTTCAGCTTGTTTCCAAGCATCGAACGGATGTCGCTTGACGTGAGCGCATTGATCGCACCCGCCATCTCGGTATCGACTACCGGGGGCAGTTCCGTGCCCCAGATATGCTCACGTATGACACCGTCGTCGACCCGCTTCAGGTCGGCCGGGCCGGTCAGGTTCTTGCCGAAGCACTGGTCGTTGTCGATGCCTGTCACCTTGGCACGACCATTCAGCTCAATGTTGATGAAGTAGTTGCAGGCATGGCGATCGACTTGACCCGTCAGGTGGTCGAGCAACTGGAGCTTGGTCACCTCCGTGCACACGTCCGGACGGGTCAGAATGCTCGCATCGGTCCGGGCGGCCATCTCGCCACGGGCCCGCTCCATGATCAGGCCGATGTCGGGATCGAGGATGCCGCGCCCGGTGTCGATCAGTGCCAGCCGCGTGTCCGCGATCACGTCAAGACCGAGCTTCTTCGCGTAGGAAAGCGTCGCGATGTTGCGCATCGCGGTCTGCGGATCATCCCTCGGGATGCCGGTCGCTACGGAGCTCACGCCACTCTCTGTTGTGCCGAGCGGCTTGAAGACGCCGTCGAACACACTGCCATTGGAATTCTGGAGCTTGACCGCGAAGACGGTGTAGAAAGCGCCCGATCGAAGTTTCTTGGGCTTTTCCAGCACCTGGGTGTTGGTGAAGGCGGGCACGGTGTCCGACGTGACCTTCAGGTTCAGCTGCTTGTAAAGGCGATCGACCTGCATGGACATTTTGTCCAGCACGTCCAGCAGCAGTTGCCGATCCTGCGCCAAGGATGCCCTGGCCCAGTATTCCATCCCCGATAGCCGCGCACATTGTTTCGGCGGCAACCCAGGGCTCCATCTTGCCGGTCGTGGCCAGCGCCACCACGTCGGCGCGCACAAGTTCCTCGAACGCCTCCCTGCGCTTGTCGTCCATGGGCTTGGGCCCAGTCAGGCGCGCGTGCCATTGACGCTGTCTCGCCGCGCGGTCCTTTAAGCGATTCATCACCGCACCGCCATTGGGCAGCGCGGAGTGCACCAGTTGCGCCCGCTGGGACTGCTCGGCCCGGCGCTCCTGGGCGAGCAACTCGCCCAGTGTCGGACAGTGCTCCCGAATCTCGCCGTGCACCGGGGTGGCGGACAGCTGGGGCTGATTCGCGGGAAATGGCAGCGGCGAGCGAGGCCTCACTGAAGCGTCGGGTTGACCACCTCGGGGGGCAAGGTCCACCGACCTTGGCGGCTGTCCCGCAGCATTGGGGATATGGGGGCCCCGGGCGGGATTGATGGGGGCTCCTTCGCCCGGCCTGACTGTGCCACCGCTTGGGTTGCCAAAGATTCTGGTGATTCTGGTCATGTCATCTCGCTACATGGCATTCATGCCTACAGAGTGGCATGGGTGAGCAGTCGACTCGTGCAGTATCCGAAGCGCAGTAGCAAAATGCGAAACTCTGATCGCGCGGCAGCGCGAGATGCCCTCAGAGCCCCTCGCGCCCATCCAGAACGTTGCCGCGCATGCTGCTGGCGGGGAAGGGCAACAAATCAAGGCGAGCAGCCGGCTCACCAGCGTGCAGACGGCGGGCACCAGCGGCACGGTGACGAACACGTATCCTTCGCCCGATGAGAATCCCAGCGGGCTGAGCGTCTTTCGGTTCAACCAGGCCGTAGCGACGGCCTTCGTCAACCAGGGAAGAGCTGCTGCCCCGTAGAAGGGCGAAGCGGATTGCCTCTCCAAAAGACGATTCGGTCAAGTACGGGATTTCGGTGCGTCGTGGCGACCAAACTTCGGGCCGACAACGTTCACTTCGCGTTCCAGAGATGCTGCGAGTGGATCCGCTTTAGGCTCGTATGAGCCGGCTCGACCGCTTGCCGCCCTTTCCTCCTGAACGCGCGTCCCAACGATGATTTCTCGCCTTACGCCGTTTTCCGCCCGCAACGGCGACACCACTGGCGACCCTCACGGCCCATGAAAATATCCAAAGGCACCGACGCCACTGCGCCACTCGAGGGCGTCGAAGTCCGTCAACGCGAGATCCATGGACTGGGCGTCTTCGCCAATCAAGGTTTTCCACAGTCGCTTGATCGCGGCCGGCAAGCGCAGAGCAAAGTTTGCTTTCCTCTACGACCGCCGACTCCCGCGGTCCGCTCGCGCTCGTCCCTGTTACCCAAAATCTGCCGAAACTGATCCACGCCGCGACAAACGCTGCGGCAACCCCTACGCCGACGGGTGCGATTGGCTGGTCGAAGGCTGTCCCGGCTCGGCACTGGAAGCTCCCGACAGTCGCGGCCAGGCGCTGCCGACCCGTAGACCGAGGAAAGAGTGTCTCAAACGCGAGGGTAAAAGTGTCAACATGGCGCCATCGACCGTGCCAACACTTCGCAAAGCGAGGCCTGGCGCGGCCTGCAACCCGATGCGAGGTAAATGTGTCAATCGGCTGCACCTGCCCGTCGCTGCGAGGCAAGAGTGTCACCGATGCGATACGCGCATTGCCCGACCCATGCGTGGGCAAACGAAGGTCAACTGCTCACGATCTGTTTGCTTCTGTGCCAAGGATGAGCCCGGCAAACGGGTGCAACTGGCTGGAGGAGTGGTTGTGATTCGGTGATGCTCAAAATTTGAGGCTGGCGCCAGCGCCTGGAAGCAAGGTAGTCGGACATGCGGTGAATCAACGGGTTGCGTACGGTTTGGCCAGCTCTGGCTGCGAATTGACAGACTTGCCTCGCTCTATCTCTATCGTTTGTTGACAGATTTGCCTCGCTCAGAGTGAGGGTAAAAGTGTCAATCTTTCGATGCACTTCACTACGGATACCGGGCTCGGCGATATTGACACTTTTGCCTCGTTCTACGGCGATCTCGCCGAAACGATCGGGCAGCGCAGCGGATGCCTTGGAATTCTCGATGAGCAGCAATTCCTCGCGCTGCACCCAGAATTCGATCATGCGGCCGGCATCACCGTTCAGCGCGACTGGACGCTCGCACAACGCCTTCACCTCCGCGTCGGCCTCGAGCGAAATCCAGAGCTTGAAGCTCGTGTGGTCGTACAGCCGCACGCGGCGCGCCAGCTTCGGACTGAAGGCCTCCAGCAGCCGCGCAGCCGGCGGACGATGCGAGGTCAGCGGCACCGTGTAGCGTGTTGTCGATCCCTTCATGGATCAACAACTTAGACGTCAAGATCGGGCGTGAAGCTGCGAAGTGACGAAATTACTTGCCGCTGATGCGAGCTGACGAATTTGCTTTGCTGGACGTGTCGGCAAAGTTGTCACTTTGCGGACCGCTCACGAGGGAACGCGCCGGTGACAACTTTGCTTTCCTCTACGAACGTTGACCGTCCAAGTGATGATCATTCAAACCAGCCGCCAGAGTCGTAATCGACACGACGCACCCAGAAGTCGATCGGCAAGGCATTCGCGTCAGGCCCGATGCGGGCGGGGCGCTCACATAGTGAGGACACTGCCGGCTCGGCCTCAAGGCCGAGCCACACGGCAAACGCTGCGTGGTCGAACAGTTGTACCCGGCGGCCGATGTCCACGAAAGTAAATGTGAGACTGCGGCGAGGGTAAATGTGAGACTTTGTGGTCTCAGAAGTAGCCGAGCACGGGTGCGTCGGGGAAGACGGGGGGCTCGTCGAGCCAGCAACTGCGTGGTGGAACGAGCCGTGTGACCGACGCGGCCGCGCTGCTTGGTGACTTGCTTGCGCTTGTAGTCCAGGAACGCCTGGACGGGGTCGTCACCGTCGATGAAGTGCCCCCAGCCCGTCACCATCAAACGACTGCCATGGATGCGTCGCATCCAGCTCTACAGCCCCAAGGCGGCCCGCATGCTGGTGCTGTTCTCGTATGACAGTCTGGCGGCCTGGGCCCTTGCAGAGAGTTGCCCGCTTGTCGACGCCTTCTGCGAGTACCCTGGCTCCGTCAACGTGGACGGCACTCGAGTGATGGCAGACCTCTGGGTGAGGGGCTGCGCACGCGAGCAATACGTCAAGATCGAAGGCGGGATTGATCTCTCGTCGGAGCGACCAGATCAGGTCCCGACCTTCGCCGATGTAGAAGTCGCCAGGGTCTCATCGGACTGGCTTATTCGGCCTCTCTTGAATTTTGAGTGGGTACTCTTGGGCATGTTTGCAGCCGGGACAAGGAAGTAGGGAATGACAACCAAGGTGTTCGAGGCGGCGCTGGGGATTAGCGCGCCGTGGTCGGTAGGGGCCGTGGATTTCGATGAGGGCACCAAGGTGCTGACGGTGAGGATCGACTTCACGCCGGGTACGCGCTTTGCGGTCTCTGGGCATGAGGGCGTGCATCCGGTGCACGACACGGTGCCCAAGACGTACCGGCACTTGAACTTCTTCCAGCACGAATGCCACTTGCAGGTACGCACGCCGCGCGTGAAGTTGCCCAAGGGCTCGGTCCGATTGGTCGAGCCAGACTTCGCTGGACGCCTGTCGGGCTTCACGCTGCTGTTCGAGGCGCTGATCCTGATGCTGGCGCAGCAGATGCCCTTCGCGGCGGTGGCGCGCATCGTGGGCGAGTCTGC